>JBOFBL010000125.1:0-3449 GCA_051645545.1 Casimicrobium sp. | reverse complement strand
CGATGACCGCGTCGGTATGGTTCCTCCTCGAGTAAGCCCGCACGTTCTAGCGCCCATTGTTCGAGCGAGAGTTGCGCTGCGGCACGCAACTGCGCTTCGTATTCGGTAAAGCGCGGAAAGGTTTCGATGAAAAGTTCGTGCACGCGTTCGCGGCCGTCGGGAATGTTCGACGGCAGTTTGCGCACCGGCCCCAGCGATTTGTCGATCACTGCTGTGACCAAGATGCTGCGACTCGGAAAATAACGATAGGCAGTCGCACGAGACACGTTGGCACGCACTGCAACTTCTGCAACGCTCGGAATGTGACCGTCTTGAATGATTTCGATCGCAGTATCGAGCAGTAAACGGAACGTTGCCGCCTTAACGCCGCGCGCGGGCGGTGTTGGTCCGGTTGTTGGCGTGGGTCGCGCTTTTTTGTGCGGTGCAGAACGGGTTTTCACTTGATGAATTTCGAAATGAACACTTGCAAAGTCGCGAAGATTCGCTGAATAATCCGCGCATCTAATTTTGAGACGCCTGTCTCAAAATCGCAAGGGAAAAAAGCTGATCGTTTTCGCAACGACGAGAACGACGCACAAAAGGAGAATGCGGGATGCGCGTTGCCAGCTGGCGCTGGGGTGGTCGCTCGTACGCTGGCACAGTCAGCGCGGACGGTAGCGAAGTCACGCCGCTTGCAGTTTTTGACGCCGAACGCGGTGCACTCGAACTCGTCGAGCGTTTGACCGCTGGTGAATCCCTTCCGAAAGAAATTGGTACGCGTTTGCCAACCTCTGCGGTCACGCTGCGCGCTCCGATTCCAAGACCGCGTCGCAATATTTTCTGCGTCGGCCGCAACTATCGTGCGCACGCCGAAGAACTCGCGAGCACTGTTTTTCGCGATGTCGTAAGCCAGGAAGCGAAGTGGCCAATCGTGTTTTCGAAAGTGCCGGAAACAGTGATCGGGCCGCACGATACGGTGCGTTTACCCGGTAAGCGTGTGAGCGCGGAGATTGATTACGAAAGCGAACTCGCCATTGTGATCGGTCGTGGCGGTCGTGATATTTCGAAATCGAGCGCGATGAATCACGTGTTCGGTTACACGGTGGTGAACGACATTTCCGCGCGCGATGTGCAGGTGCGTCATCAACAGTGGCATCTCGGCAAGAGCTTCGATACGTTTTGCCCGATGGGGCCTTGGATTACTACAGCCGATGAAGTCGATGGCCGCAACACGCGCGTGCGCGGCTGGGTCAATGGTGAGCTGCGACAAGATGGCAATACACAAAACATGATGTTCGACATTCCGAGTTTGATCGAACACTGTTCGCGCGGCATCACGCTGTATCCGGGCGATGTGATCGCGACCGGCACACCGAGTGGTGTCGGCATGGGATTTACTCCACCGAAGTGGTTGCAATCAGGCGATGTGATGCGCGTTGAAATCGAAGGCATTGGCGCGATTGAAAACAGGTTTGAGGAATAGCGCACGATGAGTTTGATCTGGATTGATCGAATGGCGGTGGATGTACGCGGCGAAGGCGACGCAATCGTGCTTGTCCATGGTCTGGGCGGTTCGCTTAATGCATGGACACCACTCATGCCTGCGCTCTCGCGTTGGCGCTGTGTGCGACCCGAATTGCCTGGTGCGGGACGCTCGACCAAAGCGCACGCGCTTGGCGAAGCAACGCCACACGCAGGGAAGATTTCTGCGGAAACGCATGCCGATTGTTTGATTCGTGTGTGCGAATCGCTAGGCATTTCACGTGCACATTTTGCGGGGCATTCGTTCGGCACAATCATTTCCTTGCACGTTGCGGCAAAAGCGCCGAACCTTGTGCGCAGCCTCTCGCTCTTCGGCGCGATGGCGCAACCCGTGCCTGTGCAGCGCGAGAGCATGCGCGCTCGTGCAGCCGCGGCGCGCGAGCAAGGCATGTTCGATATCGCCGAAGCGATTTCGCAAGCCTCGCTCTCGGCGAGTACGCGCGAGATGCAACCTAACACGGTGGCCTACATTCGCGAAAGTATCGGCGCACAATGCGCCGAAGGGTTTGCGCGCAATTGCATCGCACTCGCCGAGGCGCAATCCGCACGGCTCGATTTGATTACATGCCCGACGCTGATCGTAAACGGTGACGAAGATGTGGTGACGCCGCTGTCGGGTGCGCGCGACCTCGCGAAGCAACTCAAGAACGCGCGTGTCGAAACACTCTCGCGCTGCGGCCACTGGCCAATGTTCGAGCGCAGCAACGAATGTCAGCGCTTGATGCGCGATTTCATCGAACGCGCACGGTAGAGAAGGAGCAGACGATGGCCGACGTACTTTTCACCAACGTGCGCATCTTCGACGGCGGCGGCGAAACGCCGTTCACGGGCGACGTACTCGTCAGTGGCAACAAGATTTCGCGCGTCGTAAAGACCGCGTTCGGGCAACGCACGCCGCCGATCGCTGGAGCGACAGTCATCGATGGCAACGGCGCGTTTCTGATGCCCGGCATGGTCGAAGCGCACACGCATTTCAGTTGGAACAATCAACCGTCGCTCGACAGCATTCAGCGCATGCCGCCCGAGGAACACATTCTGTGGTGCGCGAGTGTCGCGAAAACTTATCTCGACATGGGCTGGACGAGTTGTGTCGGCGCCGCGACGGCGAAACCGCGACTCGATGTGGTCATTCGCAATGCAATCAACGACGGCACGATTATTGGCCCGCGCTATCTCGCAGCGAGTCAAGAGATCACCGTGCCCGGTGGCTTGGGTGACACAACGGCTCCGCATTTACCGCAACATGAGTTTGCGTTCGGCGCGATTGTGAGCGGCGCAGATGAAATGCGACGCTGCGTTCGCATGTTCTGCAAGTACGGCGTCGATAGTTTGAAGATCAATTTGTCGGGCGAATCGATCACAGGCATGCCGTCCGAGCAGAGCCAGTTCACTGAAGAAGAAATTCGGACGTGTGTCGATGAAGCAAAGCGCTGGGGTAAACGCGTTGCCGCGCACGCGCGAAGCACCTGGTCGATCAAAGAATGCGTTCGTCAAGGCATCGAAGTGATTTATCACGCGAGCTTTGCCGATGAAGAAGCGCTCGATATGTTGGAAGCGAAGAAGTTCGAACACTTCGTTGCTCCCGGTCTCGCGTGGCTCATCAACACGAGCCACCACGCAAGCGAATGGGGATTGACGCCCGAGGTGACTAAGAAGATGGGCTATCACCGCGAACTGGAAGCGGCGATTGAAAGCCTCAAAGGCATGCGCAGACGCGGCATTCGTGTGTTGCCCGGTGGCGATTACGGCTTTGCATGGACGCCGCATGGCACGAACGCGAAAGACCTCGAGTACTTCGTGAAATATCTCGGCATGAGCACGATGGAGGCACTGCTCTCCGCGACCGCATGGGGCGGACCGATGATGCGCATGGGCAAAGTGCTGGGCTATATCCGTGAAGGCTATCTTGCGGACATTCTGTTGATCGA
>JBOFBL010000124.1:0-29021 GCA_051645545.1 Casimicrobium sp. | reverse complement strand
CAAGAGATCGTGAAAGAGCAAACCGAGGAATTCGTCGAGGTCGATCCGGCCGAGATGGAAGCCAAGCAGTAAGTCGCTCGCGACACAGCAAAGGGGTCGCGCGTCGACCCCTTTTTCATATTGAATTTTCGCAACGCGCCATTCGCGCGTTGCTCACCAGAGTTGGAGAATAAAAATGGCAGAAATCTCTGCATCGCTCGTTAAAGAGCTGCGCGAAATGACCGGTCTCGGCATGATGGAGTGCAAGAAAGCGCTCACCGAAACCAATGGCGATATCAAAGCCGCCGAAGAATTGCTTCGCATTAAATCCGGCGCGAAAGCAGTGAAAGCTGCTGCGCGCCAAGCCGCAGAAGGCACGATCGGCGTTTACGTTTCTGCTGATGCATCGAAAGGCGCGTTGGTTGAGTTCAACTGCGAAACCGATTTCGCCGCGCGCAATGTAGACGTGCTCGCAATGGCAGCTGCACTCGCGAAGAGCATTGGTGACAATAATCCGGCCGATGTTGCCGCGTTGATGGAAACGATGATCGACGGCGAGAAGGCCGAAGTGAAACGCGCTGCACTCGTGCAAAAAATCGGCGAGAACATGACCGCACGTCGCTTCGCGCGCATCGCGTCGAACAAGGTTGCGAGCTATTCGCATGGCGGCGGACGCATTGGTGTGCTCGTGGAATACACGGGCAACGGTGACATCGCGCGCGACGTTGCAATGCACTTGGCCGCATCGATCGCGTCAACCCGCGCGGTGTGCGTGTCGAAAGAACAAGTGCCTGCCGAGTTGATCGAGAACGAGCGCAAGATTTTCACGGCGCAAGCTGCGGAATCGGGCAAACCGGCCGACATCGTTGCCAAGATGGTCGAGGGGCGCATCAACAAGTACCTCGCGGAAGTGACCTTGCTCGGTCAGCCGTTCGTGAAAGATCCTGAGCAAACGGTAGAGAAGGTGCTCAAGGCCGCGAATACGACGGTGCATAGCTTCCAGCTCTTCGTCGTTGGCGAAGGCATCGAAAAAAAGGTCGTGGATTACGCAGCGGAAGTAGCGGCGGCGGCGAAGGGCCTCTAGACCCATCGCCTGCGCACGGAGGACGGCAACCCAGATTGCCGTCGCTCGGTGGGGAAGTTCCACTGGCGTAATCCGTGCAACAGAAAAAACGGCTCTTCGGAGCCGTTTTTCATTTTGTGTTTGACTTGTAGGAGCGGCTCTGCCGCGATTGGTCGTGCGCGAACGACGTATCGCAGCAGAGCCGCTCCTACAAGCCGTTCACAAACGCTAAACTTACGGGTTATGTCGAGCACGCCTACACCCGCTTTCAAACGCATTCTGGTCAAACTCTCTGGCGAAGCCTTGATGGGTGAAGATGCCTACGGCATCAACCCGCAGGTCATTGATCGCATCGTCGCCGAAATCAAAGAAGTTCACGACATGGGCGTCGAAATTGCCGTCGTGATCGGTGGTGGCAATATCTTTCGCGGCATCGCGCCGAGCGCGGTCGGTATGGATCGCGCGACGGCTGATTACATGGGCATGCTCGCAACCGTCATGAACGCGCTCGCGCTCGCCGATGCGATGCGACGCGGTGGCCTCGCGGCGCGCGTGCAATCTGCGCTGCGCATCGACTCGGTGGCCGAGCCCTACATTCGCGGCAAGGCGCTTCGCTATTTGGAAGAGGGCAAGATCGTGATCTTTGCTGCGGGCACCGGCAATCCGTTTTTCACGACCGACACCGGCGCCGCGCTACGCGGTCGCGAAATCAGCGCCGATCTCGTCTTAAAAGCGACGAAAGTCGATGGTGTTTACACCGCCGATCCGATGAAAGACAAAACAGCAACGCGCTATTCTGCGCTCACGTTCGACGAAGCGATTGTTAAAAATTTGAAGGTGATGGACGCCACTGCGCTCGCGCTTTGTCGCGATCAGAATTTGCGTCTTAATGTGTTCTCGATTTTCAAAGCAGGGGCGCTTAAGCGCGTGGTGTGCGGCGAAGACGAAGGCACGACAGTGACCTGTTAGCACGCCCTGACAACAAGAATTTCAGCGAGGAATCAAAAATGATTGCCGAAACCAAAAAGACCGCAGAGACCAAAATGGCAAAAGCCATTGAGGCGCTCAAAAACAACTTCACTAAAGTACGCACCGGCCGCGCACATGCGGGCATGTTGGACACGGTGAACGTCGAATACTATGGCGCAATGACGCCTATCACGGGTGTGGCGAATGTCACCTTGCTCGATGCGCGCACGATCGGTGTGCAGCCGTTCGAAAAGAAAATGATTCAGGCGGTCGAAAAAGCCATTCGCGAAGCCGATCTCGGATTGAACCCCTCGGTCAACAGCGACATCATTCGCGTACCGATGCCGATGATGAGCGAAGAGCGCCGTAAGGAGCTCGTCAAACTTGTAAAGAGCGAAGCGGAAGATTCGCGCGTCGCCGTGCGTAACGTGCGTCGCGACGCGAACAACACGCTTAAAGATGCGCTCAAGAAAAAAGAAATCTCTGAAGACGAAGAGCGTCGTGCACAAGACGAAGTGCAGAAGATGACTGACAACACGATCAAGGAAATCGACAAGATGTTTGCGGCCAAAGAAGCCGAACTGATGTCGGTCTAATCGTCGTTATTCAATTTCCTTTTTCATCGTGAGTTCGTCGCTGTCGATTCCAAAGCACGTTGCCGTGGTGATGGATGGCAATGGTCGTTGGGCGCAGAAGCGTTTTTTGCCACGCGTGGCGGGCCATCGTCAGGGCGTCGAGGCGGTGCGTGCACTCATGCGTGTGGCGGGCGAGCGTGGCGTGAAACACTTAACGGTGTTTGCGTTTAGTAGCGAGAACTGGAAGCGCCCTGAAGATGAGGTGAGCTACTTGATGGAGCTTTTCTTCAAGGCGCTACGTGACGAAGTGCAGAAGCTTCACGAGAACGGCATTCGGTTTCGCGCGATTGGCGATGTTTCGGCGCTGTCAAGCGATATTCAGTCGCAGATCTCGCAGGCCGAATCGCTCACGCGAGGCAATACAAATCTCACATTCAACGTTGCCGTGAACTACGGCGGTCGGTGGGATATTGAGCAGGCTGTCGCTCGCGCGAGCGCGGTGGGCGAAGCCCCGCAATTCACGAAATATCTCGCGTTCGCCGATCAGCCTGATCCCGATCTGTTTATTCGCACCGGCGGCGAGCGTCGCATCAGCAATTTTTTGTTATGGCAATTGGCCTACACGGAGCTCTACTTTACCGATGTGCTGTGGCCCGAATTCAACGAGCGTGAATTCGACACCGCGCTCGAATGGTTCGCTTCGCGCGAGCGCCGTTTTGGACAAACCGGTGAACAGGTTCGCAGCGAGCTCGCGAAAGTTTGATTTTGAACAACAGCGTCGAACCTGCAAAAAAGAAATCGGATTTGCCGATACGTCTTACGACGGCGTTGATTCTTGCAGCTGTCGTGATCGGTGTGCTCGCAAGCGGCTCGGCTCATTTTTGGGCGGCGTTGGTGACCGTGTTTTGTCTTGCCGCCGCTTGGGAGGGCGCGCAACTCGCTGCGAGACCGGCTATTGTTTTGCAACTTGCACTCACCGTTGGCGCCATCGCATTCGTGGCATATAGCCTTCACAACGCGGCGGATTCAGCAATGATCCTCACGATGTTCTTGGTGGTCGTAACGGTGTTTTGGGTGGTGATCGCGCCGTTGCAGCTCGCGAAGCGGTCTATCGATATTTCTTCCGTGTCAGGCCGCGTGATTTTCGCGGTGCTAATCGCGGCGGCGTGGCTCTCGGCCGTTGCGCTCTACAAACTCAGCGCGTGGTATCTCGTCGCTGTCGTCGTGCTCACCGTAGTCGCCGATGTTGCTGCTTACTTTTTCGGCAGAAAGTTCGGGCGTGTGAAGCTCGCACCTGCCATTAGCCCAGGGAAATCGAGGGAGGGTGCTATTGCGGGCATCGTCGCTGCAGCCCTGTGGTCATTGGGCGCAGCATATTATTTAAATCTATCTCAAGATATTTCTATTTTGATAGTAATCGCCCTGTTTGGTGGCGCGATCGGGGCGATGGCTGTTATCGGTGATCTGTGGGAATCGCAGCTAAAACGACAGGCTGGTGCGAAGGATTCCAGCAAGCTTTTGCCAGGGCACGGCGGTGTACTTGACCGAATCGACGCTCAGCTTGCGGTGTTGCCCATTGCGACATTGCTGCTGAGTTTTGTGGTGCCGTTGTGGAAGTGAGTTCCCAATGCTAAAGCGCACATTTGTTTCGCTGCTGTTTGCTATTGCTTGCACGATTGCGTTGGCGGTCGTCGCGTATTTGTCGAGTGGTACACCATTTGCCCGTTTTGTGTTGCTCGCGGGCGATCCGATCAGCCAAATACTTTTTCGCGTGTTACCGAGTGATGTTATGTACGCACTGATTCCGGAAGGCGGAGCTGCATCAACTGCGACGATTTTTGCGCTTTCCTCGCTCTTCACCTGGTTGCTGATTTTTTGGCTCATCACTTTCGTTTTATTCCCTCGGCTTTTCAAACATCCGCTTCGCGGGGGTGACCTTGCGTAACATCGCGATCCTCGGCGCCACCGGCTCTATCGGCGAGAGTACGCTTAAAGTTATTCGCCAACATCGCGACAAATTTCGTGTCGTTGCCGTTGCTGCGCATCGCAATTGGCAAGCGATGCTTCCGATCATCAATGAGTTCGAACCCGACTTTGTTGCGATGAGCGACACCGATGCGGCGACGCAACTTGCAGCTGCGAATTCGCGCCACCGCTCAAGAATAAGGATTGAAGGTGGCGACGACGCTGTGAACGCCTGCGCAACGCTCGTGAACGCCGATGTTGTGGTTGCCGGAATTGCCGGTTTCGCAGGACTACCGTCAACGTGGGCTGCGGTTAACGCGAGCAAAGTGGTGCTGCTTGCGAACAAGGAAGCATTGGTTGCTTCCGGTAATCTTCTGCTCAAGCTCGCGCAAGAAAAAAGCGCGACGATACTGCCCATCGACAGTGAGCACAACGCCGTGTACCAGTGCGCAAGCGGCATGTATTGCGAGCCATCGCGCGTACACGCCATTACGCTCACAGCCTCCGGCGGCCCGTTTCGTACGCGCGCACTCGACTCGTTCGACGCCATCACACCGGAAGAGGCATGCAAACACCCGACCTGGGACATGGGGCGAAAAAT
Source organism: Casimicrobium sp. (assembly GCA_051645545.1). GTDB lineage: Bacteria > Pseudomonadota > Gammaproteobacteria > Burkholderiales > Casimicrobiaceae > Casimicrobium. Next base: position 23,869 of record JBOFBL010000124.1, on the reverse strand, counting down.
CTCGGTCGATTCGGCAACCTTAATGAACAAGGGGTTGGAAGTCATCGAGGCCTCGTTGTTGTTCAACCGCCCCGCCGAAGATATTCACGTGTTGATTCATCCGACGAGCTCGGTACACGCAGTGGTCGAAATGGTCGACGGATCGATGATTACGCATGTGGGCCCGTCGGATATGCAAGTGCCGATCGCTCATGCGCTCGCGAAAACCCTGGATGCGCCCGAAAGATTACCGATTGACGTCGAACGATTCTCGCTCTCGCGAGTCGGACGATTGGAATTTTTCGACGTGGATCATCAACGCTACCCTGCACTCAATCTTGCCTACGCCGCGTTACGCGCGGGGCAAGGCAGTTGTCTTGCGCTCAATGCAGCCAACGAAATCGCCGTCGCCGCGTTTTTAAATCGCGAAATCAAATTCACTCAGATCGTGCCGCTCGTTGAACAGACGCTTTCGCGCGCTAATGTGAGCGAGCCGACATCGCTCGATGAAGTGTTTGCCCGCGACGCGTCAACCCGCGTCATCGCGCGCTCGTTGCTCGTCAGTGCGAAGAACGGCGCGAATGGGAAAATAGCAGCATGAGTATTTTCGGTAGCGCATTGATCGGCTTTTTGCTCGCGGTTGCTATTCTCGTAACCGTGCACGAATTCGGTCACTATCTCGCTGCGCGTTGGCTGGGCGTGCGTGTGCTGCGTTTCTCCGTGGGCTTCGGTCCGGTGCTGCTTAAGTGGACTGGAAAGCGCAGCATTTTCAAAGGCGACGAATTCGCGGTTTCTGCGATTCCGCTTGGTGGTTACGTGCGCATGCTCGATACACGCGACACCGATGTAGGCGTGATCTCGCCATTGGAGCGAAAACACGCGTTCGACCAACAGGCTCTCTGGAAGCGCTCCGTGATCGTTGCGGCTGGGCCTTTCGCAAATTTTGTTCTCGCACTCGCGCTCTATGCTGTGGCGCTCGCAATGCCAGAGAGATCGCTGACCGCCGTGCTAGCGTCGCCACGCGCGGAAACGGCGGCGGCGCTTGCTGGGCTTCGCGGTGGCGAAACGGTCACACAAATCGGCGTCCGTGATGTTTATAACTGGGACGATGTGCGCTGGCAGCTCTTGTCACATATGTTCGATGAGCGATTGACGATTAAGGTCGTTGAGGGCGGTATCGAGCGTGATCTTGAGCTGCAGCGTGCACCGCTTGCTGCTAACGAGGATCCAACGGGCAAGCGCCTTGTTGCATGGGGGATCGGCATTTATCAACCGTCGCTGATCGGCAGCGTTGTTGAAAATGGTCCTGCCGCTGTCGCGGGTCTCCAGGCGAACGATCGCGTGGTCGCGGTCGATGGCAAACGCGTGAACGAATGGTTCGAATTCACGCAGATCATTCAGGCCTCGCCCAATCGCGCGGTTGAGCTCACCGTTGATCGCGCGGGATCGAGCAAAAAAATCGTGGTGACGCCGAGATCGATCAACACAGCTGATCGCGCAATCGGACGCATCGATGTGACGCCCATCAATTTGCTTGACGTGAGTGCAGGCGCGCTTTCGTCAACCCAGCGTGGCTTCGGCGCAGCGTTTGTCGAAGGCATGCATCGCACCTGGGAGGCAACAGCGCTCACCGTTCGCGTGCTCTGGGGCATGGTGACGGGCGAGATTTCGCTGCGTCAGGTTTCTGGGCCGTTGTCGATGGCTGAAGGCGCTGGCGTCACGCTAAAACAGGGCTTCACGGCGTTTTTATTCTTCCTCGCGATTGTTAGTATTTCCATTGGTGTGCTCAATTTGCTTCCGGTGCCGATGCTAGACGGGGGGCAGTTGCTATATCATCTCTTTGAAGCTATTAAAGGGTCGCCGCCGTCGGAGCGCGCACTCATCATCGGGCAGCGAATCGGTATCGGATTCGTGACCTCGCTCACCGCGCTCGCGCTCTACAACGACTTTCATCGCATCTTCTCGTGACTCGTTACTCGAACTCTTCCTCTCCCATTCCAAATACCCGCCTTCGACGCCTTGCTCGCGCACTTGCTGTCGCTGGCGTGGTTACCGTTGCCACCGTCGCCATCGCGCAAGAATCGTTTGTCGTGCGCGACATTCGCGTCGAAGGCTTGCAGCGCACCGACCCCGGGACGGTGTTTAACTACCTCGGTGTGAAAGTCGGTGATCGTTTCGATCAGGCGGCCGCTTCGAAAGCAATCAAAACGCTGTTTGAAACTGGCTTCTTCCGCGACGTGCGCGTTGAGGCGCAGGACGGCGTATTGATTGTCACCGTCGTCGAGCGCCCAACCGTTGCGGCTATCAATATTGTCGGAGCGAAAGAATTCGACTCCGACACGCTTAAAAAAGCGCTTCGCGATGCGGGGCTCTCTGAAGGCCGTATTCTTGATCGCACGATTCTCGATCGCGCCGAGCAGGAGATTAAAAAACAATATCTCTCGCGCGGACGCTACGACGTCGAAGTCACCACCACGCTCACGCCGCTTGAGCGCAATCGCACCTCGATTTCGATCGACGTAAAAGAAGGCGAAGTCGCGCGCATCGATTCGATCAACATTATCGGCGCGAGCGCGTTCTCTGAGAAAACTTTGCTCGATCAGATGCAGCTTGCCGTTGGCGGTTGGTTGTCTTGGTACACGAAAGACGATCAGTATTCGAAGCAAAAGCTCTCCGCCGATCTTGAGGCCGTTCGCGCTTACTACACCAATCGTGGCTACCTTGAATTCAATGTCGAATCGACGCAGGTGTCGTTGTCACCGGATAAATCGAAGGTGTTCATCACCGTCAACATCAACGAAGGCGCGAAATTCACCGTCTCCGGCGTCTCTCTCTCGGGAGAGCTTTTGTTGCCCGAAGCCGAGTTGCGCGCTTTGATTCCAGTTAGATCGGGCGATGTGTTCAATCGCACGCGTCTTGCCGACGGCGCTAAAGCTATCAGCGACCGGCTTGGGCGCGAAGGTTACGCGTTTGCAGGTGTGAACACGGTGCCTGAAATCGATCGTGAGAAACAAACGGTTGCCTTTAATTACGTGATCGATCCGGGTCGTCGCGTGTACGTTCGTCGCATCAACATTGCCGGTAATGTGCAGACGCGCGACGAGGTGATTCGTCGTGAAATGCGCCAGCTCGAAGCCTCTTGGTACGACCAGGCGAAGATTCAGCGTTCGAAAGTTCGCCTTGATCGCTTGGGCTTCTTCGAAGAAGTCACCATGGATAACCAGGCGGTCTCCGGTTCGAACGATCAGGTTGACATCGATGTCGCAGTGAAAGAAAAGAACACCGGCAGTATCAACGCAGGTGCGGGTTATTCGAGCGCAGAGAAACTCGTGCTATCCGCGTCGATGTCGCAGAACAACGTGCTTGGTACGGGTAATGCACTTGCCCTGCAAGTCAATACCAGCCGTGCCTCGAAAACGGCGGTGATTGCGTACACCAATCCCTACTGGACGCCCGATGGCGTGAGTCGCAGCTTTGATATTTACCGTCGTACTTACGATCCGACCTCAACAGGCGGTGGCAGCTATGAATTGGCAACTGCCGGTGGCGGTATGCGCTTCGGCATTCCGATCAGCGAGACCGATAGCGTGAGCCTAGGATTCTCTGGCGAACATTCGAAATTGACGTTAACAGAAGGCGTGAGTCCGCAGCGATTCTTCGATTACGTGAAGGAGTTTGGTAGCAGCACCAACACGTTCAAGATACAAAGCGGCTGGGCGCGTGATACACGCGACAGCATTGATTACCCAACGCGGGGGTGGCTACAGAGCATTGGCATCGAGTCAACCTTGCCAGTCACCAACGTCAAGTACTACAAGATCAACTACCAGGCGCAGTATTTCTTGCCGCTCTTCGCAGGCTTGGTCTACGGCGCAAACCTCGAAGCCGGTTTTGGTAATGGCTATGGCGGCAGCTCGTTGCCGTTCTTCCAAAATTATTACGGTGGCGGCGTGGGTTCGGTGCGTACGTATGACACCAACTCGCTCGGCCCGAAAGAGGGCATCACCACCACGACACGCAACCCTGACGGTACCGAATCGCGTACAACGCGTTACAACGGTAGCGCGCTTGGCGGTCGCCGCAAGTTCACCATTAACAACGAGATTCTGTTTCCGTTCCCCGGCACCAAAAACACCAAAGATGTGCGCGGCAGCATCTTCTTTGACGCCGGGCAAATCTATGACCGAGGCGATCCTTTACAGAAGGATAACGAACGTTTCCACTTCTCTGCGGGCATCGCGCTCGCGTGGAAATCGCCGATCGGTCCCCTTAAATTCAGTTACGGCATTCCGATTGGCAAGAAGCCAGACGATAAAGTCCAGCGCTTCCAGTTCCAGGTCGGAACGTCGTTCTAGGCTCAAGTTGAGGCACCGCATCATGTTTTCGAAATTGCTGAGGACGAATACGGCGTTGCGCGCGGCGACGGTCGTGAGCATTGCGTGCAGCGCAATGGTTGCGTTTGCGCAGTCGCCACAGACTACGGGTGCGCCTGCGACGACAGCCAGCGCGCGCGTTGGTGATATCAAGATCGGTTTCGTCAATACACAAAAAATTCTGCGCGAATCGGCACCCGCGCAGCGTGCATCGAAAAAATTAGAACGCGAATTTGCGACGCGTCAGGCTGAAGTCGAAAAGCTCGCGAAGCGTTTTCGCGATGCGACCGCAGCGTTCGATAAAGAACAACTCACGCTTTCCGATGAGGCTCGGCGCAGCAAGCAACGTGAACTCGAATCGCTCAATCGCGATTTGCAGCGCGCGCAACGCGAACTTCGCGAAGACGAAAATCTTCGCATGAACGAAGAGCTCGCGCAGTTGCAAGAGCGTGCCCAGCGCGTGATTCAGCGCATCGCAGAGGCGGAGAAATTCGATTTGATTCTGCAGGAAGCGGTGTTCGTCAGCTCACGCATCGACATCACCGACCGCGTCCTCAAGGCGCTCGCGGAATAACTCAATGGGGCGCGCTCTACGCTCGCCGACCACGGCGGGTGCGCTCGCCGAGATGCTTGGTATTGAATTGCGCGGCGATGCGAACGTCGTAATCACCAGTGTCGCCAGTTTGACTTACGCCGCTGAAGGCGATGTCACTTTCTTCTCCGACAAACGCCACGCGGCTGCTTTCGCAAAGAGCCATGCGAGCGCAGTGATCGCGCCCGCCGATGCACCCGTGCCGCCGCGTTGTGCGCATCTTGTACACCCACAGCCGCATGCTGGGTTTGCCGCATTGCTATCCCAGCAATTTCACGAATCGCCGAATATGAGTGGGCGATCAGCGTTATCAAGCGTCCATTCAACTGCAACAATAAATGACGCCTACGCCGCAGATTTTGTTGGCGTTGGCGCACGAAGCTCGATAGGTTTTCGCACGCAACTTCACGCCCATGTTCAGATCGGACGCGACGTCGTTATCGGCGATGATTGTGTGATCTATCCGAACGTCACGATCTACGACGGCGTACGTATCGGTAATCGTTGTGTGATTCACGCAGGCACGGTCATCGGCTCAGATGGTTTTGGATTCCAGCCCACACCAACGGGATGGATGAAGGTGCCGCAAGTGGGCGCTGTAGTCATTGGCGACGATGTGGAAATCGGCTCGAACACTTCGATTGATCGTGGCGCGATTGAAGACACCGTGATTGGCAACGGCGTAAAGATCGACAACCTCGTGCAGATCGCACACAATGTTCGCATTGGTGAGCACACTGCGATTGCCGGATGCGCGGGCATCGCGGGTAGCGCTACGATCGGCAAGCGTTGCATGATCGGCGGCGCAGCTATGGTGATCGGACACCTGGAAATTTGTGACGATGTCATCATTTCGGGCGGCACGCTGGTGTCGGAATCCGTTCGCGAAAAAGGCCGCTACACGGCGGTCTTTCCGTGGACCACGCATCGCGAATGGATGCGTATCGCAGCAAACTTGCGTCGAAGTGCAAAATCACCTACTAAGAAACCCGATTCAACGGAGTCCTAATGTCGGATCACGACCCCACGTCTACCGCTGCCTCTATTGCTACGCCCAGCGGCATCTACGATATTGCTCGTATACGCGCACTCATTCCGCATCGCTACCCGTTTCTGCTGATCGATCGCGTGACCTCGATTGAAAAAGGCAAACGCATCACGGCGCTTAAAAATGTGACGATCAACGAGCCGTTTTTCAATGGGCATTTTCCGTCTGAGCCCGTGATGCCCGGTGTGCTGATTATCGAAGCGCTTGCGCAGGCGGCTGCCGTGCTCGCCTACGAATCGGTGATCGCAACTGATCCGAACAAACAGCGCATCGTGTATCTCGCGGGCATCGACGACGCACGGTTCAAGAAAATGGTCGTTCCTGGCGATCAATTGATTCTTTCGGTGGAGATTGATCGCATCATGCGCAACATCGGCAAATTCAAATGCCGCGCGACGGTCGATGGCAAACTCGCGACCGAAGCAACACTCATTGCGGCGCTTGAGGTCGGTTGACATGGCGAAAATTCACGCGCAAGCGATTGTCGACCCGAATGCGAAGCTCGCGGATGATGTCGAAGTCGGTCCGTTTTGCACGATTGGTGCAAACGTCACGATCGGTGCGGGTTGCAAATTGATTTCGCACGTCGTGATCGATGGCAACACGACGATTGGCGCACGCAACACCTTTTATCCCTTCGCATCGATTGGCCTCGCGCCGCAAGACAAAAAATACGCAGGCGAGCCAACGCGTCTCGTGATCGGCGATGACAACGTGTTTCGCGAAAGCTGCACGATTCATCGCGGCACCGCGCAAGATCGCGGCGTGACGACGCTTGGCTCGCGTATCCTCGTGATGGCCTGCGCGCACGTTGCGCACGATTGCGATGTCGGCGACGACGTTATTCTCGCGAACGCGGCGACGCTTGCGGGTCACGTCGATGTCGATGAGTTTGCGATTGTTGGTGGACTCGCCGCCGTTCATCAATTCTCACGCGTCGGTGCGCACGCGATGATCGGCGGCTGCGCTTGCGTGTTGCAGGACGTCGCACCGTACGCCTTAGGCAACGGTAATCCATTTACGGTGAGCGGCGTGAATCTCGAAGGACTCAAACGTCGCGGATTCGACGCCGATGCGATGGCTGCGGTTCGCGCGGCGCACAAGCTCATCTGGCGCTCAGGCAAAGTGCTTGCCGAAGCGAAGATCGATTTGCAAGCGCTGTACGATGAATCAAACGACTCGGCAAAGCGCGCGTTGAAACCACTGATTGATTTTCTTGCCGTGTCCGGTCGCGGACTCGCTCGTTAGTTGAAATGAAGCAGATTGTGATCGTCGCTGGAGAAGCCTCCGGCGATCAGCTGGCTGCGCATCTGGTGGAAGAGGTGCGCAGTGTCGATCCGAGCGTGAAGTTCTACGGCGTCTGTGGCCCGAAGATGCGTGCAGCGGGGGTTGAGCAATGGTTCGATTGCGCAACGCTTTCGGTGCGCGGCTACGCTGAAGTGCTCTCATCGCTGCCGCGTATCCTGCGACTCAAACGCGAACTGCTCGCGAAGATTCAGGCGCTTAAACCGAATCTCTACATCGGTGTCGATGCGCCGGACTTCAATCTGCGTATCGAAAAACAAGTCAAAGCAAGCGGCGTTAAAACGATGCACTATGTGTGTCCTTCGTTTTGGGCGTGGCGACCCGAGCGTGCGAAGAAATTTCATCAATCGCTCGATCACATGCTCTGTGTGTTTCCGTTCGAACCGGAATTGCTCGCTAAACACAACGTCGCCGCTAGCTTCGTCGGGCATCCGATGGCGCGTGGGGTAAGCAGCGAGGCGAACAAATTTGAACTGCGTCGTAGCTTCACCAAATTCAAGGATGATCCCACGGTTGAAGAGCTAATCGCGGTATTGCCTGGTTCGCGTATTTCGGAGCTCAATTTTCATGCAGAGCTTTTCGTCAATACGATTGAAACGGTAGCGCGCGAGCGGCCGAATGCACGGTTTCTCGTGCCGCTGGTCAATCGGGAAACGCGTGCAATCTTTGAAGCGGCGCTGTGGGCACATGGTGCTGCAATCGCAAGCAAAGTTGATTTGTTGTTCGGGCACGCCGATTTCGCGCTGCGTACCGCCGATGTCGGTCTGATTGCGTCGGGCACGGCGAGCCTCGAAGCGGCGATTCATGGCTGCCCACATGTCGTGACTTATCGCATCAGCGCGATGACGTATGCGATGGTCAAACGAAAGTTGTTGCTGCCCTACGTGTCGCTGCCGAACATTCTGGAGAAAAATTTTCTCGTACCCGAGTTTTTGCAGAAAGAGGCGACCGTCGCCAATCTTTCGAAGTCGCTACTCGAACTGCTTGCATCGAACGAGCGCCGCACGCACATGATTGATCGTTTCACCGCGATTCGCGCAAGCCTGCAAGCGCCCGTCGCGCAGCCGTTCGCAGATGCGGTGTTAAAGGTGCTCTAGATGCGCTGCGGGATTGATGAGGCCGGACGCGGTCCGCTAGCCGGGCCGGTGTATGCGGCGGCGGTGGTGCTCGGCGCGCGCGGACTTGCGATCAAGGGCATCGATGATTCGAAAAAACTCAGTGAAGCGTCGCGCGATGCGCTTGCATTAGAGATTAAAGAGAACGCGCTCGCGTGGTCGATCACTGCAATTGATGCAAACACCATCGATTGCATCAACATCCTGCAGGCAACGCTTAAAGGCATGCATGAGGCCTTCAACGCGCTTCATGCGCGCGACGAGGTGCGTGAAATTGTGATCGATGGCACGCAGCTGCCGAAGGCACTCGTTGCCTGGTGCAAAACGCAGTCGATTGCATTGCGTGCGCTGCCGAAGGCCGATGCAACCGTGAAAGAGGTCGGTGCCGCCTCCATTCTTGCGAAAACCGCACGCGACGAATTCATGATCGCGATGGACAGCAAATTCCCTGGCTATGGCTTCGCGCAACACAAAGGCTACGGTACGCAGCAACATATGGACGCTATTGCGAGATTGGGACCATGCGAATTGCATCGAAAGACGTTTGCGCCGATCGCGCAGTATTCGCTTTTGTAGAGCCGGTAGTAATGACGCTCGTTGCGATCGGCTTTTTGTAGGAGCGGCTCGCCGCGACCTCGCCAAGCGAAACGTTATCGGTTGATTGAACTTGGGTCGCGGCAAGCCGCTCCTACAATTCGAGACGTTTGAACTTACTTGCGTGAAAGACCAATGGTTCGCCAGGAAACGTCGCCACACGCAACACTTCACCCACGAATAGCTCATGGTCGCCAACGCGATAATCGTTAATCTTGCGACACACGAAATGCGCGAGCGCATTGGCGATCAACGGCGGCACGCCGAGTTGCGTTACCAGTTCGATCCCTTCGAAGCGATCGGGTGCACGCGAGCTAAATTGTTTTGCCACCGCCTCCTGCTCATGCGCAAGCACGCTCACGCAAAAGTGCGACGCTTCGACGAACGTTCGATGTAGTCCCGAATTGATGCGCAGACTCCACTGCACGAGCGGCGGATCAAGCGACACCGAGCCAAACGAATTTGCAGTGAGCCCCACTGGTGCGCCGTGTTCGTCGAGCGTGGTGATGACGGTAACACCGGTGGCAAAACTGCCAAAGGCGCCGCGAAGTGCGGTGGTGTCGATGCTGCGGGAACGATCGATTGCTGCTGTGGACGAGGGGGTGATAACGCGAGCGGAGGACGACAAAAAAAGCTCTATTTCTTTTGGCACGTGTTCGCGTTGACGTTGCGCGCTTCGCATGCAACGCTACACTTGCCTGTGATGATGCGCTCAATTATCAAGCTTCCGACGATCCATGCGAACGCGCGAAGTAAGTACCAAAGATTTCCCGTCAAGCACTATCCGCTATCACTCAATGTTAATGGGCAATCAAGCAATTTATTGTTATTTTCGAAAGCGAATAAAACTGACTTTATGACCCAATTAAATTGGGGTTTAACAAAAAAAGCTTGTTTCGCATTTTCAGCATTCTCCGGTGAGGTTTTCAATGACCGCTGAATTGCTTTTCATTCTCTGCGTCGCGTTTTTTTTCGTCGCAGCCATCTACACAACGGTCGGTCATGCCGGTGCATCGGGCTATCTTGCCGTGATGGCGCTCGCGGGTATCGCGGCTGCGACGATGCGACCGACCGCGCTCACGCTCAACATTCTCGTCGCGGTGGTCACCGTGATCCGCTTTCGACAGGCGCGTCACTTTTCGTGGCAGGGCTTGTGGCCGTTTCTCTTGGGCTCCGTGCCGTTCGCTGCCTTTGGCGGTGCGTTTCGTTTGAAAGACCACAGCTATTACGCGTTGGTCGGTGCGGTGCTGTTGATCTCCGCATTGATTCTCGTCTGGCGTGCATTCGGCAAGAACATCACGCAGGACGAATCGATCCTTCGTGTGAAGCGCATCCCCGCCATTGCGATCGGCGCGGTCATCGGTTTGCTCTCGGGGCTCACCGGCACCGGCGGAGGCATTTTTCTCTCGCCGACCTTGTTGTTCCTTGCCTGGGCGGGGCCGAAGACAACCGCCGGTATTGCTGCGCCTTTCATTCTTGTGAATTCCTGCGTCGCGCTCGCTGCGAATTTTGCGAGCACGCGCGAATTGCCTGCTGAGTTGCCTTATCTTGCGGCCGCCGCGCTCGCAGGCGCGCTGATCGGCAGTTGGCTCGGCGCGAATAAATTGCCGTCGCGCGCGCTGTTGGTTTTGCTTGCGGTGGCGATGACGTTTGCGGGCGTAAAACTTGTGATGACAGCATAGTTCTCGCGACGTTAAGAGAGGAACAAGAACACATTTCCGTTCGGCCAACAAGATGTAGGCGCGGACCTGGACGCGCTCACCGTAAGCGTAGCGCTGCCAAGTCCGCGCCTGCATTCAACATTGAAAAACTCCGTTTCAATGCAAAATACCGCAATGAAGGAGGTCATCGCGTTGAAACGGAATACGCATTCATGAACGCCTCCTATTCATCTCCTCGTGTCGTCGTTATCGGCGGCGGCTTTGCCGGTCTCTGGTGCACGCGTGCGCTCGCACGCGACGATGTGCGCATCACGCTCATCGATCGCAGCAATCATCATCTGTTTCAACCGTTGCTCTATCAAGTCGCGACCGCGGGTTTGTCGAGCCCAGACATTGCAGCACCTTTGCGTCACATTTTGCGCAGGCAGTCGAATGTTGAAGTGCGTCTCGGCGAAGTCGTTGCGATCGACAAAACCGCACGAAGCGTGTCGCTTGCCGACGGTGCGACGATTGCGTACGACTATTTACTCGTCGCGAGCGGTGCGACGCATGCGTACTTCGGTCGCGATGAATGGGCGCAACACGCGCCAGGTCTTAAAACGCTCGACGATGCGCTTGAAATTCGTCGACGCTTGTTGATTGCGTTCGAGCGTGCGGAAGCCTGTAGCAATGAGAATGAGCGTCGTGCGTGGCTTAATTTCGCGGTAGTCGGCGGTGGCCCGACCGGTGTCGAACTCGCAGGTACGCTTGCCGAAATTGCGCGACATACGTTGAAGCGCGAATTTCGTCATATTGATCCGGCGAGTGCGAAAGTGCGCCTCGTCGAAGGCGGCGCGCGCGTGCTCGCATCGTTTCCGGAGTCTCTTTCGCAGAAAGCACGTGCGCAACTCGAACGTCTTGGCGTCGATGTTCACACCGGCACACCGGTATCTGCGATCAACGAGCGTGGCTATCAACTGGGCGACGAATTCGTCGAAGCGAAAACGGTGCTTTGGGCGGCCGGAGTGGCGGCTTCGCCGCGTGGTAAATTGCTCGATGTGACGACCGATCGCGCGGGGCGCGCCACTGTGCAAAGCGATCTTTCGATTGCGGGCTCGCCTGAGGTGTTTGTCGCGGGTGATCTCGCAAGCGTGACGCAAGACGGCAAACCGGTGCCGGGTGTTGCGCCCGCTGCAAAACAAATGGGTGCGCACGTTGCGAAAGCAATTCGCACGCGAATCGCTGGCGGCGAACCTGAAACGTTTCGTTATCGCGACTACGGCAACATGGCAACGATCGGCCGACTCGCCGCAGTCGTCGATTTGCGCGGCTGGAAATTCTCAGGCATCGCGGCCTGGTGGTTCTGGTTGCTCGCCCACGTGTTCTTCCTGATCGGCTTTCGAAATCGCATCGTCGTGATGGTCAATTGGGCGTGGTCATACTGGACATATCAGCGCTCTGCGCGAATCATTCTCAAACAGCCAGAGGGATAGCTTCAATTCGACGACGCAAGTTAAACGCTTTGTTCAGGTGGTAGGTTCGACGGAAAGTGAAACCGTTTTGACATTTCTATTAAATCCCCTACTTACTTGGGCCTACGACGTAATTTTTTATGTTTTCGTATTATTAATAATAATTCTTATAGACCCAATTAAATCGGAGAAAATGGGTAAGCGCTGAGTAGCTTCGAGGGTTTCTCCTACAATATCTATATGTCTCAGACAAACGCATCGATTCAACTGGTCTTCCTCGCGAGACTGCGTGAACGTTTCGGCATCGCACGAGAGACCGTTTCGCTCGATAACAAAGAGACCTCTGTGGCTGCGTTGCTCACGAAGCTACGCGCTCGCGGCACTGTGTTTGCTGAAGAGCTTGCAGACGGTCGAGCCTATCGCGTGGCGGTGAATCACACCGTCGTTGGTGCTGATTACACCGTGCGCAGTGGCGACGAAGTTGCAATCTTTCCACCCGTTACCGGCGGTTAGTCGGCTGTGCGGGCGCATTGCGTCGTTGAAGTTTCGCTCGTGTACTTAAGTACACGTCGCGTAACTTCGCCTCGCACTGCATCCCGCTCGCTCGACTAACCAGCTCTCCACTCTCCGCACTGTTTCTACTCAACGTGGGAGCGCGCTTGCGCGCGAATGACGACTTGCCGAAACGTTTTTCCAGTCGCAATCGTCTTCCCAAATTCAATCGTCACTAATTCGCGCTACGCTTCGCGTATGGCTCATTTTGTTCGCGTTCAAACCGCCGACTTCGATATCGGCAAAGAAATCGCCGCGTTGCGCGCGAATAATCCGCGCGTTGGCGCTGTGGCGAGTTTCATGGGCTGCGTGCGCGACATGAACGAGGGCGATGCCGTCGGACTCATGTATCTCGAACACTATCCGGGCATGACTGAGAGCGAACTCGATCGTATTTCGAAAGAAGCCGCGTCGCGCTGGGACATTTTTGACACACTCGTGATTCATCGCGTCGGTGAGTTGAAACCGCTCGATCAAATCGTGTTTGTTGCCGTAACCAGCGCCCATCGCGGCGAATCGTTCGCGGCGTGCGAATTCATCATGGACTATTTGAAGACGCAAGCCCCGTTTTGGAAGCGCGAGGCGACGCCGCAAGGCGAGCGTTGGGTCGAGGCGCGAGCAAGCGACGACGCGGCGGCCGCACGCTGGCAGAAAACGTGATTTCGCTCATCGGACTCGATTGGGGTTCGAGCAACGTTCGCGCATTTGCGTTCGATGAAACAGGGCATGTGATTGCGATTCGGCGGTCGAGTGCTGGCGCGATGACGCTTAAATCCTCCGATGAATTCAACACGGCACTAAGCGCTCTCATTCGCGAATGGATCGAAAGTGCGCCTGACGCAAAACTCATTGCTTGCGGCATGGTCGGTGCACGCGGCGCATGGATTGAAGCGGGGTATTGCGAGATTGATTCGGACGCATCCGAACTCGCATTGAATGCGAAATTGATCGTCACTGCGTTCGGTAAGACGCTTCATGTGATTCCGGGGGTTGCGAGCGCGGAGCCAGATGTGATGCGCGGCGAAGAAACGCAAATCGTTGGCGTAGATCTCGATTCGGGCATCGTCGTATTGCCGGGAACGCACAGCAAATGGGTTCGCGTCGAAGCCGGATGCATCGCTGACTTCAAAACTTACCTGACGGGCGAAATGAATGCACTCGTTCGCGCACACAGCACAATTGGAAAAGCGCTGATCAGCGCGGCTTCGCTTGATGACAATGACGCAATAAAGCGCGGCATCGCGCGTGCACGTGCGAGCGCGAACTGGTTGCACGATTTGTTTACGTATCGTTCGCGGTTGGTGACTGGCGCAGCGAACGAAGCATCGTTGAGTAGCGAATTCTCCGCGTGGGTGATCGCTAGCGAATTCATGCAAGCGAAGAACGCTTTTTCGAGTGCGGGCAATGAAATTTATGTCATCGCGAGCGACACATTGATGCCCTGGTACGAACATATCTCAAACGCGTTCGATCTTCGCTGTCGCTCACTTGATGGCGAAACCTGCGTTGCACGCGGGCTCTGGCGGATCGCGCAGCGACTCCCGCTTTCAATTTGAGCCATTGCACGACTCGCGTTCCTTAGAATCGGCGAATGGCACAACATCGCCTATCCAAACTCTTCGTACCGCAATCGATCGCCATCATCGGCGCGTCGGAGCGCGAAGGCAGCCTCGGTCGCGCATTGTGGGAGCGCGTTCACGCGAATTACCCCGATAGCGCGCAGCGCTACAACGGCCGCGTTTATGCGGTCAATCCAAAGCATTCGAAAATTTTCGGCAGCAATGCGGCGAACTCAATCAAGCAACTGCCGGAGCGCGTCGATCTCGCACTTGTGTGCGCACCTGCGCGTGCGTGTCCGCAAATCCTGCGCGAATGCGGCGAGGCGGGTTGTAGTTATGCGTTGATTTTGTCGCACGGTTTTTCGGGTAGCCCCGAAGCCGATGCGCTCGCGATTGAGCTCAAGCAGGCTGCGCTCGACGCGCGCGTTCGTATCGTCGGCCCTAACGCGCGCGGCATGTTGCGGCCACGCTTGTCGCTCGACGCGTCCACCATGACCGGTGTCGAGCATTTACCGCTCGACGGCTCACTCGGCGTGTTGTCGCAATCTGGTGCGTGGTTATCGATTCTGCGCGACTACGCCACAGGCTCTGCGGTCGGTTTCTCGAGCGTGCTCGCGCTTGGCGATGCGCTCGATCTTGACTTCGGTGAGTTACTGGAGTTCTTCGCGTTCGACGCCGCAACCAGCGACGTGTTGCTCTATGTCGAAGATGTTCGCAATGCGCAAGCCTTTATGTCAGGTGTGCGACAACTCTCGCGCATGAAACCGGTCGTCGTGCTCAAAAGCGATCGCTTTGACGCGCCGCCTGTGTCGGACGGCACGCACGCCTCCGTGCTCGTACGACATGACCGCGTGTTCGATGCGGCGATTGCGCGCGCGGGTGCCGTGCGCGTCGATACCTCAATGCAGATGATGTCGACCGCGCGACTTCTCTCCGGACAACATGCACGAGCGCAACATCGTTTAGCGATCATCACGAACGGTCGCGGTCTTGGCGTGGTTGCGGCCGATTGCGTGCACCGGAAGTCCCTGAGCATCGCGAGGTTCACGCTGTTTACTCGCGAAACGCTTGCTGCTGAGTTACCTGACTATGCGAACCTCGGCAACCCGATTGATCTCGCAGGCGACGCAACCGCCGAGCGATACCGCGTTGCGCTCAACGCTGTTTATGGTGACGACAACGTTGATGTTTGCTTGGTGCTGTTTTCGCCGCAATCGATGTTGTCCGCCGATGCACTCGCCGATGTGCTGATCGATGTTGCATCAAATCATCCGAATCGAACGAAGAAGAGCTTGTTGGTGGTGCTTGGCGGCGCGGCCAGTGTGGCCAAGGCGCGGCAGCGGCTAGACAGTGCGCGAATCGCTCACTTTTTGAGCCCCGAAAATGCTGTTGATGCGGTAGGTTTTCTTGAAACCTTTGCGATGAATCAATCGCTACTTCGACAAATTCCAGAGCAAAGCGTCGATGGCTTCGTTCCACACTTAGACGAGGCGCGAGCGATCTTCGAACACGCGTGGGCCGATCATCGCGAACGCTTGTTTGCGCACGAAGCGCGATCCTTGCTCTCGGCGTTCGGCATTGCGATGGCCGAGACGCGCCTCGTGCGTACGCCCGCGGAAGCGGTTGCTGCGGCTGATGCGATGGGCTATCCCGTGGTGCTCAAAATCGTTTCACCCGATTTGGGCAGCAAGTCGAGCGTCGGCGGCGTGCGACTCGATCTACGCGATGCGAAATCGGTGCGTGCCGCTGCGAAATCGATCTTCGCCGATGTCTCATCGAAAGCGCCAAACGCGCGCGTACTCGGACTCGAAGTGCAGCCGCATGTGGAATATCGCGCGCAGCGCGAACTCTATGTTGGTATCGCCAACGATCCAACCTTTGGCGCAACGCTCGCGTTCGGTAGCGGCGGTTTGAGCGTGCAACGCGTCGACGACATTGCTTTTGAATTGCCGCCGGTTAACGATGTGCTCATCACTAACTGGGTATCCCGTACGCGGGTGTCGCGCCTGCTCGATGCCTACAGCAATATTCCTGCGATCGATCGCACCGCGCTGACCACGCTGTTGCTGCGTTTTTCGGCGCTCGCCTGCGCGTGCCCGGAAATCCTTTCGTGTGATTTGAATCCGATCGTTGCGCACGAGCGCGGCGCGGTTGCGCTCGATGCGCGCATCGTGTTGCGCTCGCGCGCGGAGGCGATGGGTCTGCGCGAACGCGGACGGTACTCGCATCTCGCGGTCTATCCGTATCCGAGAGAGCTTGAAGAACAAGTCACGCTCAAAAACGGCGCGCTAATGTTGATTCGACCGATTCAGCCTGAGGACGCAGAGCGCGAACGCCAATTCGTGTCGCGCTTATCGCCGGAGACGCTGTACTTTCGCTTCATGATGCCAATTAAAGAACTCTCATCCGCGATGATCGAGCGTTTTACCCAAATCGACTACGGGCGCGAACTTGCCTTGGTCGGTGTGTCGCAAATGAAGCAGCTCGGGAAACTCGATGAAGCGATTCGCGGCGTCGCGCGCATCACACCGACCACTCACCCCGAACGTTGCGAATTCGCCATTGTCGTTGAGGAGTCAATGCAAGGCACTGGGCTCGCACGAGCGCTCATGCATCGCTTGATCGAGGCGGCAAGGCAGCGCGGCTATCGCGTGATGGAGGGCACGGTGCTTCGCGAAAATCCGCGCATGCTCAAATTCTGCGAAGCGATGGGATTTACGATTTCAACCAGTCGCGACGATCCGAACGAAAAAATCGCATCGCGATCGCTCGTCGATTGACGCTGTTCGTGTTCGCGGTGATTGCTTCTGCTATCGCTGCACTGCTGGTTCCGGATGTGCCCGATTGCGAAGCGCACGTGCGCTCGGAATCGCTCGAAGCGACTCTTTCAGTTGCGTTACAGCTAACGTTGAAGCGGTTTCATCGGGTTTTGCGAAGCGATTTCGGTCGTAGTGTTTTACGAAGCCCTCGAAGGCACTAGCGTGCTCGGGCCACTGCGCGCTCGCGCGTGCGAGGGCTTGTCCGACCGTTTCGTGCGGCGCTATCGGCAAACCGGCTTTGATGAGGCGCTTGCGCAACGTGTGCCACAGCTGCACGCTTTCATCGAGCTCTTTTTCTGTTCTACGTCGCGCAAGCCACCACACGATTGCAACGAGTGCTCCGCTTAAGCTAACCGCGATCAACATCCATCCCATCAGCACGGCAACACTCGTACTGTCGAGACCCAAATCGCGCATCAGCTCGCGTTGCCGATCGCGATCGAAACCGATCACCCACTTGGTATAGGTGAAATTCGCTTGATCCCAAAGTGCGGCGAGTTGCGCCGTTTCGAACCAACGTTTTGAATTCACGAGCAACGCTTCGGTCGCGGGCAGGGCCTGTGCGAGACCGAGCTCAATGCGGTTGGGCGCGACTGCGGCGGTGGGATCAATGCGCGTCCAGCGACCGTCGAGCCACGCTTCGACCCAAGCATGAGCATCGCTTTGCCGCACCAGCAGGTAGCCCGAGGGTTGCCATTCGCCACCCTGATACCCCGTAACAACGCGTGCGGGAATCCCGCTCGCTCGCAACAAAAACACAGTCGAGCCCGCGTAGTGCTCGCAAAATCCCCGGCGACCTTCGAACAAAAAATTATCGATCGTCGCCGAGCGAACTGCATCGTAGCGCGGCGGGTTTAGGGTGTAGAAAAACTGTTCTCGATTGAAGTGGGTGAGCAGGGCGCGCACGCGCTCTTTCGGATCGGGGTGCTGTGCTTGCAATTGGCGAGCAAACTCACGTGCGCGCGGGTTGTAGTTTGTAGGCCCAGTTGCTAGATCGACTTGCGAAATTCGTCGCTCATCGCCCGCATATATTGGGCGAGCAATCGATTGAACGCGATAAGCAATAGCGCCGTTAGGTGCTCTTCTAACCCCAACTTGTTGGGCTTCTGTTAAAAATGCTGTGTTCTCCACAGACGGCCCTGTGGGAAACGCAATGGGCAGCTCCAGCACGGGCAACCAACGCGTATCGAGCCGCTCAATGGTCACGGTGTACACGAGCGCTTCTCGCGCAATTTCCTCGGGCGTGATGGCAATGAATTCGCCACGACCGATCGTATCCGTGCCGCTCCAGCGCGTGCCATTGAATTGTCGTAACACGGGTCCACGCCAGTAAAGCGCGCTATTGGGCGGCCGTTTGCTTCCTTCGAACTCAACTCGAAACGCGGGTTCGCGATTTTGAATGAGTTGCGAAATGCTGTTCGGATCCATTTCCTCCGATAAGCCAGTTTTTCCGGATGTAGGCGTTTGCTGCATGCCCCAGAGCGGCGCCGCCGCACGCGGAAATAGCACGAAGAGCATCGCCGCGAGCGGGATACCCATAAGCGTATGCACCGCGGCGCTTTTCACATGGCTCACAACGCTCGGCGCTTCTGCTTCGTCGGCTCGTGCATCGAAGAGCCGCAATGCAGCGATATAGGCGATGATGACGACAGGCAAGGTGATCGCTGCAGCGAGCCCCAGATTTTCGAAGAAGCTCGCAACGTAGAGAATGAGTCCGAGCCCCCAGACCCACATGTAGTCGCGCGCACTGCGTGCTTCGATCAATTTGAGCGGTCCGAACACAAACAGCAGCGCAATACCCGAATCGCGTCCGATCAGTTTGCCGTAGGTGAGGAACACGACGACACCGGTGATAAAGGTGAGCGACAAGAGCGAGGCTCGCCATATAAATTTGCTCGGCGCTTCTTTCACAAGAAAGGCGAGCAGACTTGCCGCGAAACCGGCGACCAGGATGGTTGTGTTCACTCCAGTGACATTCGCAAGTTGCGATAACACCACCGCCAGCAACAAAAACCTTCGCGCACGCAAATCGGGGTTGCGACTAACCGTTGGATTCGAAAGTGCGTATGACGCGCGGCGCTTCGTTTCAAAGCCGAGAAAAATCGCTGCACGATCAGCAAGGGTCATCTGCGAGTTACGCGCGAACACCGACGACCTCCGCGAGTGGTTTTGGATAGGTAGCGAGCATCATGAGCGCTTCGTCGTGATGCGGCGCACTGTCGGCGAGCGGCAGGTGGCCATTCGGAAGTGTGAGCGAAAACGCCGCGTTTTCATTGCGCGCACGATCCACCCACGCCGCAACGCGTGAGAGCCGCGCTTCGGTGTCCGAGAGATTTGTTGCATCCCAATGCAAATCAACTTCGCCGCGTTGACCCGCGTCGCCTGTACGTGTGTACCACTCGCCGGATTTAGCGACCTGTTTCCACGCCACGCGTTTGAGCGAATCGCCGGGTACGTACTCGCGTAAACCGTCGGGATCGTGCGCCACACTGTTCTGCTTGCTCATGCGGTCGTCATCACCGGTTGCGTGCGGCAATTCCGGGTAGGGCATTTCGGGTTTCGGCTCCACGAGCCCGACCCATTCGAAATTCGCGTAACTCCACGCGCGGATGACGCCGTACGGAGCGCGCGATTCGATGAGGATGCGCCCAAGCGATACGATACCGCGCTCTTTCGCAGGCACGACCAATGGGTACACAGTTTGTGCATCCGCCGCCACTCGAATACGCGGCGAATTCACGATCGCCGCACGCATCGCTTTGCCTTTAGTGATTAGCCGCGTGATTGAAATGCCTTCGCGCAAGCGCTCGGGGGAGGCCACTGTGATCGCGAACGACAACGATTCCCCAGCGACACAACGCGGCGATTTGCCAACGCGAATGATCGCCCCGCGCAGATTACGATAAGTCGCATGAAGCGCCACTTGCATGAGTCCACCGAGCAAAAATGCCACTACAAATGCAAGCGAGAGCTGATAGTTGATGCCGACCAAGAGCAAGATGATCGCGATGGCGATCACGGCCCAACCGCGAATCGAGGGCAGCACATAAATGCGCCGCTGCACAAGTTCGATGTCGCCGTCGCGAATTGCGCGATGCCCGAATGATTCGCGCCAATGCGCACGCTGGCGATCCCACCACGACGGTTTTGGCAAAGTTGCTGTGGCGTTCATTTCAACTATGAGTAGGAGCGATGCTGGTCGCGATCGAGCAATCGAGTGGTGGGAGCGCGCTCGCGCGCGAAAGTTCAGCGGAAGAGATGATCATTTTCAGTGGAAGATCTGATGCAACCATTCGCGCGCAAGCGCGCTCCCACATGTGCGAGAACAAATGATCGCGACGAGCGTCTCTCCTACCGTGCACATCACGGCGCTGGCACTCCAACTAACACCGCCTGCGCGAGCTGCATTCCCTTATGCAAACTATCGTGGCTCGCGCCAAGTCGATGGCTCACCACCGCTGCCCAAACCGCTTGGACATCGTCGGGCAACACATGATCGCGTCCCGTCTGTAGCGCAAACGCGCGCGCGGCGCGCAACAGCGCGAGCCCGGCACGTGGCGATAGCGGTCGCGTCGCGCCAGTCCGACTCGCTGCAAGCAATTGCTGCACGTAGACAAGCACGGGTTCGGCAATATGGATTTTCTCGATAACGTTTTGCAATTTGCTCAACGCTTCACTAGAGAGCACTGCATTCGCATTGATCGCATTGCCGCGACGATCGCCGCCGCGCAGCAAATTGAGCTCTGCCTCGGCGTTTGGAAAACCGAGCGTCAAGCGCATCATGAAGCGATCCATCTGCGATTCCGGCAGTGGCGACACGCCGACTTGATCCATTGGGTTTTGTGTTGCAATCACGAAGAACGGTGTTGGCAACGCGCGGCTCACGCCGTCCACACTGACCTGACGCTCTTCCATCGCTTCCAACAGCGCGCTTTGCGTTTTCGACGGCGCACGATTCAATTCGTCGGCAAGTAACACTTGCGAAAAAATCGGCCCCGGAGTGAAGCGCATCGCTTGCGCGTTGCTATCCCAAATCGAAAGCCCCAGCAAATCGGACGGCAACAGATCGTTAGTGCACGGCACCTTTATGTATTGCAAACCAAAGGTCTTCGCGAGCGCCACCGCGAGCGTCGATTTGCCGAGCCCCGGCGCGTCCTCGATCAGTAAATGTCCTTGCGCGAGCAGGCAGGTGACCGCGAGCCGTGTGATCTCGGATTTGCCCAGTACAATCGAATCGAGTTGTTGGTGGATGTCGGCGAGCAATTTGCTTGCAGTGGAAAGAGGCGGAGATGCGGTCACAAAACGCTTTCGAAAACTTCAACGATGCGGCGCCGAAAGAGGGCAATGCCGTGCACGAACGCCGCGAATTTTTAGTCGCTTGTTCGGCAACGCTCCTTGCATCGGTGGCTGCCTCGCCGCTGTTGGCGAATTCCGCCAAAGCAACCGACGCAAAGCCCACAATCAAACGCTATCAAAACTGCATCTTATCCGACCAGTATGGCGATGCGCTTAGGGCTTCCACGCTAAAGCCGCTGACCAACTACATCTTCCAGTATCCATTCGCGTCAACGCCCTGTTTGTTGCTCGATATGGGACGCGACATTGGCGGCGTCGGCAAGAAACGATCAATCGTTGCCTTCTCCGCGATTTGTTCGCACAAACTTGCGTATCCAGCGAAAGAGGTGAGCTTCATTCGCTTCCAGGCGCAAGCGTCGAGTAAAAGCGAAGCCGAGCGCATTCATTGTTGCGCCGATCATTCGGTGTACGACCCCACTGCGAATGCGAAAGTGCTCTCCGGCCCTGCACCTGCGCCGCTCGCGGCGATTGCGCTTGAGTACGACGCAAAAACGGATGTACTGCGTGCGGTGGGCACGGCGGGTATCGAGCAATTCGATGCCTTCTTCGCAAAATACGATTTCAAGCTGTCGATGGAATATGGCAATCGTGCGAAAGATCAAGTCGCGAAAACCACGCGTTTGCAGGAACTTACCCAATATTGCCGAAACGTAGCGCAGTGTTGACTGCTCAATGTGTGGGAGCGCGCTCGCGCGCGAAACGACGTTTGATTTTGCTGTGGTCTTTGGATAAGCAAATAACTCTTCGCGCGCAAGCGCGCTCCCACATTCCCCGAGCCCCGACGCTAGGTGTTCGCTAAATGTCGAACCTCACCTGGCTCAATCAAAACGATCCTTTCCCGCCGGTCGATCACGCGCTTGATGATCCGAATGGTCTGCTTTGCGCAGGGCTGGAGCTCACGGGCGCGCGCGTGCTCGCCGCATACGAACGCGGCATTTTTCCTTGGTATAGCGAAGGCCAACCGGTACTTTGGTGGAGCCCCGATCCGCGCATGGTGTTGCGACCCAACGAATTCAAATTGCATCGAAGCCTCAGAAAGGCGCTGCGCAACACGCGCTACGAAATTCGCGTCGATCAAAACTTCGAAGCCGTCATGCGCGCCTGCGCCGAGCCACGCCCCGACCAAGACGGCACCTGGATCAGCGAAGCGATCATCGCCGCCTACACCGAATTGCACGACGCAGGCTATGCCCATTGCGTCGAATGCTGGATCGACGACGAACTCGCCGGTGGGCTCTATGGCATCGCACTTGGCCGTGTGTTCTTCGGCGAAAGCATGTTCATGCGCCGCACCGACGCCTCCAAAATCGCATTCGCGCACCTGGTTACCCAGCTCACGCGCTGGCAATTCGAATTGATCGACTGCCAGCAGCAAACCGCGCATCTTGCAAGCCTCGGCGCGGCACCCATTTCTAGAAAAAAATTCATCAGCGAACTCGCGCGATTGGTACACTCAAACGCAGCAGTTTCGCGAACGGGCAAGTGGGTGTTTGACAATGATCTGCGCGAGAGTTTCTAGCAAAAAATGTCTTCCCCTCCCCCCTGGCGGGGGAGGGTGCCGCGAAGCGGCGGGAGAGGGGAGTGACTGCGTTTTGCTCCGTACTACGGTCACCCTCTCCCGCCCCTCGCGGGGCACCCTCTCCCCTCAAGGGAGAGGGGAACGAGCAGTCTGCACGAGAACCTCCTCATGAGCGCCCCCGGCGAACTCGCGTGTGTCCCCTGGCAAGCGCTCCAGTTTTATTCGACGGCGCCATACCCGTGCAGCTATCTCGATGATCGCATCGCTCGCTCGCAAGTCGCCACCCCTGGCCACTTAATCGATTCGCAGGTCTACGGCGAACTCCTGCGCGTCGGCTTTCGCCGCAGCGGCACCTTCGTCTACCGCCCGCATTGCGACGGCTGCAACGCCTGCACGCCGCTTCGCATTCCCGTCAATCAATTCAGCGCCACCCGCAGCCAGCGCCGCGCGTGGCAAAAGCATCGCGACGAACTCACCGTGCGCTTCGCCCCGCTCGAATATCGCGCCGAACATTACGAACTCTATTTGCGCTACCAACGCCTGCGCCATCAAGGCGGCGGCATGGATCGCGACAGCCGCGAGCAATACCAACACTTCCTCCTGCAAAGCCACGTCGACACCTTGCTCGCCGAATTCCGCGACGATCGCGGACGCCTCATTATGGTGAGTTTGATCGACGTGTTGAGCGACGGCCTCTCGGCGGTGTACACCTTCTACGAACCCAGCATCAAAGGTAGTCTCGGCACCTTCGGCGTCATGTGGCAAATCGAACTCGCCCGCGCCCACAACTTGCCGTATCTCTACCTAGGCTACTGGATCAACGGCAGCAGCAAAATGGCCTACAAAGCCGATTTCGCGCCGTGCGAAGTGCTTACCAAACAGGGATGGCAAGTGCGAAGCGAAGAGGTGGTTGTTTAGTAGGTACGCGCGGCACGTGGCACATGTC
>JBOFBL010000123.1:0-13427 GCA_051645545.1 Casimicrobium sp. | reverse complement strand
AAGCTCCCGCTCCTGCTAGCGTTGCCAGCG
This sequence comes from Casimicrobium sp., assembly GCA_051645545.1. Taxonomy (GTDB): domain Bacteria; phylum Pseudomonadota; class Gammaproteobacteria; order Burkholderiales; family Casimicrobiaceae; genus Casimicrobium. Next base: position 13,397 of record JBOFBL010000123.1, on the reverse strand, counting down.
ACGTTCTTATACGGGCCGCTTGGCGTGCTTGTATACCTTTTGGGACGTTTAGCGCTGCGATCTATGGCGGTTGAGCGCTGAACTTCGATGAGATTTAGCCTCTAGTTTGACTCGATAAATGATGACATTCAAAGTATTCCTTAGGCATGCCATCGTTGGCGGTCTTGGTCTTGTATGCCAAGTCATCTTTGCGCAGACAGAAAGCGAAAAAAGCGCCCCGAGCTTTGATTGCAAGAAAGCATCTTCACACCAAGAAAAGTTGATTTGCTCAAACGCGCTACTCGGTAAACTCGATGTCGCGCTCGCTGAGAATTACAAACACATGATGGCGACGGATCTCGGCAAAGGCGGTCAAGCGAGGCTGAAAATCGAACAGCGAAAGTGGTTTTCTGCACGCAACAAATGTCGAGACGTTCAATGTTTGGAGCGATCGTATCGAAAACGTATCGATGAAACCTGCGACTATGGCGTGGTGTCGGGCGTGCATCCGATTTGCACGATGGCGGACGAAATCAAATGAGGCGCGAAGGCTGCGTTTAGAAACGAAACGCAGCCCGCCTTCGCACGTACCGATGCTGGGTTTATCAACCCTGTTTGCGCGCTTTATACGCTTACCAACCCTCTTCACTTACGCCCAATATTATTGGGCAATCATTAAATTTTTGATGGTTTTCGAAAATACTTAAATATACGCTTATCGCCCAATAATTTATACGTTTTGCATGTTTTGTTGGATTGTGATATTCAATCAAAAAACAAGCGCGCTCACATCTTGTTTTCTTTCATAACAAAGAAATCGGTTTTCTTTTTTTGAACTAGTTCTTAACGAGGAAGAAATGCCGCGTCTCCCCTTTGTTATCAGTCATCAGCGCCTTTCGTTTGCGCTCACCCATGATGGTGGTTTCTTCAAAAGCGACCGTGTATTCCTCCGTAACTCCATCGTCGTACACAAGCCGCAATCGATCGCCTGACAATCGATAGCTGCCGTCAACCGCAGGTTTCTTTACGTTGATCCTATTTCGTGGATTTTCAAATCGCCCGTCGGCTTTAAACACGTATTCGCGAAGCAGCGTTGACGACGTTGGCGTTGCATAGTGATACTGCCAGCGCCTCACAAGATGCGGATTGCCACTCGACCCGGAGTCTTGCGAGCGCGGAGGCGCACGTCCAGACAGTGGCGGCAGTGCGCTTGTGGGCGCGGTCGGCGGCGAGGCATGCGTTGCCGGAATCCGTTCATCGTCCACCGAGATGTCCTCAAGAAACGCCTGCGCCTCTTGGCCGCTTTTCTCTCCGTTGAAAATCGCAAGGAAGGTGAACAACCGGCGCTTCACCGTGACCGTGACTAAAACAGCAGCCGCTAATTGATTGCTAAACGTAATCTTCTCGTGGCCAGCGATGCTGATGGCGTCACCGAGCGGCGTTCGCGTCGTCGATGGTTCGTTCCTCGAAATCGCCATATCTCCGACTAACTGTTTCCAGCTGCGCGAGAAATCCACTTGCGGATCGCCGAAACTTCCGGTGCTCGTATAGAGCGTGAGCAGCGCGAATTCGCCATTGCCGAAGCGTTTCATGTACGCACGTGCGTTGGCATTCGATTCGTTTTGCAACACGAAACCACGCGGCACGGAATACGTCAGGTATTCGAACTGATGTTTTTCTTGCGCGTTAGTGGTAGCGCAGAGCATTGCCAAAAAGAGTGCGCTCACGAGCCATTGAAGAAACAGTTTTGAAATTGTCATGTATGTATTGAGGTGTTGTTACTGTTTCAGCGTGTTGTCAACGACTGACTCGTGGCGTCGACTGTTAGTAGCGGGAGCGCATCTTCAGGGCACACCTAAATCATTAAACAAAACGCGCCCGTAACGCCCACCTGACTTTTCTCTGCATTCGACATGCTGCGCAGGTGGGATAGCAGAGGGTGTTAGATAGACCTCGCCGTCGAACCGGTTACAGCGATTTCGAAGATCGAAAATGGATGGATAGAACAGTTTGCGCGGCGCATTGCTCGTGGCGGCGCTGGGCGCACGCGCCGTTGCCGGTGGCGCAGCCGGTGCCGAATTCAATGCATTCCCCTGCGCGGTGAAGGCGTCATCAAGTTCGATGCTCTGAATGAACTGTTGATACTCTTTAAGCAAGGCCGCATCAGTGAATGTGCCGACGAGGGTGAGCAGACGATTGTTCGCAGTTACCGTATTGAGCATCACTTTGGCGCGGCCGCCGCTAGAGAGCGTAATTTCGCCAACGCCGCCGAGCATGACGACATTTCCGCTGCTGACGCGTTCGGGCTTCGGTGCGGATTTCGATACTGAGTTGCTCGCGTGAAAGTTGTGCCACTGCTTCGCGAAGTCGGCACCTGCATCGCCAGAGCTCTGCGTGTTGCCCACGAGCATGATGGTCAGAAACGTGTTGCCAGGATAGTCTTTGTAGTAACCGCGTATGGCAGGGTTATCAGTGCGCTGCTCGATGAATCCAGCAGGCACGGTGTAGGTCATCACATCAAAACGCTCTTTTGTTTGTGCGACAGATTCACCGATCAGTGCGCACGAGAAGAAAAAAAGTAGCGACGATAGACCGAAGAAATTTCTTGACTTAGCGTTCATTGCTTCGTTTTTTTGACTCATCGATATTAAAAACAGCGAAAACCGCGCATAGGCTGTTTTCGCTGCATGCTATTTGAACGCAATATTTGTTTTACTTCTTTATCTTCATCACGTTGACGGGTACGGACGTTGTCGATGCAGCGTTTCCGGATACTGCATCCGTATTCTTTGCGGCTTTGGAATTCTTGGCGGTTGCTTTTTCGGTTGCGCCATTGGGTATCCATTTCCCGCCGTCTTTCTTGCAAGACTTCTCGTGACGCGGAATTTGCGCTCCGTTTTTTATGCACACACCATCCGAGCTAGACGCAGCGTAAACCGGGGCAATTGCGCAAGCGACGAGCGATACCAAAAGAAACTTCTTCATGATTCAATACCTTTTAATCACGTTAATTGGGCAGTGGACAACAAACTCGAATGTGTCGCCGTAGGTAATTGCGCAACGTTTGCGAAACAGGCTCATGCGTACTTCGTTATCTGGAAATAACGGCGCTCAACACTGCACATCATGCGAGATGGGCACGCCGCTCCAGGTTGCTGGCGCTCTCAAGCGAAGCGCTGACTTCGGCGTCGAGCGTGAGTTGACCCATCGTCGCCCATGATGCGTCGCGCTTGCGTGAGTATGTGAATTGCGTTCCGATCGTCGGCGCGTAGGCGCCCTCGATAAGGCTCATATGTTCAAGCACTTGCAGGGTGTAGCACTCGAAGACATCGTTGGAACGATCATCGATTACAAGCACTTTTGCAACCCACGCGCTCTCTTCGTAAACACCTTTAATTATTGGGCGAGTATTCAATTTTTGATATTTTTCGAAAAAGTATAAAAAAGCTCTTGCTGCCCACATTTTTATTCGCTACGACTTTTATGTTTGGTTGCAATTTTTTCTGCGCATAGAGCGAGTTATCCATTGCGCAGACGCTACGCACGCGAACGCGCACGCACACGGACGGTTGCGCATACACGCGACCAGCGAAGATGCGCAATTGCAAGCATGGCGAACGCAAGCAATACATTGATCGCAGCCCACTTAAACAACACGAATGAACTCGACAGCATTTCGATGCTGAACACGATTGCAATGTCCTGAGCGAACACTATTTGCACTCCTGTTTTAAAAATTACCAATGCGCGCGGCACAACGGCCATGATCGCGAGAAAGCACTGTTGAAGATTCATTAAGTTCCTCTCGGATTTTCATAACTTTGGTGAGTTAGATGTCGATGAGTAGCAAATCACAATCAACTACTTAGCCATTTCCATGCGACAACGCTGATTACAACAAGTGGCACTAAGACCATCAAAACGCGCGACCGACGAGCGTTAGTAGCTTTCTTTTTGAGCGACGGCAGCACAGGGCTTACAAACGCGTTGGCAGGATGTCCGTAGAACGCGGCGCTTGCCCGCGCGGCGCTCGCCCGCACAGCGCTCGCATTTGCTTGCATACGAGCATTCATGTCTTGCAAGTCCGATGTCCAATTCTTCGCATCCGCGCGATCGACTCGAGCAGGCGTTCCCTGCTCTGCGAGATTGCGCTCCATCGTGAGATCGATCAACTTAAGCGAAGTGACGTTGCCAACATCGATGCTTTTACTTGGCGTGACTTGACGAATGGCCATCGGGTAGTTCCTTTGCGTTGAAGTGAAGCGACTATTTGCAGCGCTTCGTGTTGTAGATATTGACCAGCCGCGATCGACGATCTTCTGCAGCACGAATCGCATCGTTTGCATTCATGTAAGTGCCGGCAATCGCGGGCCAGAAGAAGAGCGCTGCGGCAACGTTGGTACCCGTGACGCCTTTTTCTTTTTCCGCTTCGCGCTTGTAGCGCTCGGCCTCGCCGATTTCGAAACGAAGCTGCTCGCAGGAGAGCTGTTCGTCACCAATTTTTTCGCGCTGTACGACGGTCGGACTTGCGCAACCGGCGACAAGCGATAGCGCGGCTGAAGCAACGGCAATTGATGCGACACGCACAACAAGTGTTTGAAGACGATGATGGATGTGTTTCATTGATGCGATCCCAAAAAGAGTTTTTGATGCGAAGCGCTCATGTGCGAACGCCTCATGCATCTATTTGCGCAGCACATAAAAAAAAGGCTCACCGAAGTGAGCCAAGTGTTTTCTCCAGGAGTAGACGTGGCAGGAGAAAAATCAAGGATGAGCAAACGCAATAACTCAGACGCCAGGGAAACAAGTCGTGCAAACGCAAGAGACGATGCAAACAACGACTGGGGGTAGTTATCGTTATTCGCGATCCGAGCGTCTACGCGCGCCGCATTGCTGTCGGAGGGTAATGTTTCCCTGGCACAAGTAGTAGCGATAAAAACGCGAACCTGGCTCACGCTGGAGTGCGCTGAACGCTAAGTGCTTCATGCGTTTTAAGAAATTTTTTGCTTCGCAGCTACTTTCGTATCCGTCAACTACGGAACGATGCTCATGCCGCACTGAGTCGTGAGGTACTTGCGTATGTCGCTGTCGTTGTTCGTGCCCCATGTCGTGCGGCGCGCGTGTGAGGCAAGCGTCAATCCTTGAAACACAGCGTTGCCTTTCATGCCAAGCGACACGCGTGTTGCAATCACGGTGTCGGTCGGCGTGACGCGACCGTCGCCGTCGAGATCGAGTGTGCAGTGGCGATTTCCGAAATTCCCACCAGTGAAACGAATCATGCATGGCGACGCGCCAGGTGTAGCGTCAAAGCGCGAGCACTGCCCCGCCACCACGATCTTTCCATCAGATTGGGTTTGAATTGCGTTTCCAACATCAAACCGACCAGCTACGAAAACCTCTGTACCCGCGCCTCCGCCGAACGAAGAATCAATCGAACCGTTCGCATGATGTCGTGTGACACACATTCCATGCCCAAAATTTCTGCATTCGCCGAGTGCATTTATTTTTCCATCAGATTGAATGTCGATTGAGTTGTACCTGTCAGCAACGCTCGATCTGAACATTGATGCGCCGCTCCCCACGAAATTCGTGTCGAGCGCTCCGTTCGCATTTAGTTTTACAAGCATCGCAGAAATAGGAATGCGATCTGCGCCTGGGTCGCTTGCAATACCCGAAATGAGCACTCCACCATCTTGTAGTAAGCGCAAGTCGCCCAAGGTATCCTCAGTTGTACTCACCGATGAATAGAACACCCCACTGGCCGCGAAGGCCGCATCTAGCGAGCCATCAGCGTTGTGGCGCGCCACACATACGCGTCTCGATCCTGAAACATCGCAATTACTCGCAAGAACGACTCTACCGTCGGACTGTATTCTTGGGATAACTTTGTAAATAAAACGAGTTCCGTGCAATATGCTTAGAATCAGGCCAGGACTGCCGCTGACACCTGTACTCGTATCTATCGTCAAATCTGGTGAGAATCGAAGTGCACACAAATACACGCGGCCGTCACAAAAACCGCCAACCACGATCTGTCCGTTCACTGCAACGTCGATCTCCATCGTTACAGATGCTGAGAAACGATTGCGTTCGGAGCTAGTAACCGAGACAAATTTGTCAACGCTTCCGTTCACGTTAAAGCGTGTCAGACAAAAGTCTCCAAACACCGGGCCACACCCAGCATTCGCGACAATGATCTTATCGTCTTGTTGGATGAAGATAGCCCACTTGTCGGTTGGATTACCAACGCCCTCTTCAATGAAAACAGGGGGAATCAGTCTTGCAACGCCGGTACCAGCAAACGAAGTATCGAGTTGACCATTAGATAAGTACCGCGTTACACATATCGCCCTAACATCTGCGCTTTTGCATGGTCCTGCAATCGCGTACTTGCCATCGGCCTGTATCGCCATTGCTTGCCCAAGCACGCTGGCGAGTGCGACATCTGGAATCACCTTTCCGTTAGCTCCGAAACTCGGGTCTAGGTCGGCTGGCTCCGCGGCTGACACTACGCTCACGGTAATACTCGCAAATGTTATTGTTGCGCGCAATATCGCTGTACGCAAATTACAAACGCAATGCCAAGTAACAGATAACGCGGTGTTTAGCCGCTGAAAAATCATAGTCATTGTGAGACTTTCAGGCTACATTGAGTAATCAGAAACTTACGGACATCACGGCCAGTGTTGTCGCCCCACGTCGTACGTGTCGCACCTGCTGGAAACCGAATGCCACCGATGACAGCGCTTCCGCTCACGCCCTTCGCCACGCGGTTAACAATCAGCATGTCGGTGGTGGTTAGCACGTAGCCGTCGCCATCTATATCGAGCGAGCATTTGTTATAGGCGTTCGGGCCACCAGTAAGGCGAACGATACAGAACGTGGCATCGCGCGCAAAACAGGACCCGCCAATGACAATCTTGCCGTCGTTCTGTACGCGCACGTTGTACGGCTCGCCGTCGTATTGCCCACTTGGATTTAGCGTGATGCCACCGCCACTAAAGGATTGATCGCGCGTACCGTCATCGTTGTAGCGTTCGACACCCCACAGATTGATGCCATTGTCGTCATACGCCACTCCGATAAGTACGAGTTTTCCATCCCCCTGAAGAACCATCGAGTTTGCATAGCCATATGGAAAATCGTTGGCGAATCGCGTGATGATCTGGCTACCGGAAACAAAACTTGCGTCGGGTGTGCCATTAGCATTGAGACGACTGATACAGGCCGAAGGTATTAAGTCGATACCTGCAAGACACTTTCTCGCCACCAAAATTTTGTCGTCGGGTTGGACGACGATTGCCCGCCCATTCAAGGAACTGCTACCTGCGGCACTCAGGCGAATCGTGCCGTTAGGGACGCCTCCGAAACTGGTGTCTCCGTTGCCGCTGCTGTTCCAGCGATCAATGCAGTAGCTAACTGTGCCGTTGCTCGCGAGGCAGCCGCCCATCGTAATAATCTTGCCGTCAGACTGGATCGCAAGCGCTTCAACGTATGACTGAAAGTCGCTCGCCGTGTACTTTAGTAAGCCACCAGTTGCAAAACTGGTGTCGATGGATCCATTAGCTAGGAAGCGCGACAAACACATGCTCGTCGTGAAAGCTGTAGTAACACAGAATCCGCCGAGCAAAAATTTCCCATCGGCTTGAATTGCCATTGCATACACTTCGTTCTGCGTCGATGCCTCGCGGGTACCCGCGTAGACCACTAACCTGCTCGGGCCAAACTGACCGTCAGGACTAAAGGTACTGTCACGACTGCCGTCCAAGTTGTAGCGAATTGCGCATCCAAGTCGATAGTCGGAATTTACAAAACAATACCCTGCAACTATGATTTTTCCATCGGGCAATACTGCAATTGTTCGCATGTAACTGCGAGAGACTAAGATAGAAAACGACTCCTGCACATAGCCTGCAACGCCAAACGAGCTGTCTACACCGCCATTTGTATTGAATCGAACCAAGCAAACCTTTACGGTCGCCCCATCTGGGCAATTGCCTACTACAAGCATTTTTCCGTCGGGTTGCATCGCGGTGGCTTGCCCATTGAGTTGCAAGAAATCGCCGACTTTGGCTACCCCCGCGTTTCCACCGTAGGAAGTGTCTAGCGCGGTTGGGTTAGCCAGCGAAGCCGAAGAAAGCAAAGTGAGACCGCCGAGCCCTACTAATGAAAGCGCGGCACGTAACCAAAACATCACTCGCAGTAAAGCTAAAAAACTACTGATATTCATGAAACTCTCGCATGCGCACGATGCGCAATACGCGGATCCGAAGTGACCCGCGTATCCAGTTGCGAAAGAACTCTAAAACTGGCTCATTGCCGGAGATAAAGAGATTGTTCGGCATTCGCTTTACTCATGCCCTCACCTCTTCACTTCGTTCCGGGGCCAGCGCTTTGCTGCGTGGTTCCGTTCGCTTCGCGCTCGTCATCGAAACCTTGATACAGCTCATCACCGCATACTGCGTTAGCAGGGGAGCCTCCTCTCTGCCTCGCGGTAACGTCTCCAAGCTTTACAGCACACGCTATACGAAACGTTTGGCGTAACGCTTATCCAGTTATCCGCCGTACGAAAGACCACAGCTGTCAAAAATGTAATTTAAAAGGGAACCTAAATCTGTACGCAAGCTACTGTCGTTCGGAAAGTTAATCCCGCCAGTCAATCTCGCAATATCCCCCCCAAGCGCATATCGCATCAATATCAATCCGTCGATAGTGGCAACAGGTTTAGCGCCGTTGGTCACCCCCATCCAGCACTGATTGCTATTTGCCGGACGTTGCGACAAGAGCGCTAGATATGGTTCAATATTTTCAACGAATCGCCGCGGTGCCGTACTTGGGATGTTGATGCCGGCAATGAGCGCGCTGCCACGGTAACCCATCATATAGCGCAGCATCATCAGCGCGTTGTCTTTCGATGATAGCCCTGCGCCAGTAACGTCATAGGTATATCCGCCACCATTGAGTAAAGCTGCGCAAAATTTGTAGATCAGCGGCTCAGTCTCGCAGGTCGCAGTGACTAAGATGCGTCCGTCCGGCGCGAGAGACAAATCCGCGAAGTAGCTGTTAGTCGCACCAGGCAGCGGCAAAAAGAATGCGCCGGTGGTGGCACCAGTCGGCCCCACAAACGTAGTGTCCGGTGTGCCATCCATGTTGTAGCGCGCAAGGCACAGGTAACTTCCGCTGCCGACTTTACAGCCGTAGCCTACGACCATCTTGCCATCGACTTGTGTCACCATTCGCGGTTGCAGCGAAAACACACCGGACGGCTCCCACGGCAAATTGCTGAGATTGACTGAGCCCGTTGAGTTGTTCCAGTTGCTGTCGGCAAAACCACCTCCATTCACCGCAGACAAACAAAACGAAGACGTGAAGAAGGCTTGACAGCGACCTAACACAATCGTGCGTATCGCCCCCCCTCTGCCTTGAATTGAGGCATCGTAGGCGGCCGTCATTGATGCAAACGTCACCAGACCTGGATTGCCCGACACGTTGCTGAACGGAGTGTCTTTATCGCCGTTGTATCGAAAGCGATGCACGCAGCCGTAATACCGATTGGCGCTGTAGCTGAAGCAGCGACCCACTACAGCAAATCCATCGTCAAATGATGAGTCAAAGCGAATTGAATTCACCTCTGGTTTGATGTCTGGGTAATCATGAACACGTTCACGCATCCCTAGACTTCCGTTGGCATACGGGACATTAGTTTTTGCCGCGGTATCAACGGAATATCTCGCGAGGCAAATTCCACGAGAGCCTGCGGTATCAAGTAAAAGACAGCTACTCGCAATAACCGCATTGTTAGGATCGATTGCACTTTGCCCCATGATCGGGATACGATCTACATTATCAAGACCGCCATCCCTATTGGTAAGCTCGTCAGTAAAGCTGCTGACCCTTTCTGCTCCAATAGTGCCCGAGGATCGAATTTCTCGCGATACAAAGCTAAGGTTGTCAGTGCTGGCGACGGTCATTAGCTTGATATTGGGAGCGGGTTCCGCGGGATAAACTCGTGTTGCAATCCCGGTTATCCTTTTTTCGCTGTTACTAGCGACGATAGATATCTTTGTACGCGCCAGTTTGCCAATCCATGGCACGACGTCCCCCTTGACACCTTGAAACTGCGGGTCTAGCAACGATCCGTCGGGGCTGTAGCGTATGAGACACGAAATGCGTTTTGGCGGTTGTATGTCATAGATACCTGCGCTGCTGCAGCTGCCCGCAAGCACCACTTTGCCATCGGGCTGCACAATGCCTGCCAGTGCAAAATCTGCGCCGTCGCTGATTGGTATGCCGACGCTGTAGCCCCTGCCGTACGACCAACCGCTGTAGCTGCCGGGCACCTGCGCTCGCACAAATGTCGCGCTCGACATTAAACAGAGGGCGCTAACTAGTGTGCTGATCGCGGGTACGCGCGCGCGCCAGTTGCCCGCATTTTTATGTGGCGATTGAGTGTTCACTTTGTTCCTTTACACAAGCACTGTTAGTCTGCAGCTACTTGCGGAAAAAAGTGAAAACTGGCTCATCGGTCTAGCGTGCTCGAAGCTTGCAGAGAAACGTGTATGCGCTCGCAGGCGCAGAGCGCTGTTAAGCTAATAGCGGAAAACTCGTTTAAACCCTTGGGGTTGTTGCTGCTTAACCGCTAGCGCACCTGCATGAGTTGTCGGCAGACGAGATCGATGGATCTGGTCGCGATACGGTTAGCGTTGTGAACCTAACAATCACCTGGGCGCCCATAGTCGACTTTGGCAGAACAGCCAACTAAAAATGCAGAACGCGCAATGATTCCTCGATCGATCGATTCATGCGCTTTGCGTAGAGGTCAGCCGCTTTCTGCGTACGTACGGCGCCACTCGCAACTTCCGCTTTCTGTTCGATTTGGCCGAGAATGAACTCCGCTTGCAACACGAGCGGGTGGTCACTTCCCAACACGATGTCGAGGCGCTTGGCCGCTGTCTGCGCTAGCTGAAGGGCTTGATCTACCTTACCCGATCCTGCAAGCGCTCTGGCGTAACGTAAGTTCATCGGCATGATGCGGTAATGTTCGGCAGGTAGCTGATCGCGCAATTGCGGTATCGCTTGTTCGTAAATTGCGGCAGCTTGCTCGTGGCTGCCTCGCGACAAAAGAATGGTCGCACGACTCAGATTGACAAGAAGTCGACCGATGTCGTTCGCGGGCAAGCCCGCAGGAAGCGAGGCCTCCCATTGATCTAGCGCGGCTGTCGCTGTAGTTAAATCATTGTCAGCCAACGCGACTTGATAAGTCGCTTGCCAATAAACAAAAGTACGAGCTTGACCATCCCGGATGAGTTCGTCGCACCGCGCAAGCGCAGCCTTTGCGTCATTCACCAACCCTAGATTGGCATATGCATTCGCCTTCTGAATAAAGATATTCAAAAGCTGAAAGCCGAATCTTTTCTGTTCTTTGATCTCGATCGCTACAGCCTCCTTGAGCAATCGTATTGCCTTATCGTAGTCCCCAATTTCGGCGCTTGAACGTGCGGAAAGCAGAAGTAAATTTGGGTACGCGGAGTAACGCTCACCAAAAAATCTCTTTATCTCCTCGAGCAACGCGTCATACTGCTTTGCCGCACTTCGCGGGTCGCCATGCATCGATTTGAGCGCTGCATACACGATGAGATACTGCAAACGCTTGTTGTGGACGGGTTCCTTGGCGATCAACTCTGGCGTGAAATCTTTTTGAGCAACGCTAGCGGCGTCGTTAACACGGTTAGCGGTAAGCAACACGGACACCGCAAGATATGCAGAATCTAGTAGCCGTTCACTGCCCTGCGCCTCATGCGCCGCCGTTAACCGGTAGCTCTCTAGTGCAAGCGTTACGCTTTCGACTCTTTCCCTGCGATACACAAGCACTTCCGCCTTACGCATAAGCGCGTCTGCGTACGCGGGTGTATATTTTTTGTTAGCCGCTGTAATCTTCGTGAACGCTTGTTGGATCATCGCATCGGCCTCCTGATGTTGACCAAGACGCGCAAGCGTTACGGCGAGCAGGCCGCGTAAATCAGCGTCCTCTTCAAGCGAGGACGTGCCTGCTAGATCAATCATTTTGACCATTTCAGCTTGTACTGATGCGAGCGGTTGATTCGCGCTCAGATCACGCAAAATCCTTTCCACAGGTTTCAACACTTTATATTGCAAATTCACGTTTTCTGGAAACTGTTTTCTGGCGACTTCCGGCGCACGTTTCAAAAGATCGAGCACGGTGATCGTTTCAATGCCTGTGTTGTTGGGATTGGCCTCCGCGATCAGCGTTTGCAGAAACGTGAGAACGCGTTTGGTGTTCTCTGCTTCAAGTTGTGTCTGCCGCGCTTGCCACACGCCGAAACCAATCGCTGCAACGAGTCCGGTGGCCGCGACGGTTCCCGCAGCAACGCCGCCACGATTACGCGAGGCGAATTTGCGCAGTACGTAGAACACCGATTGTGGTCGCGCTAGCACTGGGCGCGAGCTCAAATGCGCAAGCAAGTCCCCGCGTAGCGCTTCGACCGTGCCGTAACGTCTCGCGCTTTCTTTTTCCAGACACTTGAGTAGTATGTTGTCGAGATCGTCGCGCAGTCCCAATCGGATTTGTTTGACGGTGGTGTTGCGCACATCTGCGGCGCGCTGAACTTCTTCTGTGGGCATTCCACCCGTTGGCCAGAAGAGCGTGCTGGGGCGTGACGGAAGCGTGTTCAGAACGGCGGACGCAACCACCATCGGCGCTGCGCCGCGAGCGTAGGGTCGCGTGCCGGTTAATAGTCGATAGAGCAACACGCCAATCGCATACACGTCCGTCGCGGTCGTGATCTGTCCGCCAGTCATTTGCTCCGGCGCGGCGTATTCAGGGGTGAACGCCATGCTAGACGCGTGAGTTACCTCACCGGGCACTTCGTCGAGAATTTTTGCGATGCCGAAGTCGAGTAACTTCACACGACCGCTCTTGTCGACGAACACATTCGATGGTTTGATATCGCGATGCACGATCGCATTGCTATGCAAGAACGCGACGGCTTCGCAGGCGTCGGCCGCGAGACGCACACGTGCCTTTAAGTCGAGTTTCAATCGATCGCAGTGCTCGGTAATCGGTTCGCCATCGATCAATTCCAGCGCCATGTAAGGCTCACCATCGCTCGACAGACCGGCATCGAGCAACTGTGCGATGCCCGGATGCGAGAGTCGCCCCAAAATCATCGCCTCCTTGAGCAATCGATCGCGAAACTCTGCGTTTCCGAAGTACGCGGACAAACACTTGAGTGCGACTTGACGCGTGAAATTGCCATGATCGCGCTCGGCAAGCCACACGCTACTCATGCCACCTTCGCCGAGTTTTCTGATCAAGCGATACGGTCCGAGCATGAGTCCCGCGCGCTTGGGTTGAATGTCGTTCGCCGCTGTCGACTCGCCGCGTTCCAGTATTGCTT
>JBOFBL010000122.1:0-1099 GCA_051645545.1 Casimicrobium sp. | reverse complement strand
TTGAGAGCGATCACGCTGTTATCCGTCGCGCTTGCACCTTCCGCGATTAACGCGTTGTACAAGTCCGGGTGCTCAGCTTTTAATTGTTCCTTCGTCATAGTCTTTCCTTTCATACTGCCCATGCCATTTTTAGCCCCGCCACTTTGCGCAGCAGCCCATTGAATGGCATCCTCGAGATTGCCAACACCGTCGATTAAACCCATTTTCAAGGCTTCATCGCCTAACCAAGTTTCACCAGTTGCCCATGATTGAACTTTTTTAAGATCCACCCCTCGAGCGGTCATGATGGCGTTCACGAATTGCGTGTGATAAGCGTCAACTTTGCTTTGCACCTCGTCAATAGCTGCGTCTGTGATGGCTTCATCAGGATTACCGAGCGCTTTTTTATCAACGCTGCGGATGATGCGAATGTCAACGCCGTCCTTCTCGTTTTTCGACGCTCGAGATCCAACGCCGCTGATCACTCCGATGCTGCCCACAATCGCGCCAGGTGTCGCCATGACTCGAGTGGCGTGACTGGCTATCCAGTACGCCGCGCTGGTCATTTGCTCATTAGCTATGGCAACCACGGGTTTCTTCAACGCTGCGTATTTAACAGCGGCTGCGGCCTCAGGTGTTCCCGCTACGGTTCCACCTGGGCTGTCCACGTCAATCACAATGCTTGCAAACTCCGGGTCGTCCGCTAATGCGTACATGTTGGACGCGAATTGCTGCGGCGACATCATTCCGCTCGTCTGTAAGCTACTACCTGCGCGATGCGCGATGGTGCCGTGCATTGGGATGATTGCGATTTTATTAGCGCCGCCAACACTCTGAGCGGCCTGCATCCGATCCGATCGAGCCGCTCGGATCTCAGCCGCTAACGCCGTGTCACCAGGCAAGCCGCGTTCTCGAGCTTCGAGAATCGCTTCGATGCGCGTCATTCCCGCATCACTAATGGCGAAAAACTCGCTTTGCAGGTACGCTCTGATACTGTTGAACTCAGGCAATTAAATCACCTCCTTAAATAATAGTGGCGAGTTCGAAAAACACGATTTGGATGTTCGCGGTTTTTTCCGCACTGGTCAGCACAAATTGAACTAGGGATAGTTTTTGGCCG
>JBOFBL010000121.1:0-1965 GCA_051645545.1 Casimicrobium sp. | reverse complement strand
GTGAAACGATACCCATCGACAACGTAGTTATTGCGTTCCATTGTAGTTTCGCAAGCGTAGTGACAAAGGCTTTGTTTCCGATTCGCGTCGTTGGGTCGCTTTTCCACCAAAATAGTGCATCGCGAACCCGTTAAATCCGCAATGTCTATCCAAACTGCTGCAAAGAATTTCTCCGATCGACCCTCGGCGCTCGTCGAAAGCGCCGAACAGCAGCTTGCACGTGCAATCGACGCGTCCGGCGAAGGCTCGCGCGTATTCCTTTCGCTCGACGAAACAAAAATTCGCGAGCAGACGGCCGCATCGGTGTCGCGTTTCGAATCGAAGTCCGCACGTGCGCTCGAAGGCATCACGATTTCAATCAAAGACTTGTTCGATGTGAAAGACGAAGTGACGACCGCGGGCTCCACCGTGCTTCGCTCGCGCGCAGCCGCGAGCGAGGACGCACCCGCCGTCGCGCGCTTGCGCAACGCGGGCGCGATCATTTTTGGTCGCACCAACATGACCGAGTTCGCGTTCTCGGGCATTGGTATCAATCCGCATTACGGCACACCGCGCAACGTGTGGGATCGTCGCGCGGATGGCAGCGGTCGCATTCCGGGTGGTTCATCCAGCGGCGCAGGCGTGAGCGTGGCCGATGACATGTGTACTGCCGCACTTGGTACTGACACGGGCGGCAGCGTGCGGTTGCCTGCGGCGCTTAATGGCATCGTCGGATTCAAACCGAGCGCGTATCGCGTGCCGGTGCTCGGCAGCATTCCGCTCTCTGTTGTTAATGATTCGATCGGACCGCTCGCGAAGAGCGTTGATGATTGTGTGCGCATTGATGCGGTGCTCTCCGGTCAAACTTACTCGACACGCACGCTTGATTTGCGGCATGTGAAATTGCTCAAACCACAGAGCTTGGTGTGGCGCGAGCTCGACAGCGAAGTAGAGCGCGCAACGCTCGCGGCGATTGAGCGATTGAAAGACGCGGGTGCGACGATTGTGGAAGTGCCGCTTGCGCCGCTCGATGAAGCGTTTCATCGAACCACGGGTGCGGTTTCTGCACACGCCTACGATTGGCACGCCGAGCACATCAATGTGAATGGTGTGGGCTATGACCCTCGCGTGTGGAAGCGTATGCAACTCGGCGAATCGGTCACCCGTCAAAGCCAATCGCAAATGATGGCTTATCGTCGTTTCTGGATCGATCGTATGAACATGATCCTCGCGGAATACGATGCAATTGTTTGTCCGACCGTTGCCTGCATCGCACCAGAGATTGCCTCGATCATCGACGACGATGAAAATTTCTTTCTCGCGAACTCGCGAATTTTGCGCAACACGGGTTGGGTGAATGCACTCGACGGTTGCGCAATCACGCTGCCTTGCCACTCAAAAAACAAAGCGCCTGTTGGCTTGCAATTGGTGGGCGCACATACGCGCGACGCGCACATTCTCGCCCTCGCGCGAGCTTGCGAAAGCGTGCTACAGCAATATCGATAATTGCCCAATTTAATTGGGCGATATATTAATTTATTGTATTTATTGATAATAGTTAAAAAAGTTACAAAGCCCCAATTATTATTGGTTATTGTCTCAATTGTTTGAAGCACTGTTATCAGATAATTGCACTGTATTATTCTCGGAATATTCGTTCAAAAAACACAGGTTATTTAGAGGGGGAATCATGAACAACAACGATATGTTGCCGGCGCCATTCACGCTCGATCAAGTGAATGCGTATTTGAAAAACGGCGGCGTTACGATCGAAACCGTGACCCGCATCGCACGTTCGCAAGCCGATGTGTTCGATTACGTTACACGCCCAACGCAATGGCATTGCTGGCATCCGGCGACCAAGGAAGTCACCAACGCACCCGATCGTCCGCTTGTGACTGGCGAGACGATGTGTGAGCACATCTCGGTAGTCGGGCAACAGTTCAGCGCGGTGTGGAAAGTGTTCGAATGCACGCCGCATTCGCA
>JBOFBL010000120.1:0-10503 GCA_051645545.1 Casimicrobium sp. | reverse complement strand
TGAGCGAAAGCATGCCACCAAAACAGCATCGAAATTCAATCGTTCGCAATTGGTTGAGCTTAAGATCGCCGGGTTTCCAATCGAACGACAGTGGTCAGTGGTGTGGCGACGCGATAGACCACTATCGGCGGCGGGTAAACGCTTCGTTGAATATTTGCAGAGTGCGTAGCTTGCAAACGAGCTACGTGCGAAGCTAATTTACGTCTATCGTTTCGCGAAACTTTTTGTGGTTGCTTTGAAATGCGGCAACATTTCTTTACTGCGAGTTGCAGTCACCATGCCTTGTGCGATGTAGTAGGTTTTGTCGTCAACGATAAGTGTTTGGTAAAGCAGCATCGGCGTATCGTTGGCCGCGTCCTTCGCGTTGGCGACAATTTCGTGTGCTTTGAGGCCAGCGATGGTCGCTGGTGTCGAAGAAACGATTTTGATCTCGCTCATGCGCGCAGTTTGCTTCGCGCGATCTTCTGCGAAGGCTTTCAGGTTAGAAAGATCGCGATCGGCGATCGAATTGCCAAAGATGAAAAGCGCTTCGTCGGCGCTCGCGATACGCGTTTTGCCCGACTCGGTGTACATAAGCAAATTTGACACGCGCCCTGCCAACTTAAGTGTTCCTGCCGTTTGCAGTTTGTAGTTGAGTCCGTCGAAAGGATCGATCGCTTCGTTCGACCACGTTGTGGTGAGCAGCGCTTTGCGCGTGGTGTCTTTGAATTTCGCTTCGTCTTCTTTAGGGAACGTTGCAACGATCATGCGCGTTTTCGATTCATCGCCAACCAGCAACAGCCATTTCTGAAAATTGTCGCCCGCGTAGCGCTGCGTTACGTACGCGAGCGTTGCCTTGCTGCCATTAATCGTTTCCTCCGACTTTTCGATGAGCGTCATGCGCTGTTTCGAGAGCTGTTCGGGCACGAGCATTTTTCCGACTTCGCTATACGGCCCTGGCAATTCGGTGATCATGATCGAAGCCTGTACTTCACCGTGCTCAAACCCTGAGAAACGGGTCGATGCACGAAACCCCTCGGGCGGCGCGATCGAAATCGCGGTGCCACTCACGCGCACAGGCGTTTGTGCGTATGTGTGGGTCGCGCACGCGAGTGCGGTAGCGCAGCTAAAAAGCGAGAGAAAGCGAAGCGATGTTTTCATGAGCGTGAAGTAAAGCAAAGACAGCGCATGCTAGCGCGATCTTTCGTCTTGACAACAAAGGTGCGTGCGAGGCTACTTGTTGCCTTTGACCATCGCCATGATTTCGCCCATGTTGATGTTTCGTGATTTCTCTTGAATCTGCGGTGCATACTTCGCCTGTAATTCTTTCGCGGGCGAGAGAAGTTGGTCGAACGTTTGTTTGAGCACCTGTGTCGACATCGTGCGACCGCCGCCGTAGTAGCGCTTTGCGAGCTGACCGAGCGCATAGGTTGATGCAAACGAAAACGCCATGCCGGTTGCACCGCGCGCAAGACCGCCAACCAAGCCACCCGCGAGTTTCCCGAAAAGCCCACCAATCAATTTACGTCCTGCTTGCTCAAGATATTGCGAAGCAAGCCCGACGCCAACTGTTGCAAGGAACTCTTTAATATGACCGCTATCGAGTTCGTAGCCATACGATTTGCCGATGTTGTAGACCATGCGCGTTTGCAAGGGAATGATCGCCATCGTCGCCCACGATTGCGGCAAAAGCTCGAGCGCGCCGTTCAAAATGGAGTGATTCAGAATCGATTTATCAAGCTCCACTTCATTGGGCTGCGCGGGCGTCATGGCCGTGCTCGCGGCAGCCGCTCCAGTCGTTGCTGCAGCCGGAATGTAGGCAGCCTCCGCAATCTCATCAGCGTCGTGGGCGATGCGGCTAGCTTCGGCTTCCGACAAACCAAGCTTCGTGCGCAATGTGGCGAGGAAGGCGCGCTCGGCATCCGTTTGTTTACCGTCCGAATCGATCACGTGCACGGCCATCTCGTAGGCAAGATGTTTACTCTCGGCGTCGGTGAGCGCTGCGGCGGCGGCATCGAGGTTCGTGCGTTTGAACAGCACATCTTGATAGAGCTGCGGAATGTTGAGCGCTGCGGCGCTGCCGCCCGCGCCGGCGAGCGAATCGGCAATTTGCTTTAACTGTTCGCGCTCGCGATCATCCTTTTGACCGTCGGCAAACGCGGCCATGAGACAGAGTGTGAGGATGGATTTTTGTTGTTCAACCGTAGCCATAATGTTCCTGTTTGAGTAAGTGAAGCAACGCGTTAGAGCGTCGATAAATTAATTGTTCCAGTGCGCAGCTTACGCGCAATGCGTTCGGGATCAAACGATGTAGCGCGCGACGAATTGCGTGCAGGGTTCGCAAACTGCTACTTGGGGCGTGCACCGCAGAGCGTCTCGTCTTTCATAATCGGCGCATTCAGCGTTGCGCCGACGAGTTTTACATTCATATCTTTGATGATTAGTGAATCGACAACGAGTGCCGCAGGAATCGTCAGCGGCGGCTTTGCAAGCGATTTCGCATTCATATGCTCGATCACGTGTCCTGCGGTGATCGCAAACCATGCCTCGCCAACGCCGTTGACGACTGTGAACGCGGTTTTTCCAGGATCGAGCGCTTTCGGATTCGAAACGCGCATGGTTTGCACTTTCTTGCCGTCGAGGGTGAGCGCCAGCAAGAGCTTTACGCCTTGCGGCTCAATGGTGGCTTTGCCGACGTTCTTCATTTCGAACGCAACGCCGCCGACGTATGCAGTACCCGCTGGGGCGGGGTAGCAATTGCCTTTCAAACCGATGGCTTTGATTTCGATCGACGGCGTAGACGACTGTGCGACAGCACCGGTTGTGGCAGCGATCGCGCACGCGAGCAAGAAGGCAAGGCGTGAAGAGGATGCAATGAAGCTCATGATCGGCAGCGAGTGATTCGACAAAGCGCGATCTTATTCCAATTTCGAGTCAATCCGTGACACCGTCAGCGATTCGTACGGTCTAAAACGCTGTATCTGCGCCACGGCGCGTTGCTGGAACTTTATGGGCTCGCGCGACGAAATGAAGCGCGATTCGCCGATTCGCGCCATCTACCCGCGATTCGTCGCGTGGCGCTCGCGGGCGCAATTTTCGGGGCTTACCATTTGGCACATCCATCTTTCAACACATTTCGGGGCTCATGATGAACACAAGGTTTTCTACTTCGAATGCACTTCGCAGCGCTGTGTCGTGTCTTGCCGCAATCTCCGTGATCGCGGTCGTGGCGCCCTCGCGCGCAGAGACGAAGGCCGAGCACCGATCGTGGGGGATTGGTCTGAAGACCACGGTCGGCTCCGGTAAAAGCGCGTCGGATACGCGAAACGTCGCTGCGTTCGAGCGGCTTGATTTGCAAGACGGGTTGGTTGCGACCGTGCGCCGCGGCAGCGCGCAAAGTGTGATTGTGACGGCGGACGACAACATCGTGCCTTTGGTTGAAACGAAAGTGCATAACAACACGCTCATCGTACGCATTCGCCCGAACACGAGCCTGCGCACGAAGTCGCCGATTGCGGTGGCCGTCGATTACACGAAACTCGATCAACTGCGAGTGCAAGATGGCGTACGTGCCGACGTCGATACGCTCGCCTCACCGAGTGTTGTCGTGAAAGTCAGCGATGGTGCGACGCTCAAACTCGCAGGCATCGATGCGCAGAGCGTCGATGTTGCGGTGAGCGATGGCGCAACTGCAACGATTCGCAGCGTGAGTCGCACGCAGCAACACAAGTATCGTGTGAGCGACGGTGCGCGACTTGAGATCGAAGCGACCGATGGCGGCCGCGCAAACGTCGTGGTGAGCGATGGCGCAAGATTTACGTCGCGTGGATTCAATGCGTCCGAACTCGATTTGAAATTGAGCGATGGCGCGAGAGCAAAACTCGCAGGTGCCGTGGCTTCGCAGACTTACGCGCTCCACGACGGCGCATCGGTGGATGCGCGCGAACTCAAAGGCAGCAACGTGACTGCGCGCGTCGTTGATGCGAGTTCACTGGACGTCAGTTCAATCGACAAGCTCGATGTGCATATCGACGATGGCGGCAGCGTTCGCTACGACGGGCAACCCGCGATTAGCGTGAAGCGTGGTGAAAGTGCGTCGCTGCGGCGGTACTAGCAACACATTTCGTGTTCGCTCGCGGTGCACTAAAACGAGCTTTTTGTACGTACCCAACAATATCGCTTCTGGCCCGTATTGATTGGGCAAAAACCGAAACAATACAGATTGTTGAGATAGTATGAAACTATCATGATCGCCCATATAAATTGGTCGATCTGTCAATGTGCTGGAAGTGAAATGCTTCGCGCTTAGCTAGTTGCCAAACAGGACAACCAGAAGCGCCATCGTTGCGCCGATAAGCCCAGAGAGCAACATCGTCGGCACGATGTAAATCACGTAGCGCCAGAGTGCGCCCCAGAACGATACGCCGAACGCACCGCGTGCCGCCAATATCGCCCAGATCATCGACAGAATCGCGAGCGGGTAATAAGCGATCGGCAGATTGACGACGTACGGCAGCGCGAGAAGCAGCGAACCGGCCGCTGTGGCGTGAAGCACAAACACGAAATGCCCAGCGTAGCTAATGCCGCGTCCGGCATAGAGGATCCAATTGAAGAGTGCCATGAGCGGCAACAGCAGCGCAGCGAACAGCGAATAATTTTTTGTCATCGCTTTAACTGCGCGCGCTTCAATTTCTTCGACTGACAAATTGTCGGAGCGCTTCGCGCGCGCTTTGATCTGTTCTTGCAGCCAAGGCGGAAGCGAGTCTTTCATCGTCTTGCCGATGGCTTTCCCCGCATTGTGCGCCGCGCTGTCCGTCGCCTTTTTACGCTCTTCAGTTTTCGCGGCGATTGTCTCGGCGGATTGATAAGCGAGCGCCGAATCAATCTCAAACGCGCGCTTGCCGTTCCATTCGCGAATTGTGTTGTTGATGCCAACTGCAATGACGAAAACAAAAATCCCCAACAGGTAGACGCGCACCGGATGCACGTAGCGCTCGCGTTGACCCGCCAAATAGGCGCGCGTAACTTCGCCGGGTTTAAAAACGAGCGTACGTAGAGTCTCTACCATGCGGCCCGAGGGCGTGAACGCACTGCGCAGAAGATCGCCGACGATCTCGCGCGTGGTTGGCATTGCGGGGCCGTGCTTCTGCCCGCATTGCGGACAAAAATTCCCTTCGAACTGGGTGCCGCAATTGAGGCAGGTGACTTGCATGGTGCGTATAGAAATTGAGCCGAGATTATTATGGCAGGGCTCACCAACGTTCGCACGTTCGAACGCAAATGCTAGAACAGCGGAGCGTCCGAACGCACGACGGACTCGTCATCGATTCGATCGCCGAGATCTGGTTTTGATGGCCGAATGATGCGCTGAGTGCGCCTGTCCCCGGCTTATCTTATTCGACCGGCTTGCGCAGCAATTTATCGTTACGACAACGCGCGAGCGGTAACGCTTTTGTCGAAACGATGGTCTCGACGAAGCGTGTGCCAGGTCGCACAATCATCTTGACGCACGCGCATCCATAACCGTAGCTGCCGGTGTTGGTGTTAACCCACTGCTTTGGCGGGTGTGTTGGCCAATCGCCATCAGCCTGATGACCGCCCTGCGAGGCGATGATCCACTGTCCGTCACGATCGGTAAGCCACGCGTTCGATGGTGTTGGATTCGAAAACCAGCCGCAACGATTGACGGGCTTTGTGGTGCGATGAGGAGAAACGTCGCTCGTTGCGCTCGCCTGCGTAGCGTATGCGAGCGCCGCGCTCGTGAGCAAGGCAAGGCACGAATGCCGTCGCGACATCTTGCTATTCGCTCTCGACCGCTGGCGGCGCGAGCGCGATATCGCGCACATTTTTCTGCACGGCGACAGCGGCAAACAAACTCAACAAAAACGCCATGCCGTAAAACCCTTTTTCGCTCGGCGCAAGCGTTGCATTCCATAAACCAATGGCGAGCAGCACCACGCAAAGAATCAACGAAAACCAGCAAAGCCCGTAATAGATGCCCGTCACCGGAATGCCTTCCAGTCGATCGCGTACCGATTTCTGCAGCGAGACCGCCGAGAACAAACCGTACATCAGTAGCGTGAAGTAGTAGCCTTTCTCATTGAGCGCCATCTGGGCGTTCCAAAGGCCATAGAAAAATGTTGCTGCGCCGACAATCAACGCGGTCCATGATGCGCCGACGAATGCGGCGGTAGGTCGTTGGATTTGCGGTTTCATAGATTCGCCCCTTTTTGCTATTGGATGTATCAACCACCAATCGTAGCCGGTTTGTGCGTGCCACGCCAGTGTGTACAGGGGGCATTCGTTCGCTGCGCTAAGCGTAGCTCTCCAGCACAACGCGATTGCGACCCTCGCGTTTTGCGGCATACACGGCATGATCGGCGCGCGCAAACACCTGGTGCACGGTGCGCAATTCGCCGGCGCCGATTGAAATGACGCCGACACTTGCGCTGATACGAATTTCGTTGCTCTCGTGCAACAGCGGTTGCGAGTAAATATTTTCGCGAATACGCTCCGCAAGACCGCGTGCGCCGAGCTCGTGAATCCCCGAAATCAACACGCAGAATTCCTCGCCGCCGTAGCGCGCGAGCACGTCTTCAACCCGCAGACAATCGGCAATCACTTTGGCGACATGTTGCAATACGAGATCACCGACCAGATGACCGTAGGTATCGTTCACCGCTTTGAAATCATCGAGATCAATCATCAACAAAGCAAGTGCAAGCCCTTTACGTTGCGCCGCTTTGAGTTCGCGATCGGCTCGATCGAAAAACATGCGACGGTTGTAAACGCCCGTTAACGAATCGGTCATCGCCATATCGTGCAAACGTCGTTCAGCGCGATCCTTGATCAGCATGATGTAGCCGATCGTCCATGTGATCGCCACGCTGTAGGCGGCGACAAAAGTGACCGCATGGTGCCAATCGAAACCGGAGCGCTCTGAGTATTGAGTCCAGTCGATTACGCCCCGAACCATCATCGCCGCGCTCGCGAACGCGGCACCGAACACTAGCAGCGAAAACGAGCGATACCGCGAAATCTTCGCTGCCTGCCAAAATCGATAAGCGACATATAGCAATATGCCTGCGAACCAAATGGATTCCACAACCTCGCGCAATAACTTGGAATGAGCCACCGCGAGAATCAGGAGCGCCGTTGCAATTGTTACGCCCAGTGTCCAGTCCGTTACGTGGTTCGTATTTTCAAATGCAAGCACTGTTCGCGCGCACAACGCGATTGCCATTGCAAGCGCGGCATTACCCAGCGGATAAATCAGCCAACCGGGCAACCACTCAGCGAGCGCGAATCCTGCAAATGCCAGACCACCAGCGGCGATTCCTATTGCCCAGTGCTTGACCTCAATTTTTTTCCGATCGGGGGCGCAACAAACGAGCGCGATCGCAAGCAACACCGTGGTTAACACGATGATGGCGGAGAGTAGTTGGGTAACGATCATGAAGTGGTGTTGTCGCGGCACCGAGCATTGCATTGCCCCGTTCGCGGGCGACTTCGTGCAATTTAAACAACGGCAGTTGCAATCATCAATATTTTTCAATATTTTGTCTATGACAAGGGCATCTTCTTGATCGGAAAAGTCGTATTTATGGCGCACCTTGACACGTCGGCAGGTGTTTTGTTGAGCCATAGACGAGCAGCATCAATCGAGGTCGTGTGACCGTTCTCTGTCGATCAGTACTTGCAAATAATCACGCGTTCTTTTCGCTTTTTTGTCGTGAGAGCGTTTGTCGTCAACCGACCACAACGCATCAACGCGATTTGCGATGCAATCTAGTAAAGCCGACTCGATCCTGCAACTTCGCGTTGAGTCGCGAGGTCTGACATAACATTCACGTGAACGCTCTAGCGTGAGCGAACAATATTGGATGGAGGCTTTTATGGCTCTAGGATTGACTAGATACGGTATCGTTTTACCCGCGTGTCCGCGCCGCATTGCTGGTGTCGCTGCCGTCGCAATTGCGCTAGCTTTTCTCTCGGGTTGCGCAATGATCGAGAGCATGCAAAAGAGCGCCACGCGCGAGGCGCAGGCAAACGCGGCAAAGTCAAGCGCGCTTTCGTCGGATACGTCGCGAGTGACGATTACCGAGCTCAACGCGCTTACCAATGCGTACGCCGATCGCTACATGACGTATTTGTCGGACGCTGCCGATGCGATCAGCAAAGACAACGCAAACGCGCAACAGCGCAAACTCGCCAATGACATTCGATTGGTGCAAGTGAGCTCAATCTACGACATTGTGACCAATGCCGATCCCTATACGCAGTTGCTCGACTTAACTCTGGTGGTCACGCTGCAATCGCGGCAATGGATCGACGAAGATCAGGCCGAGCAGCAATTCGGTTCGCGTGGGAAATTTTTGATTGAAGCTTCACGCAAAGCGCGCGAGGACATCTGGAAAATCGCTGCGCGCGTGATGAAGCCGGAGCAGCTGGAAACGCTCGACGCAATGATTCTCGATTGGCGTCGGCGCAATCGTGACGTGCAAATGGTGAGCTTTATTCGCTTCGACGATTTTGCGGCGTCGCGCGACAAATCGATGATTGCGGATGTGAAATCCGGTGGTGGTCTGCTTGCACCCGTCGATGAAGCGAAGAAGGCAGTCGATGAGGTGCGTTTGCTCGCCGAGCGTGCGTTTTTTCTCGGCAAGCGAATGCCGTTTTTGATGCAATGGCAAGTGCGAAGCACGATCGATGAGACGATGACATCTTCCGCAATGACGCAGGTGACCGATTCGGTGCCGATGATTGCCAAAGCGGTCGATCGTTTGCCGCAGGACATCGCACGCGAGCGCCAGGCCATGTTTGCGGAGATGCGCAATACGGAGCCCTTAGTCAACAATCTTTTTGCGAAGTATCAAAAAGCAATCGCTGACACCCAGGCGCTTACCGGCAATGTGCGAGGTATCACGGGCGATGTAAACAATTTACTCAAGCAAGTGAGTCTCGCCTCCGCAGCGCTCAACGAAAGCATGCTAACGATGGATAAAGTGTTCATGGCGCCGGGGCGCGAGGCGTCGAAATTGCCGAAGGATCCAAAAGCAAAACCATTCGACATCAATGAATACACGCAGAGCGCAGTTGCCTTTACCACGGCACTTAAAGAGGCCAATCAAGTGCTTCTGCAAACGGGTCAGCTCATGCAATCGCCTGCGCTCATGAAGTCAGTCGAACAAAGCGCAACGCTTACGGCGGACACTGGCGCCAAAGTCATGGACGCAGCGTTTTGGCGAGGCGTTGCGCTGATCGTGATTTTCTTTGTGATGCTCACGCTGTATCGATTGCTAACAGCGCGGCTCAACGTTCGCAACAAACCTCTGGTGTAGACGATGAGCGCGAAGCAGTATCTCTCGACGCTCGTTCTTCTCGGCGCCATGAACTTATTGACCAACTCGTCGATTGCGCAAACAATTTCGAAAGGCGCTTCGCCGGCGCAGGCGGTGTCGGCGTCGCGATTGCAAGTGGACGCCGCGCTGCCCGAATACCGTCGCGCAGAGGGCATTAACGGCAAGCTCACGTCCGTGGGATCAAGCGCGCTCACTCAGCTCCTCAATCTTTGGGCGGTGACGTTAAAGCGCCTGCATCCTGCACTCGAGTTCGAAGTCATCGGCGGCGGTTCGGGTACGGCGCCGCCCGCGCTGCTCGAAGGCAAATCAGAACTCGCGCCGATGAGCCGCCCGATGAATGCCAACGAACGCAACGCATTTCGCACGAAGTTCGGCTATGAACCTACGCAAGTCACAGTGGGCGTTGATGCGCTTGCAATCCTCGTCAACAAAAACAATCCGCTCAAACAAATCTCATTGCAGGAATTAGACGCCATTTATTCGACGACGCCGAAGCGCGGCGGCACGACGATGACAACTTGGGGTCAACTTGGATTGACCGGCGAATGGGCGGAGCAGAGCATTCAAGTCTACGGACCGCAAAGTACGCAAGGCATGTACGCGTTGTTTCGTGCCGATGTGTTGCAAGGCGGCGAATATCGCTACGACATGCGAACCGAGCCCGTCGCGTCGGGCATCGCGCAGAGCGTCGGTGCGCATCCCCATGCAATCGGTTTCGCGAGTCACGTCTTTACGAGTGCGCGTGCACGCGCGCTCGCGGTCTCGCGCGAGCGCGGCGGCAATGCGATTGAACCGACGCAAACGACAGCCGCAAGTGGCGAGTATCCTCTCGCGCGAAATCTCTACATCTATGTAAACCGCAAACCGGGCACCGCGCTATCTCCGGCGCTCAACGAATTTCTGCGTTTTGTCTGTAGCAAACAAGGGCAGGCGATTGCTGTTGAGCTAGGCAACTATCCACTGAGTGCGGCGCTCTCCGACAAGGAATGCATGAGCGCGCTCAACTGAAACGCGAGACACCCGTTTACGCGAGGTGCTTTTTGAAATGCTCGATCGTGCGATCCCATGACAATTTTGCCGCCGCCTCCTGATAACGCGGCGTGGAATTGTTGTGAAAACCGTGTTGCGTGCCTGGGTAGAAATGCGCTTCGTATTTCACACT
>JBOFBL010000119.1:0-1994 GCA_051645545.1 Casimicrobium sp. | reverse complement strand
CAGTCGCAGATGGATAAAGCGACGGTGTTCTATCGACCGACGAACGACGCGCTCGACGCCAAGGGCGACCCTGTTGCTGCAGCGTCGGAGGGTGTTACAAGAAATCACAAAACAGTAGCCCGAGAAAATATTATCGACGTGGTATCTGATAAGAGCACGCGAGTCGGCGCGACACTTATGCCGCAAGCCGACGGTAGCTACGCGTTAAAGACGCAGTCGCATTCAATGAACTCGAAGGCTACGGGTTCGCTAGGTGACACACCGATCGAGACAGAAAGTCGCGCTAGTACGAAACCCGCACAACGACCGAACGATGTTTATCTGAAAGGTGCCGTGGTCGACACCTTGATACAGCGCCTGGAGAAGAGCTTGGGGATTCGCGTGACATCAGTTGATGGAGAACCCAGAAGTAAAGCGACCGATCTAGCGGCGTCCACGTCCGGTACCGTCCCCGTGACATTCGAACGAGAAGAACTTGCCGGTAGAAATTTCAGTGGCGCGGACTTAAACGGCTCGAACTTCCTGAATTCTGTAATCAACTCGAGCAACTTTACTAGCGCACAACTAAGCGAGGCGCAATTTACTGGTTCTCTGCTGACAGCCAACGATTTCAGCAACGCAGAGTTGGTCGATGCCGATTTTTCTGGCGTGAAACAATTCTGCGCTGGTAACAAATTTTCACACGCGAACCTAACGAATGCTGACTTCTCCGGAACGTTTCATGGCGACACCAATTTTTCTGATGTCAAAGCGAAGAACTCTGATTTTTCGAACTCTCATTTGGCAGGCAGATTTGGTCACGTGACTTTCGATGGAGCGGATTTGGAGCGTGCGAGCTTTAGAAATAGTCTGCTCAGATCATCGAGTTTTGTGGATGCTAATTTGAGTGGTGCAGATTTTCGTGGTGCCGAAGAATTTTTACCGACTATCCAAGCGGAAGCCACCAGTATCGAGGGCATAAAAGCGCACCCTATCGTTCTAAAAAATCTAGCGCAAGATCGACCGCCGCTTGAGGGCGCTGATTTATTGCGATTTAGCGATACAGCCCCCTCAAAAATCCTACCGAATACTGCGCACGGTCTGCCAAAGTTGTCGCAGGGTGGCTATTTAGTCGTCGTCGCGTGGCGTAATGACGCGTCGATTGATGCGCAATCGCAAATGAATAAGGCAACTGCGTTCTATCAACCGACCAATGATGCGCTCGATGCTAACGATAAGCGTACTGCTGGCTCTGCCGTGCAACGCGCTGGTCACAGCGATATGGTCCGCAACAGCAAAATCGATGCACTCTCTAATGCAAGTACAAGAGTTGGCGCAACGCTCATTCCACAGATCGATGGCAGCTACGCACTAAATACGCAGTCATATTCAATGAACTCGAAAGCTACGGGTTCGCTAGGTGACACACCGATCGAGACAGAAAGTCGCGCTAGTACGAAACCCGCACAACGACCGAACGATGTTTATCTGAAAGGTGCCGTGGTCGACACCTTGATACAGCGTTTAGAAAACAATTTGGGGATTCAAGTGACGTCGGTTGATGGAGAACCGAGGGCTGAGCCGTGAGTAGCCAGATCAGCATTCCGATGAGTTTAGTTTGACCCTCTGTAAGTAGTCTCACCATGTCTCGAGTCCAAAACAACCCCAACCTAGCCACAGTCAATCAAGCGCAGTTGAGTCAGTTACAGCGCAGTGGGCGCATGGTGCCCAATGGGGCGGCGGGGGCCGGGGCTAATGGTGGGGTTGGTGCCAGCGGCACGAACAGCGCCGCAGGTTTGAGCGCTGGAGCGAATCGAGCGGCATCGAAGGGCGACGCTAAAAGCTATCCGGATCGCGTGAGCTTCGACATCGGCGGGCCGGTGGCACAGAACCGCTTCGAGCGCTTTGCCGAAGGGGTGGCCGAGAAGCTCACCGGTAAGGATCTGAGCTTCACGCACGCCGAGTACAGCCTCACCCGAGAGTTCGCCATGGAGATAGGCATCCCCATGAGCGCC
>JBOFBL010000118.1:0-3425 GCA_051645545.1 Casimicrobium sp. | reverse complement strand
CTGCGTGCGCACACGAAGTTGCGGTGCCGCGACACCGAAGCGGCGGCGCAAATTGGACATCAGGCGTTCGGAGCGAATCATTGGCATGATTGATTTCGAGCGAGCAAGTCCGCGAGTTCCTGGACCGTCAAGGCGAGAGCGCGACGGCGTTGAGCCCCGCCGATTCCGGCAGCCCGAACATCACGTTCATGCACTGAACAGCGGCACCCGCAGCGCCCTTCACCAGGTTGTCTTGCACGACGAGCACCATAATTGTGTCGCCATCGGCCGGACGATGTAGTGCGAGGCGCAGCACGTTGCTGCCCCGTGTGAAACGCGTTTCGGGGTACGAACCCCACGGCATCACGTCGATAAATTGTTCGCCCTTGTAGGCATCGACAAAGAGCGCTTGCAATTGCTCATTTGTCATTGCCACACCCTTCGCATTCAAGCGCGCGTAAAGCGTTGAATGCATGCCGCGAATCATTGGCGCTAAGTGCGGCGCAAAGATGAGCCCGACTTTGTCGCCAGTCATTTCTTGCAAGCGTGCGGCGGTTTCGAATTGGTGACGATGACCATTGACGTTGTACGCCTTCATCGAATCGCCCGCTTCGGCGAACAGGTAGTCGGTTTCCGCTTTTTTGCCTGCGCCCGAGATGCCTGAAGCGCAGTCAGCGATCAGATGGCCTGCATCGACAGCGCCCGATTTAATCAGGGGCTGAAAACCGATTTGCATGGTAGTCGGGTAGCAACCTGGATTGCCTACGATCCTTGCTTTTTTGAGCGCTTCACGGTTAAGTTCAACCAAGCCGTACGCTGCCTCTTTGTTGAGATCAGGACAGCTGTGCGGCATCTTGTAGACCTTCTCGAAGATCGTGTGATCGCGAAAGCGAAAGTCCGCCGCGAGATCGATGATCTTCACGCCCGCAGCGACGAGCTTTGGCGCATCGGCCATCGCAACACCGTGTGGCGTCGCATAGAACACGACATCGCATTTCGTGAGATCCGCAGTCGCAGTGTCAGAAAACGACAAATCGCAACGACCACGCAACGAGGGAAACATCGCGTCCAAACGCGTGCCAGCTTCTTTGCGGGAGGTAATCATCGTGAGCTTTGCATGTGCGTGCTGCGTGAGCATGCGCAAGAGCTCGACGCCGGTGTAACCCGTGCCGCCGACGATACCGATGTTGACTTGTTTCTCAGCGCTCATTGCTTTCGATCCTGTAGCTCATTGACGACAGAGAGGTTACTTCAAAAAGCACAAAGGCTGCAGATTTGCAGCCTTTGAACATTCCGCTGAATAGGCGCGGCGAGCGGGATGCGATGCAAGGCGCTGGTGAGCGACGTGTACTTGAGTACACGAGCGATCCAGCAACGCCGCAGCGCGCCCGCGCAGCAAGCCTATCGCTTGGAAAATTGCTTGCGGCGACGCGCTTTACGCAGACCAACCTTCTTACGCTCCACCTCGCGCGCATCACGCGTGACGAGCCCCGCCTTTTTGAGGTCAGGCTTGAGCGCTGCGTCGAAATCGATCAGCGCGCGCGTGATGCCATGACGCACCGCACCGGCTTGACCCGATTCACCGCCACCCATCACGTTGACCATGATGTCGAGGTTGTCCAAATTATTGGTGAGCACGAGCGGTTGACGCACAATCATGCGGCCCGTTTCGCGCGAGAAGAATTGATCCACCGGCTTGCCGTTCACAGTGAACGCGCCTTTGCCGGATTTGATGAAGACACGCGCCACCGCCGATTTGCGACGACCCGTACCGTAGTTGAATTTACCGATCATGTTTGAAATTCCTGGTGGGTCGATTAGAGTTTGATGGGCTTAGGCTGTTGCGCAGCGTGAGGATGCGCATCACCCGTGTAGCACTTCATTTGCTTCAGAAGCGCGTAGCCCAAAGGACCCTTCGGCAGCATGCCCTTTACGGCGTGCTTCAGAATGCGATCGGGATATTTGGCTTGCATCTTGTCGAATGTCGTTTCGTAGATGCCGCCGGGGAAACCGGAGTGACGGAAGTAGGTCTTTTGCGCTGCCTTGTTGCCGGTGACGCGGAGTTTTTCCACGTTGGTGACAACGACGAAGTCGCCCATCGCCATGTGTGGCGTGAAGGTCGGCTTGTGTTTGCCGCGCAGACGGAGCGCGATTTGGCTGGCCAAGCGGCCGAGCGTTTGATCGGTGGCGTCGACGAGGATCCAGTCCTGGACGATGTCACCCGCTTTTGCGGAGTACGTTTTCATTTTGTAGACTCGTTTGGTGTTGTACGCCAAGCGGTGGTTTCGAATTTGCATTCGACCCCTGTCGCGAGGCGCGATATGAGTTATCAGCCAAAAGCTTCGAATAGAAATTTCTGAGCTGAGCCAGGGATTATAGCTTCGAAATCAAGGGTTTCGTACGAAAACGAGGAAAATCCTGTGATTCGAGTCCCGATTCAAACGCTCTGAGCACGAAACGCCCGTGTTTGAGCTGGCGCAGAAAAGAAAACGGCGCACCGAAGTACGCCGTTAAGAAAAGATGTCTACCCAAAGGAGGAGGAAGGATTGACACCTGTTGCCGTGAAAGGAGGAGGATCAAGGCAACGATTTAATTCTGCAATGCTGCGCCGCACAAGTCAAGTGTTTTTTGTGCGCCGCAGGATGATTTGTCTAGTAAAAAAACTCTAGTTTGTCTAGGATCAAAATGAAGTCAACAGTGAAATGGACCGACGGTATTCAATTCGTCGCCGAAGTCGGCAGCGGACATGCGATGGTCGTCGATGGTGCCCCCGATCATGGCGGGCGCAACACCGGTGCGCGGCCGATGGAGTTAGTGCTTGCTGGCGCCGCAAGTTGCACGGCTATTGATGTTGTGTTGATGTTGAAGAAATCTCGACAAAACGTCACCTCGTTTGCGGTGGAGGCCGATGCGGAGCGCGCGACTGAAGACCCGAAGGTCTTTACTGCAATAAAACTGACTTTTAAAGTGGCTGGCGTCGATCTTGATCCGAAAGCGGTTGAGCGTGCAGTTACCCTGTCAAAAGAAAAATATTGCAGTGCAACATCGATGCTTGGTCATACGGCGAAAATCACAACGGAAATTGTGATTGAAGCGGCGAAAAACGCCTAGTTTTACGGGTCAAACTTTTTTCTTTATCGCCCAACTAAACTGGGTGTAAAGTAGATTATTGATTACTGTCAATAATCTATTAATTCGACTGTATCGCCCAACTAAATAGGGCGTACAAGGAAAGCGCTGCACTCTGCAGAATATCGCGTATGGCTACTTTTTGGCAAGCAAGGTGGTCTCAAGTCGCACGACATTTGCCGGGAAGTGAATCCGCGCGGCATAGATGCGATCGCCTTTTGCGTCGAAGACGTTGCGCCGCACGAGCGCGATGGGTGACCCCGCAGGCACATTGAGCGCTTTGGCAAC
Organism: Casimicrobium sp.; assembly: GCA_051645545.1. Classification (GTDB taxonomy): domain Bacteria; phylum Pseudomonadota; class Gammaproteobacteria; order Burkholderiales; family Casimicrobiaceae; genus Casimicrobium. The sequence continues at coordinate 29 of JBOFBL010000118.1, read as the reverse complement.
ATCGATCTCAGCGACGCCAACGGTGAGCG
>JBOFBL010000117.1:0-2193 GCA_051645545.1 Casimicrobium sp. | reverse complement strand
TTCTTTCTGGGTAATCAGTTCAGCCATAAAGAAAAAACGCTAGCGGCTGGGGTTTGAACTTGTTGTTCAGAGGGTGATAGTGGGTGCGAATCAACTAAATCTGCATTTTCAGTATTGAAAAAGAAGGCGTTTTTTCTTTATGGCTGAACTGATTACCCAGAAAGAATATGCCAAGCGAAGAGGCGTTTCGCCTCAAGCTGTGTCGAAGGCTGTGAAGGAAGGCCGCATCCTTCTCATCAATCGAAGGATTGACCCCGAGGTTGCTGACGTGCAGTGGGCATCGAACAGTCAGCCGCGCGCAAACTCCGGCGGACCTGGTTCATCGCTTGGCACGGCGCTGTTCGGCGGCGCATCTTCCGGTGATTTGAAGCCTGATGCATCAAGCGAGACTTCGGACTATTGGCAAAGCCGTGCGCGCCGTGAACAAGCGGAAGCAGATCTTGCGCAAATGAAAGCCGAAGAAGCTCGCGGCACGCTGATTAACCGCGCCGGAGTTGATCGCGCCATCGCGATAGGAATTCGTGCCCTTCGCGATGCCGTCATGTCCGTACCTGAACGGTTGCCGATACCGCGCGAACAACAGATCGCCGCTGCCGCAGCTCTGCGCGAAGCGTTCGAGGAAGCAACACAACAGCTTGCGCGCATCAGCGCAGAACCAGAGCGTCACGGTGTTTGATACGACGCTTGAGAGTCGCGCCTACGCTGAAACGCTGCGAGCGATTTCTAAGGCGGCAAGACCTGATCCGCCGCTATGGATCGACGAATGGTCGGCAGAACACATGCGTATCCCGGCGGATGCCGGCGCCGCCGAGCCAGGGCGGTATCGAGTCGAGCGCACGCCGTTTGCGCGCGAAGTCCTGCGGTGTTTGTCGCCCGAGCACACTGCGCAGCGCGTCGTCGTCAAGGGCGCATCGCAGCTGCTGAAAACGCAGACGTTCTTGAACGCCTGCATGGCTTGGATTGACGGTGCACCGGCCAACATCATTGCGATCATGCCAAGTGGCGAGCTGGCGAAACGGCTTTCCGCGCGCGTCGACAAGACCATTCGCATCATCGACCGGGTGAAAGAAAAGGTTGCAGCGCCAAGAAGCCGGAACGCTAAGCACACAATCAGCGCAAAAGATTTCAAAGGTGGAACGCTGTTTGTTTTGACAGCGGGCACAGCGAAAAATCTTGCCGAAGTATCGGCGCGGTACGGCTATTACGACGAAGTCGACCGATCAGAAAAAAACATCCAGCAAGAAGGCGATCCGGTCAAGCTATTCGAGAATCGCTTTGCTACGTTCGGACGTCGGCGAAAGCTTTATTACTCAAGCAGTCCGACGCTCGCTGAGACTTCCAGAATCCAATCTCTCTTTGAGATGGGTGATCAACGCAAGTACCACGTGCGCTGCGTGCATTGCGCTCACGAGCACGAGCTTGTGTGGGAGAACCTCAGTTATGACGGTGTGACCGCGCGCATGATTTGCCCAGCGTGCGGCGGCGTTCTCGAAGAAACGCACAAACCCGAGCTGTTTGCGAATGGTCAGTGGATCGCGACGGCGGCCGGCGACGGTGAAACGGTCAGCTTCGAAATCTCTGCGCTGTATATGCCGTTCGGGTGGGTCAGTTGGACTGATCTCGCGCGCGAGTATCACGCCGCAAAGCGCGCGCAAGCCCAAGGCGATGATGAGGCAATGCAGGTGTTTTGGAACACACGCCTCGCGCGCTGCTGGACAGTAGCGGCCTCTACGACGAGCGCCGCTCTTTTACAGGCCCGTGCACAGGCGGAGAAGCTGCCGGCGCGCGTCGTGCCCGCATGGGCGCTGCGCGTCACGGCTGCGGTGGATACACAGAATGATCGGCTCGAATTCAAGGCGATCGCTTGGGGCGAAGGCATGCAGCATTTCGTGATTGACAAGCGCGTGCTTGTCGGTAGTCCTGGTGAAGAAACGGTGTGGGCGCAGCTTGATGATCTGCATCGGACGGTGCGCTACCGCCGTGCGGATGGCTATGCGGATCTGGCGATCGCAGCAATGTTTGTCGACAGCGGCGGTTCTCACACACAAGACGTTTACAACTGGACGCGCCGGCGTGGTTACCGGCATATCTTCGCGATCAAGGGCGGCAGCCGGCCTGGTTCTCCGGTGCTTGCGCGCGCACCGAGCCTCGTGGATGTGAACTACCGCGGTCACATGGAGCGCAAGGGCGCCA
>JBOFBL010000116.1:0-1405 GCA_051645545.1 Casimicrobium sp. | reverse complement strand
TGCTCGCCGAAATGGGTGACATCGAAGCGGTGTTTGCCGCAAGCGAGAGCACGCTCGCAAAAGTCGTTGGCGACAAGCTTGCTGCCTCGCTCAAGCGTGAACCATCGCAAGAGACACGCGCCCAAATCGAGACGACGCTCACGTGGCTAGTCGATGATCGACATCATTTGCTTACTTGGGCACATGCGAGTTATCCGAAAGCGCTGCTTGAAAGCGGCGATGCACCGATTGCGTTGTACGCGAACGGCTCGCTCAATGCGCTTACCCGCCCCGCGCTTGCCGTGGTGGGTTCGCGCAATTGTTCGCAGGGCGGTGCCGATACGGCCGAGGCGTTCTCGCAGGCGCTTGCTCAGCACGGTGTAGTCATCGTCTCGGGGCTCGCGCTCGGGATTGATGCTGCTGCACACGCTGGAGCGCTGCGTGCGGGCGTGGACGCAGCAGGCACGATCGCGGTGGTCGGTACCGGCATTGATCGCATCTATCCAGCGCGCAACAAAACGCTCGCCCATTCGATTGCAGAAAACGGCTTGATCGTCTCCGAGTATCCGCTTGGCACACCGCCGCTCGCAGAGAATTTTCCGCGACGTAATCGCATCATCAGCGGTCTCGCGCAAGGTGTGCTCGTGGTTGAAGCATCGATGCAATCCGGCTCGTTGATTACCGCGCGACTCGCGGGCGAACAGGGGCGCGAAGTGTTCGCAATTCCCGGCTCGATTCATTCGACGTTTCACAAAGGTTGTCACTACTTGATCAAGCAAGGTGCGAAGCTCGTCGAAACGGCCCAAGACATTTTTGAGGAGTTGCGCATTGAAAGCGCCGCTGCGAGCGACGCGTCGGACGAAAAGAAAGCGTCGAAGTCGGCTGCAACCGGCCTGCTCTCGCATATCGAACATGAACCGATTGACGTCGATTCAATCGTTGCGCGAAGCGGATTGAGTGTCGAGCACGTTGTCACCGAACTTACGATGCTCGAACTTGCTGGTAGCGTCGAATCGCTCGCTGGCGGACTCTGGCAGCGCCGCGGCTAAGCGACCTTTTGCGCCGGCGCTAAAGCGATTGCTCGTACTCGCGCCAAACTTTGTGGTTACACTAAAAAAATGAGTAAGACATTAGTTATTGCAGAAAAACCGTCGGTCGCCACCGATATTGCGAAGGCGCTCGGGGTCAAAAAAGACGGGGATCACTATGAAAGCGACGAGTATGTGATCTCGTCGGCGGTGGGACATTTGGTTGAAATTGGCGAACCCGAAGCCGAAGAAGTCAAGCGCGGCAAGTGGACGTTTGCGAAGCTCCCGGTCATTCCCTCGCATTTCGAATTGAAGCCGATCGAAAAAACCGCCGATCGTTTGCGGCTGCTCACGAAGCTCATCAAACGCAAGGATGTCACGGCACTCGTGAATGCGTG
>JBOFBL010000115.1:0-13363 GCA_051645545.1 Casimicrobium sp. | reverse complement strand
AGTTTCTAGAGTGCGTTCATGGTTCGACGAGCTCCCCACGAACGGAAGTAAATGGTGAGCTCGATCGTTTGCGACGAAGCGCGGACTTGGCCGCGCTATTCGTATCAACTCACAACGATCGTGTTCAAAGCGCGTTCAGGCCCGCGCCTACGGAACCCAAACCACCGCATCATCCACCGCGTAGAGCTTGCATTCCGCTTTCGCGAAACTCGCGCAGCGCTCAAGCGCGCGCTTCATCGCATCATCACCCGACATAAAACTCCATTCGCCTTTCGGACCGATTGCAAACGCGCGCGGCACGTCGGCATTCAAGAAACGCTTGTAGCCGTTTTCTTTGACGTCCGGTTTCACGTTCGGCAGTTTGCTTGCGTCATCAAGCGCGGCGAAGTTTGTCGCGGTAGGTGCATTCGATGATTTCGGCGCGTTGAATCCGAATTGCGCGACGAATTTATCGACGACCGGTCGCCAATAGTTGCGACCGGTGCCGATCATCGAATGACCTTCGCTGCCGATCGGTGGAAACATTTCGAACTGCGCTTTGCCGCCTGCGCTCGTGTACGCCTCGTGCCATTTGCGCGGAATCGATTTGCCCCAGTAGTTGTCGTTCTCGGCGTAGAGCCAGAGCATCGGCGTTGCACCCGCATTCGCTTTGCCGGCTTGCGCGTAGACGTCGCCGATGCGCGAATACTGACAAGGATCGGCGCGACGACCTACCGGATCACCCCCACCGCCGCCTGCGAAATTGATGCCCGCGATCACGCTCGGATGCTTCTTTCCCATTGTCGCAATCGTGGTGAAGCCGCCCATCGATTGGCCCATCACGATCACTTTTGTTTTATCGACCCAAGATTGTTTGATCGCGAAATCAATTGCCGCGATCGATTGAATGGTCGCTGAGTCCGCCGCGACGTCGTAACGCTTTTGGTTACACGGCCCGGTGAATTCTGGATCGGGCTCCAAGCCAGTATCGCCGTAACCCAACCGCGTGGGTACGAATACGGCGAACCCACGACGCGTCCAATAACGCGCGATATCGAGATAACGCCAGCGGCCGGGATTAGCGCGCTCGTTATCTTGCGCACGACCGTGATGCATGATGACCGCTGGGAACGGCCCATCGCCCGGTGGTTTGAAATGCGTGACGATCATGTCGCCGCTGCGCTTATCGCCGAACATCGGCTGCACGGTGACTGGCACTTTCGCGATCGCTTCAAATAAGTCGGAGGCGAGTTGTGGCGGCGCTGCGCCCTCCTCCTGCGATTGCAAGTTCGCGGGTTGCGCGAATGCGTGCATGCTTGCGAGCGCGCATGCGACGCCGCACGCATAGGCGAGCGGACGCAAAGCGGTTTGCAATGCGCTTCGATTGAGTGGCGCTGAAGTGTTCATCGTCGATTCTCTTTGGCGAATAGTGGCTGACAACCAATACCGTTCGTTTTACGCCTTGTAGGCGCGGACCTGGACGCGCTTACCCATGACCGCGCGCGTCCAGATCCGCTCCTACAACCGGCCTTAAGCGAACCGCATTGGGCTAACAGTTCAAGAAACGATTTTCTCGTTGGAATTCCGACAGCATGTGCGCTGAGAATTCTTCCTGGTATCGCGATTACCCTTACAGCACAATCGATAGAACCCAATTCTGTTTGGGCCTTGATAGAAATAATTCTATTTATTGTTATTTAACATAAATTCATCAATTGCCCAATGAATATGGGCTATTGAAAAACTAGCTGGGATCGTTCGTAGTGGTGCGTCGCAATAGGCAAGTGCAACACTCTCGATCCACCAAGTGCGCAAACCACGTAAATGTCGCAAAGGCTCCGTGCCCGCCGTCTTAACATTCGCGTAGGGATGTCTTACGTAAGTATGAGGCGGGGGAAATACCAATCGTGGAATCCGAATTCGAAACCGTTGCTACAAACGCGCGTGACCCGGTGACGGCAAACGACACCGGCAGCCTGTTCGCCATCTTCTATCAAGATTTGAAGCAGCTCGCGCGCTCGCGGCTGCGCACGGTCGGCGGCCGCACGATTCTCGACACGACGATGCTCGTGCACGATACCTACGAGCGCCTCGCCAGCTCGCACAGCAAGGAATTCCCAACGCGCGGCCAATTCATGGCCTACTGCGCGCACGTGATGCGCTCGGTGATCGTCGATCTCGTTCGCGCCAATCTCGCGCAGCGACGCGGCGGTGGAGACTCACATGTAACGCTAAACACCGAGGTGATGCGCGAAGCAGACACAGCATCGGCGGACGCCTTCGACGTGCTTCGCGTTCACGAGGCACTCGCGCAACTGCGCGATGTCGATCCGCATCTCGAACAAATCGTCGAACTACGCTATTTCGCTGGGCTCACGGAAGACGAGACGGCCGCCGTACTAGGCATCAGCGACCGCACGGTTACGCGCCACTGGGAGCGCGCTCGCGCGCTGCTGCGCGCAATACTCGACGAATGAGTTTTCGAAAAAAATTGCGATTCGCGACGGAAATTTCTCGCTAAATACGTTCTTCATGTGACAAGACGATAGTGTTCGTTTTACGACTCGTAGGCGCGGACCTGGACGCGCTCACCCACGGCCGAGCGCGTCCAGGTCCGCGCGTACAACTATACCGAGCGAACAGCATTGTGTGACAAGAGGGTTTTCATGTCACTTTCTACCGAACAACTCAAAGCACTCGATCAACTGATCCAGCACGGGCTCGATCAACCGGAACCCGCTCGTCGCGCCTGGTTCGAAGCGCTCACCATCGACGAAAACCAACGAGCTCGACTTGAGCGCGCACTCTTCCCAAAACAAGCGGTCGAATCGCGCACGTTTCTCGGTGAACTGCCGCGCGTCGACGACCCATCAAGGAACCGCGCCACGCTATTTGCCGGACAAGCGATCGGCCCTTACACGCTTGATCGACCTATCGGCGAAGGCGGCAGCGCCAGCGTTTGGGCCGCGCATCGAACCGACGGCAGCATCAAACGAACCGTCGCGCTAAAGCTCCCCTTCTTCGTCGGCAACACCGAAGGTTGGTACGAGCGCGTTGCGCGCGAACGTGACATCCTCGCCTCACTACAACACCCGAACATCGCGACAATTTACGACGCGGGGGTTGAAGACAACGGCCGCCCCTGGCTTGCACTTGAATTGATCGAAGGACTGCCGATTGATCGATACTGCGACGCAAAGGCTCTCGACGTTGAGGCGCGTGTTGGGCTCGTGCTCACGGTCGCACGCGCGCTTGAGTACGCGCACGCGCGAGGCATTATTCATCGGGATATCAAACCCGCGAATCTACTGGTTGATGCAAATGGAATCCTGAAGTTACTTGATTTCGGGATCGCAAAACTAACGTCGATCGACGATATAAATTCCATGCAACTCACTCGCCTTCACGGGCGTCCGCTGACGCCCGAGTACGCAAGTCCTGAGCAATTGAGCGGACAAGCCACCACGACCAGCTGCGATGTGTACGCTCTTGGCATTGTTTTCTACGAACTACTCACCCGCACGCACCCTTTCGAGCCATCGGCAACAAGTAGAACCGGCGATCTCACGTCGGCAAAAGAAACACGGCAACGTAGGCCGCTCGCACCCAGTCGAGTTAAGCGTTTGATCGGATCGCCATTCGAAAGAATCAGCGAAGATCTGGATGCGATTGCGCTCAAGTCATTGCACGCAGACAATGAGATGCGCTACCGCGCCGCGAGCGCTTTTGCCGAAGACCTCGAGTGCTATTTGGCGAAACTGCCCGTGAGCGCGCAGCCGGATAGTCAATGGTACCGACTGCGCAAATTCATATCGCGCAACGTGACCGTCGTTGCAGCAACCGCTGCTATTGCGGTCTCCCTGTTGGCAGGCATCGGCGTCGCGGGATGGCAAGCGCACGACGCGAAACTGCAACGTAACACCGCTCAACGCGAAAGCGAAAAAGCGATCGCGGTGAAAGACTTTTTGATTCGTCTGTTTGAAGTAAATCGCGACGATCAGATCGCTGCTGTACGAAAGCGCAACCAACCGATCGCCACGGTTCTTACAGACGCAGCGCGCACGCTACCCACTTCGCTTGAGAAGCAACCCGAGACGCGAGCGGCACTTCTTCGGGTGCTCGGTGACGTCATGTTCGGTCTTTCGCTCATGGAAAGCGCGCTCAATCTACGCCAAGCGCAGCTTGCTTCGTTGATCGAATCGCGCGCCTCCCTTTCCGAAGTGGAACGCGCCCGACTTGAAATCGCAATGGTTGAAGTCGACCGCGGCGATTGGGATAGTGGTCGCAAAAGGCTTGAGGAGGTTGTGAGTAATCTCACAGGCGCGAGTGATCACGATGCACGCGTTCGTCGTGCCGACGCGCTATCCATTCTCGGCCAAATGCGTGCATACTCTTTCGATGCGAAAGGCGCAATCGAATTGCTCGACGCAAGCATCGGCGAAGTCGAAACGATCGACAAAGGAAACGGTTCGTTGATGATTGAACCGCTAACTGGTCGCGCGGCTGCTTACTCTGATCTTGGCGACGCTGCGAGCGCAAATCGCGACATGCAACGCGCGATTCGCTATACCGAGACACTTTACGGACAAAATTCACTCAAACTCGCAATCGCACATTACCGAGATTACGAAGTACAAATCACGCTCGACAACGTTCCCCGAGCTACACAAGCGGCGCGCGCGGCGTTGGAAGTCACGCGAAGAATGCAGACCGAGGATTCTTTTTGGGGTGCCCGCGCAAACATGGCACTTGGTCGTTCGTTGTTGGCGCAAGGCCAACTTCGTCCGGCTCTCGATGCGCTTGAACGCTCAATCACAACATTTGATCGTATCGCTAAAGAGTTGGAACCTCAGAACAGCATCGTAGCTCGCGCGTATGCCGCCGAAGCGGCAGCACAACTCGGCGATTGGCGCAACTCAACGAAATACCTAGACGAAGCGGAACAACTGTTCAACGCGACGAAGGAACACGGTGGGCAAGCGGCCGAGGTGAGTCTAGCGCGCGCAAAAATTCCTTACTTACTTCAGGCTGCAAAAGCGCGCGAGGCTGAGGTGCTCTCGCGAAGCGTGCTAGCGGCTCTGGAAAAGGCGGGTGGAACCAGTCCGGAAATCGGCGCATTTACTGCGGTGCTCGCACAAGCCTTAATTGAACAAGAGAAATTTGACGTCGCGAAGGCAGAAATCGAAAAAATCGATAAACGTACGCCGCCAATCGTGCTGCCCCGTTTCATTGAGGAACGGTTGCGAATAGTACAAATCAATCTGCGTACGCGCGCCTCCGATCGCGGCGGAGTTTCGCAATGGACCACACTTGATTCAGACTTTCTACAAGCGCATCTTTCCGAGCAAAAAAGAGCGGAGCGCCCACTCCTCAATGTCGAAGCGCTAGTCTCGCTCAGTCGATTGGCGGCTGCTTCCGGGCAACCAGCCGAAGCGCACAGCGCAGCACGCGCTGCAATCGCTCGACTTGATTCGCTTGAGCTACAACAGAGCCCGATGTATCGAATCGCTCAAAGCACGCTGTCACAATCGACTAAGCGCTAGTCACGAACCCCCTGGATCGACGCACCAGGCCATAACTACACAATCTCACTACATTTGCTGTTTTGCAACGAGAGTAACCAACGCTGCTAAACGGCAACCTATCCGCAGCTTCACAAAATGGGGTTACTAAAGGCCACCCACCAACGGAATATTTCTCATAAGACCACCAAAGCCACTGGCGACCAATTTTGTGTCGTCATCGCTTAGCGAAATGATTTCACGATCATCATGCTGTCGCTCGGACTCAACGGAGGGAATAACTGAATACACAAACTCAATTCCTTATGTGTGGAGATTAAATTGAATCAAACATAAACACAGGGTCTCCGCGTCAACTAAGGGCAGGACGATAACACTTCTTACGTAGCAAGCGCTTCGTGCGTACAAGAGGCGTGTCACCAAGCACTTAGGCGAGCGACATAGCGTCTTGTGTACAGCGAACACGGCGTACGTCAACGTAGGCACTACGTACCCAAGAACTTCATCTGTTTCGTTTATCGCCGAATTTCGTTAACCGTTGTTGCAACCATGCGCACACCATCGCACCAACGAAGAGTGCAGCGAAACGACCGAGCAACACTCGCTGTCGTGCGTATCCCGCTTGCACACGCGTATGCGAAAACGTAGCGGCGAATAAAAGATGAGACACGAGTGCATTGACATAGACGAGCACCACTGCCGAAGCGAGCAATGTCAGCGACGGCTCGGAAGGTAGTGCTGCGGCAAACGCGCTTCTGAAAAAGAGCGCTGACTTCGGGTTCATGATGTTGGTGGGAAAACCCAAACGGAACGTAGCAATAACGGTGAGCTCCATTCACTTTACTTCGTTGGTTGAATCACTAGATCGCCGGAGTCGAATGGCAACGTAGCAAAGATACGCGACACCCGCGATTTGCATCGCGACACGCAAGGTTGGATGCGCAGCGAACAGAGCGTTCACACTCGACGTTACGAGAACGACTCAGCGCAAAAGCACGATGCTGAGAAGTGTCGCGACCATAGTAAGTTCGGCGAAGCGATCAGTGTGCGCGCCGATCGGTTTAACTCGACGAACTCAGGGCAACGCGCAGAACACGATGCCTTCGTCGGCCCAGCCGAGTCGATCGACCATATCGCGATGCTGTGCGAGCGACGTGCTGAAACGGTGGTTGCCATCGGCCACATAGCGCGGCGCGCCTTTGAACGCTCGATAGACAGGAATGCTGCGCTCGGGGCAACTGCCGTCGGCTCTCTTTTCGATCGTGTATCCCTCGATACTCTCGAGATACGGCTTTGCACGTTCGGGCAGATTGGTTGTATTGAGCGAGGTTAAGAGCCGTTGCTCAGCCGCGAGCGAGGTGAAAAAATGACTGCCGCGCAAACCGCCCCGCGCAACATTTGCGAAGAAGAAACGCTCGAGCGGAAGTGCAGCGTCAATCGCGTTTGCATAGAGTTTCATTTCGGCACCGGTGCGCCGCCAATCGGCAAGACCACTGAGCAATTGTTTTTCCGATTCGCGACCGGTTAAGAAGTAGTAGTCGAAAGCCGGGTTGTAGAACTCGGTCAGTACCGTGTAAGCCATTTGGCCGGTCGCCAATACGTCCAAAGCCACGCTATTGCTGCTTGCTTGGCACGATGGCGACAGCGCGTTAACAACAAATAGCGGAATGCGACCCGTTGGCAACATTTCGCGCGCAACGGTCACTCGAAGCGTTGTCGAATTTACGAAAGACGCGTTCAAAACTTGGGTTACAGTTCGGCTAGTCTCAGTCTGGATTCCAGTCACCACTTGTGACGTCGGCGTAAATCCGGTACCGCGAATTTCAAGCGTCGTAGTTGCGAAATCGCTGCCAACCGCATCGGGCGAAACCGACGAGAGCGTCAACGGTTCGACGATCTGATTGAAATTCGCGACAAACTCGGGGACAGTCGAGCCCACGGTGATGTTTGCCGACGTATTGAGCCCGGTAAGCGTTCCGCTCCACCCAGCGAACACGCCCAATCCGTTAGGGACGGCAGTCACTGAAATCGCGCTTCCTGTACGCAGCCAATTCGCGCTATCGCTTAGGACTACGGAGCCAGCACATGATGGTCTGGCTTGTTTGTAGGGAGCTACTTCTCGATGGGCGCGAATCGTCACAGTGCGCGTGCCCGTGGCGGGCATCGCGACATCACCTGTGGTCACATTATCGAAACCCTCGTAGGCATCACGCACATACCGGATACTCGCATCTAAAAATTGAGGCGACTGCATGTTGATGTTCCAAGTGCCCGTCGCGTTTGGCAAGTTGAACGGAGCAGTCGACTTAGCAGTCGTGCCATCCGGCGATGTATAGCGTACTTCAACACCATCTTCGAGGCCATCACCTTTTAGATCGACAGCAATGTTCCGGCCATTAAAAAAAGCTGCGCCAAGGGTTTGAGTGGCCCTGTCTCCCTTAAGCAACAACGAAACCGTAGGAGTAATGCCTGAGCCACCTTTCGATGAGATCGCGGAATCCCATCTGAAAAAGTGGACAAAACTGGGGGCTGATTGCGCGGTTAAATCAAAAGTGGTGAACTGCGGATACAGATTAGTCGTGCCTGACCATGGACTGCGACGAGCGATCACAGACGATATGCCGCCCGCTTGTGCGTTGGGCGTTGATTGAACTTCAATCAGTCGTACAAAATTTGCCACGATTACCGTGTCTGATGGCGCAGTCGTAGGCGAGCCTAACCGTCCATCGCCAGCGCGAACATCCCAAGTTAATTGCGGCGACGGATCAGCACTGGCGTCGTGACTCCACCGACCAAACACATAACGAAATCCCTCAAGCGATTGAAGCCCCGGTTCGACCCACACGCGATGAATGCTCCCGATCGGCCAATTGAATTTCACAGGCGTAGTGTGCGCGACTCCATCAACTACGATACGCAAACCACTAGGATTGGTATTGAGCGTTGTTTGTGTGGGCGCTTTGTCATAGAGACGAAACAGCGCATCTAGATCGGCGATTGAAAAACTCGGACTTACTCCGATGCTAATGCCCGGTGGTTTGGTTTCGAGCGTCACCGTATCAGCGGATGACGCAGAAAAGCCAGTACGGGAGTAATGCATATTTGATTCATAGTCGTAACCACCCCACGTACGCGTGTGAAACGCTGGCTCGTTGTTTGAACGATACTTCGCATCCATGTTGGAAAGGCGCAGATCGACAAACGATGAGGCGCGAGCGTCCTGTTGGATATGCCACAAACCCATGGCATGCCCCGCTTCGTGAACCAGTCCGCCAAACCCACATTCGGGATTGCCCCAAATTTCCTGTTTGCCACCGATGCGACCGATCTCGCTTGCACAGTATTCAACATCGTTGTTACTCAGATTAAAGTCGACGTAATCGACCTCCGTTTCGCGGGGAACCCATCGTACGACTCCAGCAAGAACGCGATTAACCTCCGATATCGCCGCATCGATATTGCGTCTATTTCCCGCAGACACCGTGTAAGGTACTCTCACTACGCCATCGGTACCTTTCAAATTCCAGACGTTCTTCGGCGCATCGACCGCCAGCGCCTTTCGGGAAGCCTCAACTTGCAACTGGCCGCGCTCGACAGAATGTGTCCACTCGCGAACGGCTTGCTTCTTGCCTATGATGATGTCACCTTCGGTAATCGCGTAATCATCCACTTCGACGTATTCAACCCATTTTCCGCGCCAAAAAGTGCGGAGTTTCTCGGTAGCAAAGGTGCTGCTACAAACTGCAATCGCAATAATCGTACAACTTAAATATCGGAAAAACATAACGCGGGTTCGGTGTGGGAAGCGAATACAAAATACGAGCGGTAATTGATCCGAGGGGAATAGAAGTGGTACCCAAAAAATTGGATCGTTGAGACATCTGCTTGTTGAGCGCTTGACTACCGTCGGTTCAGCGATGCAGTGTACGAATGCCGAATAGTTCGGACAACCGCTTTTGTCACCTTTCGGGGTGACAAACGAAATTTCCTGGGTGATTCAGTTCTCTATTGCAAGGCGCAGAATACGATGCCTTCGTCGGCCCAGCCGAGTCGATCGACCATATCGCGATGTTGTGCGAGCGACGTGCTGAAACGGTGGTTGCCATCGTCCACATAGCGCGGCGCGCCTTTGAACGCTCGATAGACAGGAATGCTGCGCTCGGGGCAACTGCCGTCGGCTCTCTTTTCGATCGTGTATCCCTCGATACTCTCGAGATACGGCTTTGCGCGTTCGGGCAGATTGGTTGTATTGAGCGAGGTTAAGAGCCGTTGCTCAGCCGCGAGCGAGGTGAAAAAATGACTGCCGCGCAAACCGCCCCGCGCAACGTTTGCGAAGAAGAAACGCTCGAGCGGAAGCGCAGCGTCAATCGCGTTTGCATAGAGTTTCATTTCGGCACCGGTGCGCCGCCAATCGGCAAGACCACTGAGCAATTGTTTTTCCGATTCGCGACTGGTTAAGAAGTAGTAATCGAAAGCAGGGTTGTAGAACTCGGTGAGAACGACCGATGCGCGCGCGCCTGCAGACAGCACATCGATTGCTGCGCTATTGCTGCTCGCCTGGCACGAGAGCGACAGTGCATTGGTGACAAACAGAGGTTGCCGTCCTGTGCTCAGGAGCGCACTGCGCGAAAGCGTGAGCCGCAACGTTGTCGAATTCACATAAGTCGGAGGGAAAGATTGTGAGCCGATTCGAACTTGCGATGACGCTGTAAAACCGGTGCCGCGAATTTCAACGACAGTGTTCACGCTATCGTCGCCAACAACGCTGGGTGACACCGAGGTCAACGTGAGCGGTTCATTGGTTTGATTGAACTGCGCGACAAATTCGGGCACATTCGACCCCACCGCGACATTCGATGACGTGTTGAAACCGGACAAGGTGCCCGACCAACCTGCGAATACGCCAACGCCCGTAGGGATGACGCTTACCGATAGCGGAGATCCGGTGCGCAACCAGGTCGCGCTATCACTCAAGCTCACTGTACCTGCGCACGACGGACGCGTCTGCTTGAAAGGCGAGACCTCGCGATAGGCGCGAATTGTTACGTTACGTGTGCCGCCTGCGGGCATCGCGACTTCGCCAGTCTCGGTGTTGTCAAAACCTTCGTAAGCTTCTCGCGTATAGCGAATGCCGGTGCCGACGAATTGCGGCGATTGCATGTCGAATTTCCAGGTGCCTGCTGTGTTGGGCGCAGTGAGCGGCGCCCTAGCAGTTCCACTCGTGCCACCCGGCGGTGTGACACTTACGACAACACCATCTTCGAGACCTGTGCCCTGTACATCAACGCCGATGTTGCGTCCATTGAAAAAACTCGCGCCGATCGTTTGCGTTGCAAGATTACCTGTGAGCAACAACGAAACATTGGGTCGAATACCTGCGCCACCTCTTGACGAGAATGCGGAACTCCAGTTGAAAATGTGTGCGAATCCCGGTGCTGGTTGTGCCGTTAAATCAAATGCAGTGAATTGCGGGTAAAGATTCGTGGTGCCTGGCCACGCGCTACGACGAGCGACAACTGACGACGTGCCACCGGTCTGCGTCGCGGGCGTCGTTTGCACGTCGATCAAGCGCACAAAATTCGCGACGAGCACCGTATCCGACGGCGCATTCGCGGGTGATCCGAACGAGCCATCGCCCGCGCGCACTTCCCATGTCAACTGCGGCGACGGATCGGCGCTTGCATCATGACTCCAGCGACCGAATGCGTAACGGAAACCACCAAACGATTGAAGCCCCGATTCGACCCATACGCGATGGATGCTTCCAATCGGCCAATTGAACTTCGCAGGTGTCGTATGCGCAGCACCATCGACGATGATGCGTAAACCGCTCGGATTGCTATTGATTGTCGTTTGCGTGGGTGCTTTGCCATAAAGGCGAAACAACGCATCGAGATCAGCGGTGGAATACGTTGGGTTTGTGCCCACCGAGATTCCCGGCGGTTTAGTTTCAAGCGTTTGCCGATCGGCAGAGGACGCAGAAAACGCGGTGCGCGAGTAATGCATGTTCGACTCATAGTCGTAGCCGCCCCAGGTACGCGTGCCGAAAATCGGTTGATTGTTCGAGCGCTTGCTTGCATCCATATTCGCGAGCCTGAAATCGACGAAGGCATTGGCGCGCGCATCTTGCTGCACGTGCCAAAGACCCATCGCATGTCCCATTTCGTGCACGAGCGTGCCAACGCTGCATTCGGGATCGCCTGAGATCGCTTGTTTGCCGCCGGTGCGCCCAACGAAGCTCGCACAGGAGCCCGCGTCTTTCGTCGCGAGATTGAATTCAACGTAGTCAGTTTCGCTGCCGCGCGCCACCCAGCGCACCACACCCGCGAGCGCACGGTTGGCCTCCGCAATCGCTGCATCGATATTTGTACGATTGCCTTCCGCAACCGTATAGGGCACTTGAACGACGCCAGCCGCATCAACCGCATTCCACACGCGGGCAGAAGAGTCGATCGCGAGCGCTTTGCGGGTCGCCTCCATTTGCATTTGTCCACGCGCAACCGCGCGCGCCCATTCGCGAACCTGGTCTTTCTGTCCGATGATGATGTCGCCTTCGGTAATCGCAAGATCGCCGACTTCAACGTAATCAACCCACTGCCCGCGCCAGAAGGTGCGAAATTTTTCGGTGGCGAATGAGCTACTGCAAACAGCGATTGCAATAATCACGCAGCTGAGATGTCGAAAAAACATAGCGCGGGCTCCAGGATCGTGAATGCGAAACGCGAACCGTTAGGATAGCTCGGGACGCGCCTGTGTCAACGCCATTCGTCGCATATCGCAAGTTTTCTCTGCACGAGCGCATTAGTGCGGCGAGTGCTGCAACAACTTACACCATCCATTTGTTACGCGAAAAAAAACGCCGCACAAAGGCGGCGTTTCTAGTCGCTGGACGACGATTACGCTAGCGCGTACTCTGTTTCCATCAATGGCTTCAAGCCAGCGCGCGCGGTCGCGGCGCAGCTCTCAATTTCGGGAAGCAACTTTGCGAAGTAGAACCGCGCGGTTTGCAGTTTCGCTTTGTAGAAATCATCGCCCGTGTTTTGTTTTTCAAGGGCGATCTTTGCCATCTTTGCAAACCAGAATGCGAACACGGTATGACCCGCAACACGCATGTAGTCAACCGCTGCTGCGCCGACGACTTCAGGATTTTTCATCGCTTGGCCGCCGATTTCGAACGTGAGGTTCGACCAGAGTTCTGCGGCCTTCAACATCGGGCCGATGAATTCCTGCATCGCTTCATTGCCTTCGCATTCCTCTGCGAACGCCTCCATGATTGCGCCCAATTTCTTGAGTGTTTCGCCTTTGTTACCGAGCACTTTGCGACCGAGCAGGTCGAGCGATTGAATCGTATTTGTGCCTTCGTAGATCATGTTGATGCGGGCGTCGCGCACGTATTGCTCCATGCCCCATTCGGCGATGAACCCATGACCGCCGAACACTTGCATGCAATGTGAGGTGGCCGCCCAGCAATTGTCAGTGATGAAAGCTTTAACGATCGGCGTTAAGAGCGCGACCATTTCTTCGGCTTCTTCACGCTTTGCTTCTTCTGGATGATTCAAATAAATGTCGATCAGCGACGCGCAGTAAAGCGAGAGCACGCGGCCGCCTTCGGCGTACGCTTTCGCGGTCAACAGCATTTTGCGCACATCGGGATGCACGATGATCGGATCGGCCGGTTTGTCGGGCGCTTTCGGGCCTGCGAGCGAGCGCATTTGAATGCGGTCTTTTGCATAGGCCAATGCGTTTTGATAAGCAACCTCGGTGAGGCCGAGCGATTGCATGCCGACGCCAATGCGCGCGGCATTCATCATCACGAACATCGCAGCGAGACCTTTGTTCGGTGCACCCACGAGCCAGCCGGT
>JBOFBL010000114.1:0-5401 GCA_051645545.1 Casimicrobium sp. | reverse complement strand
GTGGTTTTGAGGCTGCCGTAGAAGAAGAACGCGTCGGCACCGTTACGCGCTCTCGTCGCATGCGCAACGTGCGTGCGGAGCAGCTCTGGGCAATGCGCTTGCCGCCGATGCTCGTGCAGGCAAGTAACGTCGAGCGCGCGTTGATGTATAGCGAGTCGCTTGGTGCGAACGTTAAAGAAGGTGGCGCACGACGATCGCTCTGGGCACTCCCGGATCACGATTGGGCGAACCACGGTGCGACCGTGCTCGCCGACGCGCAAATGGCGGGCTTCATCATCGAGGTTGAAGCAGGCTTTCCGGTGTCGCTCGAAGACATTCCAGAACCCTCGCTTGAGCTTTCGCCGGGTGCACAAAATGGCTGGTTTCGCATGGCGCTTGGCGTTACCGTCAATGGCGAGCGCGTCGACATCGCGCCTGCACTCGCGAAGATCATCTCTGTACAAAAAAATGTCGATCAATGGCTCAAAGAGGTCAAGGATGTGCCATACGTGCTGCTCTCGGTGCCAAGCGTCAATCGTTTGAATAAAGCGATTGTGGTGCGCATTCCCGGTGAGCGCGTGCATGCGATTCTGGAGCCGGTGTTCGACTGGTTCCGCGGCGGCAGTGTTGAAGAGATGTCGGAGCTTCAAGCGGCATTGATGCCGAATCTGCCGAACGACACGGTGCTCTATCTCGGTCGCGAGAATCCGAAATGGGTTGCGATGCGACAAGCGATCGAAGACGGCGTAAAGCTTGAGCCGATTGCGCCGCATCCGGAGTTTCATGCAAAGCTGCGTGCCTATCAAATGCATGGTCTTTCGTGGCTTGAGCATCTGCGCAAGTTGTCGATGGGCGGTGTGTTGGCCGACGACATGGGGCTCGGTAAAACGGTGCAAACGCTTGCGTTTTTACATCGCATTCATCGTAATCGCGATGCGAAGAAACCAAGTCTCATCATCGCACCGACATCGGTGACTGCAAACTGGGTTGCCGAGGCCAAACGCTTCGCACCCGATTTGATTTTGCACCGTCATCATGGGCTTGATCGCTCTACCGATCAACGCGATCTAGCGCGCGCGGATGTCGTAGTGACCAGTTATCCGTTATTGCAACGCGACGACGATTTACTCGCGGGCATTCAATGGCAAGCCGTCGTGTTCGACGAAGCGCAGGTGCTCAAAAACCCGAAAGCGAAAACCTATCAAGCGGCGCAGCGCATCCAGGCTGATACCCGTCTCGCGCTCACCGGTACGCCAATGGAAAACCATTTAGGCGAGCTGTGGTCGATCTACAACATTCTGCTGCCGGGTTTGCTCGGCGATCTAGAAGGCTTCAATCGCATTTTCCGTTTCCCCGTCGAGCAACGAAGCGATGCCAATCAGATGAAGAAGTTGCGCGCGCGCATTCGCCCCTTCATGTTGCGACGCACACGCGACCAAGTGTTGAACGAACTGCCACCGAAAACTGAATTCGTGCGCTGGGTGGAGCTCGATGCGGCGCAAGCAGATTTGTACGAGAGTTTACGCACTGCGATTCACGATGATGTGCGCAAAGTCATCGATAAAAAAGGACTCAAGCAAAGCACGATTCACATCCTCGATGCGCTACTCAAATTGCGCCAGGTGTGTTGCGATCCGCGTCTCGTGAAGTTGCCCGGCGTTGCCGAGCGCGCTGCGAGCGCGGGCTCCGCGAAGCTCGATTGGCTCAAAACACACGTGCCGGAGCTCATCGAAGAAGGTCGCAACATCTTGATCTTCTCGCAATTCACGAGCATGCTTGCGCTGATTGCGCAGTCGCTCAACGAATTGAACATCGAGTACGTTCAGCTCACCGGTGACACCATCGATCGCGATACGCCGATTGCGCGGTTCCAAAACGGTGACGTGCGCGTGTTCTTGTTGAGCCTCAAAGCCGGTGGCGTCGGTCTGAACCTCACCGCAGCGGATACCGTGATTCACTACGATCCGTGGTGGAACCCTGCGATCGAAGCGCAAGCCACTGCTCGCGCGCACCGCATG
This sequence comes from Casimicrobium sp., assembly GCA_051645545.1. GTDB lineage: Bacteria > Pseudomonadota > Gammaproteobacteria > Burkholderiales > Casimicrobiaceae > Casimicrobium. The sequence goes on along the minus strand of JBOFBL010000114.1, from coordinate 3,404 downwards.
GGCCAAACAAAACCGGTATTCGTCACCAAGCTCGTTGCAAAAGGTACGCTCGAAGAGCGCATGATGAGTCTCTTGGATCGTAAACGCGAACTGGCCAACGCACTACTGTCAGGCGACGGCAATGCACTCATGGGCATCACGGCGGACGACGTGGAGAATCTGCTCGCGCCGATTTCGAGTTTGCAGTGACCTCGTTTGTTTCATCTGGGAGTGAGCCCATAGCGCAGTGATCGTTCATGTCGTAGACTCTTTCAACAAGGAGGAACTAGTCATGATGATCAAAGTTTCGCGCCGCGACATTCTCGCGGCACTCGGCGGAGCAGCAGCGACAATTGCACTTCCACGCGTCGCTTTTGCGCAGGAGAAATTTCCCTCGCGCCCAATCACGCTGATCTGCCCGTGGCCGCCAGGCGGATCTTCGGACGCGGTGATGCGTGCGCTCGCGGAGAGCGCGGGCAAAGCGCTCGGGGTGTCGATCGTTGTTGAAAACAAACCGGGCGCAGGCGGCACATTGGGCGCGGCAGCGATGGTGACGACGAAGCCCGATGGCTACACGATCACGCAGTTACCGCTTGGCATTTATCGCATCCCGCATATGCAGAAAACCTCGTTCGATCCGATCAAGGATTTGACGCATGTGATTTGTTTGACGGGTTACACCTTTGGCATCGCGGTGCCTGCCGATTCGCCGTTCAAAACGCTCGAAGACATGGTGAAAGCAGCGAAGGCGTCACCCGGCGCGATCAACTACGGCCACACCGGCATCGGCACCACGCCGCATCTGGCGATCGAAGAGTTCTCGCAGAAAGCGGGCATCACGCTCAACCACATTCCCTACAAAGGCAGCGCCGAGATTCTTGCTGCGATTTTGGGCGGGCAACTGATGATGATGAGCGGCACGACGGAGTTCGCGCCGCATGTGGAAAGCGGCAAGCTTCGCTTGCTTGCAACGCTCGGTCGCGCGCGCACCAAGCAGTTTCCAAATGTGCCGACGGTGAAAGAGTTGGGCTACGACACGATCACCGAAAGCCCGTTTGGCATCGGTGCGCCAAAAGGCGTCGATCCTGCGATCGTGAAAGCGTTGCATGATGCGTTCAAGAAGACGCTCGACGACCCGAAAGTGCTCGCCGCATTCGAAAAATTTCATCAGCCGACGATCTACATGAGCACTGCGGATTACACCGCGTATGCGGAGCGAACTTTCAATGCCGAACGCCTCACGATTCAGCGGCTTGGGCTTGAAAGGAAGCCTTAACAAGAATTAGCGAAATTAGCTTTGTTGCCCAAATTAGTTGAGGGATTATTTGTTTAGCCATAAGCATATGAATAGATAGATTCGCTAGTCAGTCAACAGTACGTCATTCCCGTCCCCGCCTACGCGGGGATAAACCTTCGGGCGGGAATCTATGCGGGCGTCACGAGGCGAGTCGTTCTTCCGAGCGCTTTTGCATTGCAAACATAGATTCCCGCCTTCGCGGGAATGACGAGACTCGTGAGCACTTCGTCACCATCCCTCAAGCATGAAGCAACCGCCCTCCCGAAAACGCCCAGTTCTCCCACTGCGTTTCTTTGAACACAACGGTCACGTGCTCGCAATCAATGCCCTGCTCAGCAAGGCGAGCCATTAGCGTCGCGAGCATCTGCCGTTTCACTTTCATGCTGCGCCCAACGGACCAGAGAATTTCGATGAAGGCGTAGTCGTCGCCGCGCGGAGTTGCAGCATCCGGGTAGCTTGGATCGAATCGGAAGTCTTCCTCATCGAGCGCGAGCACGCGCTGAAATTTGTCAGTCAGCGGTACGCCGACAGCGACAAGCGCTTCGTGCACCGCGTCGAGCACAACGGTTTTGAACTTTGCGGTTTGTTGCTTGCGAACGGTGAGCGTTACGAAGGGCATGGTTATTCCTCGTGTACTAAGCCGCGCACGCCGAGTGCGAATGTTTTGCAGTGCTCGCCTGATGCGTCGCAGCGGGTTTACGAACCACCCACGCAATCAGGTCGTCAATGAGCCCTGAAATCGCGTCGCGGCGAAGCGCTTGTGCGCGCTGCTTCGCGCTTTCGTGAATCCCTGCAAGCCGCTCGTTGCTGGCGAACTGCGTATTGGAGAATACTGAGGTGTCGATGGAGGCGCGGTTCATGATGTTTTCCTTTCATTTCGATGGGACGAACTTTATTTGCAAATCAAATCGTCGGAAACGACATGAAATGCACTTTGCTTTTGCATAATTTGCAAAACAAACGAGAAAACCGCACAATCGCTGTATTACGCAACCGCTCAGTCGAGCTATATGCACGACCGCTCAGTCGAGCTACGCGCACAACCGACCAATCGAGCTATGCAACTCAATCTCGAAGACGCCGCCCTCTTCATTCGCGTCGCCGAACTCGGCACGCTCTCTGCCGCCGCGCTTGAGCGCAACGAACCCGTGAGCCAAGTCTCGCGCGCGGTCGTGCGTATGGAAAAGTCGCTCGGCGTTCGTCTGCTGCATCGAACGACACATGGGCTCAGCCTCACCGACGAAGGCGACACCTTTCTCGCGCATGCGCGACGCATGGCGGACACCGCGTCCGAGCTCGAAGCCGATTTGAGCGGACGCCTGGCCGCGCCATCGGGTTGGGTGCGCATCGCGGTGAGCCCGATCCTCGCGCAACTCGTCATCGTCCCCTCGCTGCGCGGGCTCTACAAAAAGTATCCGAAACTGCAAATCGATATCGCGGCGGACGATCGCGCGGTCGATCTCGCGCGCGATGGCGTCGATGTGGCGATCCGCGCCGGCGTGGCGCTCAATGAAAACCTCGTCGCACGAAAGATCGGCGAGCACGGTCGCAAGCTCTATGCAGCGCCTCAGTATCTTCGCGAATTCGGCACACCGAAGCGTATCGAAGACCTAGAGAGGCATCGCCTGATTGGCAACAGTGCGAGTCAATCGCTCAATCGTTGGGCATTCAAAGCTACGGATTCGTCGAAGGTAGCCACGCGTAGCCGAAGCAAGAAAACGGACGATGCGCAGTCGCTGATCGTCAAAGGCCACACGCGCGCAGATAATACCTCGATCGTGCTCGCACTCGCGCTCGAAGGCGTCGGCATCGCGCGTTTGAACGAATTGCTCGTCGCGCCGCTCGTGGCGAGTGGTCAACTCGTGCAGGTGCTTGCGAAGTACGAACTCGATTCAAAGAATGAGGTGTACGCCGTAATGTTGCCCGAGCGCCATCGTTTGCCAAAAGTGCGCGCGTGCATCGATCACTGGGAAGCGCAATTTGCCGCGTTCGCGAAATCGACACATCGGGTGGTCCTGCGCAATTGATGCACCGCGAACCATTGTGGGAGCGCGCTTGCGCGCGAATGATTACGGAACAAGCCAGTGGTTTCGTAGAAAGCCGCGTAACTCAACCATTCGCGCGCAAG
>JBOFBL010000113.1:0-13398 GCA_051645545.1 Casimicrobium sp. | reverse complement strand
AGAGCCTAGAACATGTCCCGCTGGATGCAACGACACGCGCACATCGTTCATCAAAATCGCGTGGCCATACTCAAGCGTTTGCAATGAAATCGTTTCACCAATACGAGCTCGCAAGATGCCCTCACTCTTGCGATGCGCGAGGTAGCGCGCGTGACCCGCACGCGCGTGATCTGCATGCGCGTGGGTGATGACTGCGCGATCGACCGGACGCCAAGGATCGATGTAGAAATCGCCCGCCGCGCAATACAGTCCCTCGGCTCGTAGCACGATCAATTCAGCGTTGGCCATACCCCGATTGTCGCGGAAGCATGCAACGTCGCGCGCGGCGACTGCTGTTACAGCGAATAAACATCTTAGAAATCACGACTTGCTAGCAACATGTAGTTTTATTTCAGCACACGGCGCGAACGCGCTATTTTTGCATCGCACAATAAAGCTATCTACATCCTTGATATTTATAAGTTTCATCAACACGCGCGCGAAATATCGCGAGTTTCTGTTTGAAACTACTTGCACAATCAAAAACCTGTAATAAAACTCCATTCGGTTGCTTACCGGCCCAATCAAAGGAGGAGCCCTTCCGTGCCTCGCGAACACGGATCGGAAGTTGGGCGGCATGGCACCAGCGCGCAAACGGCGACACCGTTTGCACTCAATTGACGCATTACAAAAACACTTAAGGAGTGAGACATGCCCCACCTTTTGCGGGTCTTGAAGAAGACCATGCTCGGGCTCGCGGTCAGCGCAGTTGCTGCACTGACGACATTCAGCCTTCCCTCGATTTCGCATGCGCAGAGCACCGCGCGCACCGCGTTCGTGCATCTGTTCGAATGGAAGTGGACAGACGTTGCCAAAGAATGTGAAAACTTTCTCGGCCCGAAAGGGTTCGCTGCGGTGCAAGTCTCGCCGCCGAATGAACACAATTGGGTCGCGACCGGCGACGGCGCGCCTTACCCTTGGTGGATGCGCTATCAGCCCGTGAGCTACTCGCTCGATCGCAGCCGCAGCGGCACTCGCACTGAATTCGTCGATATGGTGAATCGCTGCAACGCGCAAGGTGTTGCGATTTATGTCGACGCCGTCATCAATCACATGAGCGGCGGCACGAGTGGCACGAGTAGCGCGGGCAATGCGTGGAGCTATCACAGCTACCCGCGCGTGCCGTATGGATCAAACGATTTTCACAATCCTGTTTGCGGCATCACCAATTACAACAACGCAGCGAACGTGCAGAACTGCGAGCTCTCGGGCTTGCAAGATCTGAACACCGATAGCAACTACGTGCGCGGCAAGATCGCGGACTATTTGGTGGATCTCGTGAACATCGGCGTGAAGGGTTTTCGCGTTGACGCCGCCAAGCACATCAGCCCAGCTGATTTGGGCGCTATCGTCGATAACGTCAATAGTCGAGTTACCAATAAACCGTACTGGTTCCTCGAAGTCATTGGGGCACCGGGCGAGGCGGTGCAGCCCGATCAGTACTTCGGATTAAACGGCAATTTGATGAACATCACCGAATTCGCCTATGGCCCGAAGCTGCACGAGAAATTCGCGGGCGGCGGCAAGCTCGCTGACTTGCAAACTTTCGGCACCACGTGGGGCATCATGGCGAGCAATCGCGCAGTGGCGTTCACGGATAACCACGACAAACAGCGCGGCCACGGTGGTGGCGGCAACTACGTCACGTATCACTATGGCGCGACCTACGATCTTGCCAACGTGTTCATGCTCGCCTGGCCTTATGGCTATCCCGCGCTCATGAGCAGTTACGCGTTCAAGAAAGACACGAATTACGACACGAGCTTCGGCCCACCGTACAACGCGGGTGGCGCGACGAAAGGGCCGTGGGACGGCGGCGTAACGCAGCCCGCATGTTTCAGCCAAACCGTCGGCGGCTGGGTTTGCGAACATCGCTTCCGCCCCATCGCGAACATGGTCGGTTTCCGCAACGCCACCATCAACAATTTCTTCGTCTCGAATTGGTGGAGCAACGGCAACAATCAAATCGCGTTCGGTCGCGGCAATGCGGGCTTCGTTGCCATCAACAAAGAAGGCGCAACGCTCGCGCGCACCTTCGCGACGAGCTTGCCCGCAGGTCGTTACTGCGATGTCATCAGCGGCGATTTCAATGCGACTGCGGGCACCTGCGCGGGCGACGTCTACACGGTTGACGCCTCGGGCAATGTTGCACTCACGGTTGAGCCGTACAAAGCCGTCGCGTTGCACGCAGGTGCGAAGTTGCCAGGCACCGTCACGCCAAAAGTGAACGTCAGCTTCAAAGTGCAAAACGCCGATCCGAGCGGCAGCCAAACGGTCGTGGTTGTCGGCAACATCGCCGAGCTCGGCGCGTGGAACGCATGCAACGGCGTGCGCCTCTCCGCAGACGCAGGCGCGCATAGTGGCATGGCGAGTTTGCCCGTGAGCACAGCGATTCAGTTTAAGTACGTGAAATACACAAACTGCGCGACGCCGACGTGGGAGAGCGGCAACAATCGCGCGCTCACGACACCCGCAAGCGGTACAGCAAGCACCTGCGGCGTCTTCGGCAGCACGGCCGCTTGCACCACAACGAGCACCGGCAATGCCACGGTCACCTTCAACGTCACCGCAAGCACCGCGATGGGACAAAACATCGCCGTCGTCGGCAGCGTGAGCCAACTCGGTTCATGGACGCCAGCATCGGCGATTGCGATGAGCGTCGTCCCCGGCACTGGCAACGGTCAAAGCAATCAATGGCGCGCCAGTGTTGCTCTGCCCGCGAATGCGACGATTGAATACAAATACATCAAGAAAGGTTCGAACGGCGACGTGATTTGGGAATCTGGCGCGAACCGTGTCGTGAATACGCCGGTTGCGGGGCAATCGACGATGTTGACGGAGACGTGGAAGTAGTGACGCGAAAGACGTGACGTGAATCCCGTTCGTGGCGAGCCTAGTTCATCCTGAGCTTTTCGAAGGATCGAACCATGAACGGGATTCGGGGATCCTAGGGTGGGCACCCCGTGCCCACTGCTTTCACTCACCATGACATGCGGTGACCGTATCGAGATAAGTTTTCGCAAAACAACTCGAGAAATCGTTTGCTATTTCTTGCAAATCCCGCCATAAACAAGGGCGACACGTACTGGTCCGTCCGAAGTCGCTCTAACTGCTTCACTAATTCCGCGCTGCGCCGACCGATGCGACCAACTGGCATCTGAACAAATATTTGACCGTTTGACGAAGCGAATGCGGTCTCAAGCGTCGATTCCTGATCTGACTCGAAGCTTGCAAGAGCCGCCAAAATTTCGAACTCATCGAACCGCGACTCAAAATCAGATGCCGCGCCGAAAAAGCTTGAGCGCCACTCGTTCGATATCTCAAAAAGGTGGTCGCTGAGCGCTGTCTTCCGATTCTCCAATCCAATGAATGACTTCCACGCCTCACTACCGGTGCCGTGATATTCCCACTTCCACAAGTGCAGTGTGTCAATCAGTCGTTGCGGCACTCCTAGGGGAGGATTGATGCTCGAAACAAATAATTCATGAAGCGATTTGAGACGTCCGGAGCGAAGCAATGCAATTCCGTACATCACATACAACAACACAGCTGGGTAGGCGCGCAAATACAGCCAACGCATGGTTCCTCCGTGATTGTCTCCCGCATGACGGCACAATGCGCCTAAGCAATCCAGTACGAGCGGCAACTCCGAGCCATCGCCCCAGCGTCCTAGGACACCGAAAATTTTTGCTAGTGGCTCGGTTATGCCCTCGTAAGCTCCAGCGCGCTCGGTGAATCGAGCATTGCTTATCGGCGCGTCTGGGCTAAATCGTGGTTGGCTCAATTGCTCTAGGAGCCGAGTCAATTCGCCTGAGACCAAGTCGTCAAGCTGGATGCGAAATTCCGGTTTCGATAGGTATAACTTCGCGCTGTCGACAAGCAGGTCAATGTTTTGCGGGCTTCGCTTCTGGGTGATCAAAAGTACTTCGACCTGCTTCTGTAACCCGGAAAACAATGCGTTGGCATCCGATCCAGAGATAACTCGCGCGCGTCTTTGCGAGATCAACGCGCTAGCTCCATCGCTCGGCGCGCCCCGCACCGCCCAATACGTGGAATAGCGCCTATTAGGTGCTCGCATCAGTGCAGCACGTAGTGCGTGATCCCATTCGCCCGACCAGCCGCAAACTATTAGTCCATACTCATCGAAAACTCGATCTAGCATCGTACTGAGCGCTTTGGGATAACTCGCCAGTTCAGAGTCGGTGTTAAGGATTCGTGTGTCTTTGTAGTCGCCGTGAAGCTTCAACACATAGCACGAGCTGTGCGCAATCGGTTCCGCGCCGAGCAATGAGTCTTTATTCGACACTACGGTTGGTTCAATACCCGCGTCCCTTAACGCGTTCTCTAGCAAACGATCAAAGTTCGTGGTGACTATAACGCGTATGTATCCAAGACTCACAAGACGCGCGATGCTCTGGTGGGCCGCTGTTGGTAACTTAAGCCCCTTCTTTCGCTCCACCTCGTCCGGTTCGATATAGCGTTGGAGTATCGAACGTCGTTCACTCGGCGTCAGAGCGAGTTTTTCGAGTAGCTCCGAATAATTTGGTGACTTTCCAAACTTCTCGACGTACCACGTCTCCCAGTCGTCCTGCTCAGAAACTCCGTCAGCAATTGCAACTCTTCGAATGAGGTCAGTCGTGATCTCCCAGCCTGTTGGGATGTTCGCAGATCGAGAAATGCCCGATCCAAGCAAGAGCGCGTATACACCTTTGTTCTCGTAAACGGAAAATGCGAGCTGTGTGATGGGATCGTTGGTTATCACGTCGAGCAGATGTTATTGGTTACTCACGAGAGTTTATCGATCTCGCCCTAATTCGAGTGCTAAGATGAGTTTCAACAATCCCACTCGGAGCCAACATGCCACCCACCGCAAAAGGCCACGAAGTCTCCCCCAACAACCCCTGCCCGTTCCTGCGCGCACTCGTGAGCGCAGGCATGTTGCCGGACGACGTGGCGAGTTTGGGCGAGGTCACCGATGTCATCACGCGCGTTGCGAAAACGGGCGACGGTCACCCGAACCTGCCGGGCGCGGCTATTCGCGCGATTGCGGCGGCGGCGAATGGTTTGAACCCGTTGCAGGTGGTGCGCAATGTGAAAGGCGGAGTGCGGCTCAACGAGTTGCGCAACGGCCCGCTCGACAAGAAGGGCGCGGGCTCGGGGATTCTCGATGCCGATGCGAACGTGGTGAAAGCCGAACTGGCTCGACTCGATGAATTCGCGAGCGAGAAAGTGAGCGCCAGTGGCGAGACAGAGCGCGGGCTCGATCTCAAAGCGTTGGTTCACATGATGAACGAAAACTTCAAGCGCGCGGAAGGGCGTCGCCGCGTGATCGATCGTTTCCTGATGGATGGCGAGTGGCCGATTTTGCTGAAGGTTATGGGCAAATCAGGCAAGGACGGCCGCTACTTAAGCGTTCAAGAAGTGCGGCAACTCTTCGTCGAACGGAAGTTGCCGGAGCGGATGATGAGTCAGCTTGGCGCGTAACGCGCGAATTCTCGTTTCAATCGGTGCGACCGACACCCCCACGCGTCATCCCGGCGCAGGTCGGGACCCATGTTGGCATCGCATCAGTTTCGGTTCGAAGTTGCTGTTTGCATCGATGGGTCCCGGCCTGCGCCGGGATGACGCATGTATTTGATGCAAAACGCACATTGCGCGGCTGCGTAGCGCCGGCGCGGTGCGCACGCGAGCATCCGGGCTAAGCGTTATGCAACAGCCCACTTCGCCGCTATCTTCGCGACTTCGGCAAGCACCGCTTCATGTCGATGCTCCGTTTGCGGCGTGTATTCGCCGCTATCGAAGTACGCAGCGATGATGATCGGGCTCTTCCCTGGCGGAAACGTGATCGCGACATCGTTGCACTTGTTGGTGGTGCCTTCAGTGCGCCCGGTGCCCGTTTTGTTGCCAGTGCGCCAGTCGGCGGGCAGTCCGGCGCGGAGTCGGCGAACGCCGGTTTGCGTGTTTCGCATCCAGCCTACTAAGCGCTCGCGTGATTCGCGGCGCAACGTGTCGCCCGTAGTAATTCGTCTCACCAGCTGCGCGTACGCCAAGGGTGTTGTCGTATCTCGATGATCCGCCGAGAGCACCAAACCGAGATCGGGTTCGTATCGATCAAGCCGCGTCACCGTGTCGCCCATTTCGCGAAATTTCGCGGTGACTGCCGACGGTCCGCCGAGGCGTTTCACGAGCAAATTCGCAGCCGTGCCGTCGCTCAATTCCTGCGCCGCTTGCGCCAACTCGGCAATGCTCAATCCACCTTTGGCGAGACTCTCCTCGGTAACCGGCGCCCATTCGAGCAAGTCGGCTTTCGAGTAAGGAATGATCTCTGCAAGATTCAAGCGGCCCTTATCCGCTTCGCGCAGGATGGCGGCCACCATCGCGAGCTTGAACGTTGAGCACATCGCGAAACGTTCGTCCATGCGATTGCCACTCACTTCGCCGGTAACGGTGTCGAGGAGACAAACACCGAGGCGCGCATTGCCCGTTTCGAGTGCGCGCAGACGGGACGCGGCTTCGAAACGGCGCGAGGAAGCCACCGCTCCGCCGGCAAACGATGTCAGAGCGGTCGCCGCCGCAGCGGTAACAAGAAAATTGCGTCTATTGAGCACTGTCGAAATCCCTTGTCGTCTAGACGTTCAATTCTCATTGGTGGAACACCACGGACAACGAATTGTGCCGAATCGTCGCGATGCGTGAGCACCGACCGAACACAAATCTTTCTTGCGAGAAGAGTAAGCCAGATTCATGCATTAATTCTTCACGACCTCCAGCGCAGTCGTTCGGCAACCGAACGGCATAGCATCGAGTGCCGTAGCTGTATGGCACGTGGCTTTAGCGATAAATCTACACAGCGATCTGCGACCATAAAATCGGCTGCTCTGCCCCAGCAAGCTCTGTGTACTCGTACGTCGTCTGACGAACGGGTGGCCTTTCGAACAACACGACACGCTCCATGACCGATATGCGAAACCTTTTGCTACTTTGCCTATTGTCACTTTCCGTTGGATGCCATGTGCATCCACAACAACAAGCGTCGTTAAGACCGCCTCCAGAGCCCGAGCCCGTTCGGTTGAGTGCCACTCAGGTGATTCCCCTCCCCGCCGCGAAAACCGGACGAAAGTACGAACTCTGGGTTGCTTATCCCGCGGGCTACGACGCGAAGAAGAAGTATCCCGTAGTATTCGTGCTCGACGCAGGCTACGCGTTTCCTTTGGTTCGCAGCATCAGAAATCTTCTGGGACAACAGGGGCGCAACATCGAGGATTTCATTCTTGTGGGCTTGCCGCCTGAGACGGGGCTGAGCTCAAAGGACAGTCGCAGCCGCGACTATACGATCTCTGATCCGCTGCTGAACGCCAACAATGACCCCGCCGATTACTCTGCGCCGAAATACGGCGAAGCCGAACTGTTCCGCGAGTATCTCGAAACGCAAGTGATCCCGTATGCACTGAAGGAGCTCAACGCCGATCCCCAGAAGCTTGTCTTTGTCGGGCACTCGTACGGCGGCCTGTTTGGAGCCTATGTTTTGCTTACGAAACCACGGCTCTTTAACGCGTACATTTTGGGCAGTCCTTCTCTGTGGTTCAACAAGCACGACGTCCTTCGCTACGAGAAAGCTTACGCGCAGTCGGGCAGCGATCTTCCGGCTCGTGTCATGATGTATGCGGGCGAGTTTGAAACATTCGGAGCGACGCCTCGCCATTTCAAGACCACTGATCTCGTGGGCAGCATGCGATCATTCGAAGCGCAGCTAAAGCGAAGGAACTACCCAAGCCTTGAGATTCGCTCGCAGGTGCTATCCGGCGAAGATCACCTTACGATCTTCCCGACACTGGTCTCTCGGGGTCTCCTTTGGGCGCTGCCCGGCTTCGGTCCGTACTCAAGCGGGTAGGCGTTGGACGCATTGGCCAAACACAGATGGCCCTCACAGTTATTACGATCAAATCATGGCCGAATTCTCAGACACCCTCACCGAAAAACACATCGCGATGATCGAGAGACAAGCGATCTTTTTCACGGCGACTGCGGCCGATGATGCGCGCATCAATCTGTCGCCGAAAGGACTCGACAGCTTCCGCGTACTCGCGCCTGATCGTGTGGCCTATCTTGATCTTGCGGGTTCGGGTAACGAAACGCATGCGCATCTCGTCGCCGACGGGCGCATCACGATTATGTGTTGTAACTTCGAACAGCCCGCACTGATTCTTCGCATTTATGGTCGGGGCGCACCAGTGTTGCCGCAAGATGAACGATGGCCGACGCTCGCTGCGCATTTCACATTGCTTCCGGGAACGCGGCAGATTTTCGACATCGCAGTTGAGAGCGTGCAGACGAGTTGCGGATGGGGCGTGCCGCTCATGCATTTGGATAAACCGCGCGATACGCTCACCAAGTATCACGCGCAAGCCGACGAAGCAGCATGGCTTACGAAGGTGAGCGGTCGCGTGAAGAGCATTGATGGGTTGCCGACGCGTGCGACAGATCGTTACTTCGGTACGCTTAAAGATAGTGACGCTGCGGAGTCTTGAGCGTAGGCCATTCGTCTCGACGACTTGTAGGCGCGGACCTAGACGCGCTCTGCCGCGTGTGAGCGCGTACAGATCCCGCGCCTGCAGCAGTATTGCGTTCGAAACGGGCAGAGCCATATCCCTACGCACTTAGCCGAATATCAACCACCAGCTTTATTGATGATCGCCCAATTTAACTGGGCCAAAACGGATAATTTATATTTATTCAATAATTAGCAATTTGTCATTCATCGCCCAATTAAATTGGGCGACAAGCCATGAAGCCAAACGTATCTATACCAACCGCTTAATCAAACTCGACGTATCAAGCCGCCCACCACCTTCGCGCTGCACATCGCCGTAGAACTGATCGATCACCGCCGTGATCGGCAAACGCGCGCCGTTACGACGTGCTTCGTCGAGACAAATACCTAGGTCCTTGCGCATCCAATCAATCGCAAAACCGAAATCGAATTTGCCATCGATCATCGTCGTGCCGCGATTTTCCATCTGCCAACTTTGCGCGGCGCCTTTCGAAATCACTTCGAGCACGAGCTTCGCATCAAGCCCCGCTTTCTGCGCGAAGGCGAGCCCTTCGGAGAGCGCTTGCACGAGCCCGGCGATGCAAATCTGATTGACCATTTTCGTGAGCTGCCCCGCGCCTGCGTCGCCGATGCGCACGCACGCCTTTGCGTAAACGTTCAACACGTCTTTCACGCGATCAAACGTCGCTTGTTCACCGCCGCACATGATGCCGAGCTTGCCGTTCTCCGCGCCCGCTTGCCCGCCTGAAACCGGCGCATCGATAAATCCGAAACCTTTTGCTTTTGCCGCCGCATCGAGCTCGCGCGCGAGCAATGCGGACGCTGTTGTGTGGTCGACAAGCACTGCGCCCGTTTTCATGCCGGCAAATGCGCCGTTGTCGCCATACACGACCGAACGAACATCGTCATCGTTGCCGACACACATGAGCACGATGTCCGCATCCTTCGCCGCCTCGCGCGGCGTCGCAGCGGATGCGCCACCATGCGTTGCCACCCACTTCGCCGCTTTCTCTGCGTTGCGGTTGTAGACGGTGACCGAGTGTCCCGCTTTCTGCAAATGCCCCGCCATCGGGAAGCCCATCACACCAAGACCGAGAAATGCGAGTTTCATAGTTGTTTCCTTTTAGATTTGTGCACGTGAGTCGTTGGACACAAGTTTATGGTGGGAGCGCGCTTGCGCGCGAAGAACGTGTCGAAAGTGACGCAACCAAGACGGCGAACAATGTTCACAACTCCGAATGTTCGCGTTTACGTACGCTTGCGCTTCGCGCGCAAGCGCGCGCCCACAAGAGGACTATGTCTTCGCTGCGCTTTCAAAACGCCACTTCATGAACGCGATCGCGAGCCACAACGAAAACGCAATCGAATTCGCGACCGTGATCGACGGCGATTTCATCAAGATGCCATAGAGCAACCAAAGTCCGACGCCGCTGGTGAACATCGTCACCATCCACCACGATAAGTCGCGCGTTGATTTCGTTGTCCAAATTTTCCACACTTGCGGGAAGAATGAGCCAGTGGTGAGGAGTGCGGCGCAGAAGCCGATGAGTTCGTGATTCATTCGTAATCCGGTAGGAGCGGCGCTCGCCGCGATCATTCCCCGTGTAGGAGCGGCTCTGCCGCGATACGATGTCAGCCAAACGTCAGCGGCGCTCCGACGCGTGGGTCGCGGCAGAGCCGCTCCTACAATGCGGCCAATCTCGCCTTCGCGAGTTTGATTTCCTCGCGCACGCGTGCGGGCGCGGTGCCGCCCACATGCGCGCGCGCCGCGACCGAACCTTCGAGCGTTAAGCACGCGAACACATCGTCTTCGATCACATTCGAAAATGTCTTAAGTTCGGTAAGTGATAAATCGGAAAGATCAACGCCTTTCACTTCTGCCGCTTTCACCGCACGCGCAACGCATTCATGCGAATCGCGGAACGGCACACCTTTGCGCACGAGGTAGTCCGCAAGATCAGTCGCTGTCGCAAAACCTTCACTCGCCGCCGCGCGCATGCGATCGGCTTTCACACGAATACCGCCGATCATGTCGGCGTAGATGATGAGCGTTTGCGTGAGCGTGTCGACAGTGTCAAAAAGCGGTTCTTTATCTTCTTGGTTGTCTTTGTTGTACGTGAGCGGTTGACCTTTCATCAAGGTTGTCAACGCTACGAGATGCCCCTGCACGCGTGCAAACTTGCCGCGCACGAGTTCCGCGACATCGGGGTTTTTCTTCTGCGGCATGATCGAGCTGCCAGTGCAAAAGCGATCAGCGATATCGATGAAACCGAAGCGCGGGCTCATCCAAAGAATCAGCTCTTCGCTCATACGCGAAAGATGCATCATGATGAGTGTCGCCGCGCTCAAAAACTCAATTGCGAAGTCGCGATCGCTCACGGCGTCGAGCGAGTTGCGGCAGACGGCGTCGAAGCCGAGTGCTTTTGCGGTCATTTCGCGATCAATCGGGAATGTTGTTCCGGCAAGCGCCGCTGCGCCGAGCGGTGAACGATTCACGCGTTTTCGGCAATCGATGATGCGCTCGTAGTCGCGAGCGAACATTTCAACGTAAGCCATCAAATGATGACCGAACGTGACGGGCATCGCCACTTGCAAATGCGTGAAGCCCGGAATGATTGTGTCGGTATGTTGTTCAGCGAGCGCGACGAATGACTTTTGCAAATTGACAAGCAATTTCGCAATCTCGTCGCACGCAGCGCGTGTGTACAAACGAACATCAGTTGCGACTTGATCGTTGCGCGAGCGGCCGGTGTGCAATCGCTTTCCAGCATCACCCACGAGTGCCGTCAGCCTCTTCTCGACGTTAAAGTGAACGTCCTCTAAATCAAGCGACCATTCGAACTTGCCATTTCGAATTTCTTCCAAAATCGTCGCCATGCCACGTTCAATATCCGATAAATCCTGTGCGGTGATCACGTTGCACGCGGCGAGCATGCGCGCATGCGCTAGCGAGCCCGCGATGTCGTGCTCGGCCAGTCGATAATCGAATGGAATCGATGCCGTGTAGCGTTTGACGATTTCAGCGACCGGTTCATCGAATCGACCCGACCAACCGCCGCCCACAGGGGATGAGTTTGCTTGCATAGAAATGGGCGCTCGTCGACAATGACAAGGCAACCAAATAAAAAAGGGGATGCCGATTCACGGCAACATCGATGGAACCTCGCCGAAACGACGTTCGACCCAAAGCCGCGAACACCAAGCAAATTCTAGCCCGCAAAGAGCGTGCGGCACGCGAAGCCGTGTTTCCCGAGCTGCGCAACTCGGGCATCCTCGCCCGCGCGCTGGTGCTCTACGTCGCGATGATCTTTGGCTACGCGGTCGCGACCACTGCCGAATTTCGCGAATTGCCGCTTAATTTCTCGGTCGCGCTCGCGGTAAGTTTGCCGATTGCCGCGATTGTTGCGCTGTTTTGGATGGCGGCCAGTAAGTTTTTGCGAAAACTCGCGTATTGGCAGGCGGCCACGCTGCTGTGCGCGATTGGCGTCTTGATTTCGATCGTCGTTGCAAAATTTATGGGTGATACGTTGTGGCGCGCCATCGCACTGACGCTGCTCGGGCTGGGTGCGGTGCTCGCCTATTTCCAGACGCTTGGACGTGCTCTTTCCCCCGCTGTGACCGAAGCGCGCTTACAGGCGCTGCAAGCGCGTATTCGTCCGCATTTCTTGTTCAATGCAATCAACGGCGTGCTCGGCGTATTGCGACACGAGCCCAAGCGCGCAGAAAATGCGCTCGAAGATTTGGCGGAACTCTTTCGTGCGTTGATGCGCGACAACAAAGATTTGCGTCCGCTGCACGACGAGGTCGTGCTCACGCGGCAATACCTAGACCTGGAAAAACTGCGCTTGGGTAATCGCCTTTCGGTGAATTGGAAACTTGACAAAATGCCAAGCGATGCGCTGGTGCCCTCGCTCATCTTGCAGCCGATCGCGGAGAACGCCGTTTATCACGGCATTGAGCCCTCCAATCAACCCGGCGTCATTGAAATCGAAGCATTTCGTTTGCGCAACGAAGTCATCATCCTGGTGCGCAATCCGTTCGTCGAACATGCCGGCAATCATCATGGTGGCAACAAAATGGCGATGGGCAACATTCGTGAGCGACTCGCGCTACATTTCGATGCTGAAGCGCAGATGACCGCCGGTCCGCGCGAAGGTCGCTGGCAAGTGCAAATCACACTGCCTTATCGTCCCTCTGGAAAATCCTCCGATACCCGAGCTGTCTTATGACCATCCCTGCACTCACCACCGCACAGAAACTTCGCATCATCATCGCCGACGATGAAGCCAATGCTCGCAGGCGACTGTTCGATTTACTCGACGAACTCGAAGACGGCTTTCCGCACAAAGTCGTGGCCGAATGCGACAACGGTCTTGCCGCGCTGCGCGCTGCGGAGCGCGGTGCCGACGTCGTGCTGATGGACATCAATATGCCCGAGATGGACGGTCTTGAAGCGGCGCGACATTTGCTCAAGATGGAAAACGCGCCGCGTGTGATTTTCGTCACCGCCTACGATCAACATGCGCTTGCGGCGTTTGAGGTGCAGGCGATCGACTATTTGCTCAAGCCCGTGCGTCGCGAGCGCTTGCTTGCCGCGCTTGAGCGCGCGAAACCTATCAACGAGACACAGCTCGATGCCATTCCGCGCGGCGCGCGACGCTATTTCAGCGTGAGCGAGCGCGGGCGCTTGGTGCTTGTTCCCGTCGACGAGGTGATTTTTTTGCGCGCCGAACAAAAGTACATCACGATCATCACCGAGAAAAAAGAACACCTCATCGAAGATTCGCTCACCCGTATCGAAGAGGAAT
>JBOFBL010000112.1:0-2931 GCA_051645545.1 Casimicrobium sp. | reverse complement strand
TCGTCGTGCAACCCGC
The DNA here is from genome assembly GCA_051645545.1 of Casimicrobium sp. Classification (GTDB taxonomy): domain Bacteria; phylum Pseudomonadota; class Gammaproteobacteria; order Burkholderiales; family Casimicrobiaceae; genus Casimicrobium. The sequence continues at coordinate 2,915 of JBOFBL010000112.1, read as the reverse complement.
GCTTGCACGCGCTTGGCTCTTTCGCGCAGAGAATGCAACGCTTCGCGACGATGCGGATCGTTTTTTGCAGCGCATTGTTCGCGAAGGGCACATCGCGCGCGTGCTCGATCGCTATTTCGGATTTCCGCAATCACGCAAGCAAGAGGAATTCGAGATATTCACCGAGCGCGTCGCCACCGTCTTACCGCGCTATCGTCAATGGTTTCAAGAGGCGCAAGAGCGTCACGGCGTCGAGTGGCGCTTGCTCGCGGCGATCGCCTATCAAGAATCGCACTGGAACGCGGACGCCACATCGCACACGGGCGTTCGCGGCATCATGCAATTCACGGAAGAGACGGCTAAACGCTACGGCGTCGATCGTCTCGATCCGTATTCATCAATCATCGGCGGCGCGCGCTACATCGCGGAATTGAAACGCGATGCACTCGCGGCCCGCATTGCAGAGCCCGATAAAACCTGGCTCGCGCTCGCAGCGTACAACATCGGTATCGGTCACGTCGAAAACGCGCGAATACTCACGCAACGAAGCAAAAAAAATCCCGACGCATGGCCCGATGTGCGGAGACATTTGCCGCTATTGACCAAGCCAGACATCGCGACGCAATTTAAGCTCGGCCCCTGTCGCTGCAATATGCCTGTCGAATTCGTCGAAGCAGTGCGTGCGTATTACGACGTGCTATTGCGGCTCGAACCCGCGCACCAGTCACGGTTGCGATTACACGGCAGTTAGAGCATCCACTGTCTGGCGCTGCTACACAAAGATCCCTCGGCGCTGTTGTCACCCGGAAGGATGACAGAGCTCAAACACAGCCTGCGCTAAACTTTTTGTGGTGTTGAAACAAGCATACGTATGCGCGCTACTCGCTTATTAATAGCCTTACTGTTGAGTTTTTTCGCGGTTTTGACCGCCTCTACGAGCGCTTCTAAAACGCTTCGCGTCTCGGTGGGCGCGACAGAGGACAGTCTCGATAGCGCCCTTAGCAACATCGAATCATGGATCGGTGTTATCGGGCGAGTGTATGAACCGATGTTCGAATACGACTATCTTGCGCGACCGGCGAAGCTCGTACCACGCACGTTAAGCGCGATGCCGACGGTGAGCGGCGACGGCAAGACGTTCGTATTTCAATTACAAAAGGGCATCTATTTTTCAGATGACATTGCTTTTCAAGGAAAAAAGCGCGAACTCGTCGCGAGCGACTACGCATACTCGTTAAAACGGATCTACGACCCTAAACTTAAGTCGCCTTGGTATGGGCAAATTGAAGGAAAGATCGTAGGCGCAGACAAACTGCGTGCGCAGGCAATGAAATCCGGCTCAATTGATCTCGGCTTGGAAATTTCCGGAATTGAAGTTCTCGACAGGTATCGTTTGCGTATTCGCTTGACGAAGCCCGATCCGTCTTTTTTGTACTTGTTGGCGCTACCCTTTTCCGGCGCCTTGGCGCGTGAATCGGTTGAATTTCATAGCTCGCGCGGATCGCATCAATTCGCGGGAACCGGTGCATACATGTTTGCGCGCGGCGAATATCGATCCGCAAGCAAAGTGGTGTTAACGGCAAATCCCAATTACCGGAAACGAACTTGGAATTGGATATCTTCGGATCGCAGCGATGATGCGATAGTTACCGCCATGGCCGGGAAGCCAGTACCCTCCATTCAGCGAATCGAGATTTCGGTGATTGAAGAAGGTCAATCCGCGTGGCTCGCATTGCTGTCGGGTCAAGTTGACGAAGTATTCCAAGTTTCCTCCGCAACCGCGCACGCCATAAAAGAAGGCGGCACGTTGAAACAGGAGCACGCTTTGCGCGGTGTTGTGCTTGGGCAAATAGAAACACTCAACACGCTCAGAACCGTGTTCAATATGAACGACCCCGTGGTAGGCGGCTATAGCCCGGCAAAGATCGCGCTACGCCGAGCCATTCAGTACGGTTTCCCTCTCGACGAACATATCAGGGTCGTAACGCGCGGAGACGCCATCGCGGCGAGCAGCATCGTGCCGGCCAGTTTGCGAGGTCATATCGCGGCTCAAACAAGGTTTCATGAATACAACCCTGCGTTAGCGAATGCGCTACTGAATAAGTACGGCTATGTCGATCGCGACGGTGATGGCTTTCGAGAGCTTCCTGATGGCAAACCACTGGTGCTTGAGCGCATTACCGACACGCGTTCAAGTGCACGTGCTGCTGACGAGCTTTGGAAAAAAGCGATGGACGCCATCGGAATCAAGATCACATTTCAGCCTCTCAACTGGACCGACATGCACAAAGCCGCCCTTCAAGGGCAAATCAAAATGATGCAAGATGGCTCCACGGCCTCATTACCCGATGGCGCGGAGTTTTTTGCGAGCCTCTACAGTGGCAATGCCCTCGATGGTGGCTCCAACTATAGTCGTTTCAAGGTCGCTGAGTACGATTCACTCTACGAACAAATGGCCGCTCTGCCGCATAGCGATCAGCGCGATGCGCTCATCATTGAAATGGAAAAGATCATCAGGAATTATGCGCCGTGGATTGCACCGTGGCACATGATCCGTTACTACGCAACGGCGCGAAGCGTTGTGGGCCTTAAAAGAAACAGTTTTACAGGGGACGCATGGGAATACATGGATATCAAGCGAGACTAAACCAAGCAGGAAACTCAATCGAATCGTTTGTCACAACCTAGCGTGAGCGCCTAGGCACGTCACGCGCCGCCGTAGACCTTAATGATCGGCTCTCGTATCGCATTCGACATATCGCTTGCGTGAAACACTATGATCTCGGCGATAGCCTGTGGCGTCACCCATTTCGAAAAGTCCGCGCTTGGCATGTCTTTGCGATTTTGCGGCGTGTCGATGATGCTCGGCACGATAACACTCGTGACGACATCCGCACCTGCCGCCCTCGCCTCTTCATTCATCAATTCGGCCAGAT
>JBOFBL010000111.1:0-6478 GCA_051645545.1 Casimicrobium sp. | reverse complement strand
TTTCGTCGCTGCGTTTCCCGATCGTCGTACCGTTTCGATCGAGCTTGAAAGTCAACGGCGACGACTTCTTTGCCGTGTTGCGAAAGCGCGATGTGTTGTTGCATCATCCGTATCAATCGTTCGATGCGGTGATCGACTTCGTGCGCGCGGCAGTTGAAGACCCGAACGTCATTGCGATCAAGCAAACGATTTACCGCACGGGCAGCAAATCGGTGCTCATGGATTTGTTGCTTGAAGCGGTACGTCGCGGCAAAGAAGTCACCGTGGTGCTTGAACTCAAAGCGCGTTTCGACGAAGAAACCAACATCAACTGGGCCGACAAACTCGAACAGGCCGGTGCCCATGTCGTATACGGCTTAGTCGGACTCAAAACGCATGCCAAGATGTTGCTAGTGCTGCGTCGCGAAGGCGGCCGCACTGGAAAAATTCATGCGTACTCGCATGTCGGATCGGGCAATTACAACCCTGGCACGTCGCGGTTCTATACCGACTTCGGTTTGCTTACGGCAAACGAAGCGATTGGCAACGATGTCGCAGCGATCTTTCATCACTTAACGAGTCTCACACAACCGCCGCGGTTGCACGTATTGTGGTGGTCGCCGCACACCTTGCGTCAACAAGTCATGGTTGCAATCGATGCGGAGACAGCAAATGCACGTGCCGGTTTGCCAGCGCGCATCATGGCGAAGATCAACACGCTTTCGGATGAGGCGACGATCGAAGCGCTCTATCGCGCGAGCAGCGCTGGCGTGCAAATCGATCTCATCGTGCGCGGCGCGTGTTGCTTGGCACCCGGCCACAAAGGTATGTCGGAAAATATTCGAGTGCGATCAATCGTCGGGCGCTATCTTGAACATGCGCGCGTCTTCTATTTTGAAAACAAGGGCGATCCGAACGTCTACATCTCTAGCGCCGACTGGATGAGTCGAAATTTGGATCGTCGCGTCGAAGTTGCGACGCCAATTCTCGACAAAGCACTTCGCGATCGCGTGATCGACGAGGCGTTTACGCAAGCACTTGCCGATAACCGCGACGCGTGGGAATTGTTGCCCAACGGCGCGTATCGATTGCAGCGACCCAAGCGCGGCGAGGAAGAGCGCAGTATGCAAACGATGCTCGCGCTTCGCTGGTCAGTGCACGGTGCGCCGGAAACGCCGCAATGACCAAAGACATTATTTTTTGGCGTCACGCGGAGGCATTCGATGCGATCGACGGACAATCCGATCTCGATCGCAAGTTAACCGTAAAGGGTCAGCGAAATGCCGAGCGCGTCGCGCATTGGCTTGATCGCAATCTGCCGCAAAAGTGTCGCGTGTACGCGAGTGAAGCCAAACGCTCGCAGCAAACCGCGCACTGTTTGCCACGCAAATTTAAAGTGCTGTCGGCGATTAATCCTGAGGCGAGTGCCGAGCAAGTGTTGCAAGCTATTGATTGGCCCGAGAGCGATGACATGATCGTCGTGGTCGGCCATCAGCCCTGGATGGGCGATTGCATTGCAAGCTTGTTAAATCTCGAAACACAGCAAACGCTGTCAGTTAAGAAGAGCGCTGCGTGGTGGTTGCAACGTCGTGTACGCGACGATGAACAAGGCATTGTGCTGCGCGCGGTGGTTACGCCTGAGCTACTTTAAGTAAGTAACAACAACAAATGATTTCGCCCAATTTAATTGGACATTAATCAAATATATTGTGTATTTCGATAAATAGTAATTACTCGTGCATCGCCCAGCGTAATTGGGCGAAAACTTGAGTGGCTGGACTACTTATCACGAGCCTCAATAGCCGTATCCGGGAAGTCGCTAAACAGACCATCGACGCCCAACTCGTAGAAACGTTTGTACTCTGCTTTTGGATCGCCTTTGTAATCGGAAGCCAGGCGACGCGGCTCGTTACGAAACGTGTAGGCATGGACGAACAGCCCCGCAGCATGGGCATCCTTCACGACGTTCGTCGGTGCGATCAACGTGCGATCGCGCTCGTCAATAGCGCCATCGTTGTTGAGGTCATCCGATTTTCCATCGTTGTTCGCATCAGTGAATTTGCCAGCGAGCAAATACGGCTTCCACGGACCGATGCCGTCGGCGTATTGCTTGATTTCTGCGAGTCCGGTGGGCGTCACCATCGTCACAAACGTGCGCGGATCTTTGGCGATCGCAAAATCGTACGGTTTGTCATACGGCGCGGCGAGTACGATCTTGCCGTCTTTATCAACATCGTCGGCATCGATCAACTGCACGATACGCACTTGCGTTTTGGTGCGCAGGTATTTCAGATTCGACACCTCGAACGATTGAATAATGACTGGGGATGTTTTCGAGGTGTAACCATAGCTCGACAAAATCGCGAGCAAACGATCTTCGAGCGCGAGATTGAGCCCCACGTGATACGTCGGATGTTTGGTTTCCGGATACACGCCAATCGTGCGCCCCAAGCGCGCGCTCTCGCTACGCGCGAGATCGATCACCTCGCGAAGTGTCGGAATTTGATAGCGACCGTTAAACGATTGATCGCGCTCGGCGAACGCTTGCTTTGCGCGCAATGTTTTTATTTCTGCGAGTGTGAAGTCGCTTGCGAACCATCCCGTTTCGCTCACGCCATCGACGACCTTCGTCGTTTTTCGATTCGCGAATTCCGCGCGATCGGCCACGTCTGTGGTGTTTGTGATGTTGGGCTCATGCCGTGCGATTAACTCGCCGTCTTTGGTCGCTACCACATCCGGCTCGATGAAATCTGCGTTCATCTCGATAGCACGCTTGTAAGCCTCGATTGTGTGCTCAGGCAAATAGCCGCTCGCGCCGCGATGACCGACGACAAGTGGCTTGCTGCCGTCGAGCGTTGGGAATTTTTTGACGTCATCGTCGTCGCTACCGCAACCGACGATCATAATCGGTAAGCAAAATGCAATGAAAAATCGGCGGATATGGATGAATTTCATGGAGCCCTATTGAATGAAGTAACTCATCCATATGATGTGACAGCCTCGTGACAAGCCTGTGACAAACACTAGCTCTCGCCAAAATAGTATTAACACCCCTGGCTACCTAGACGCCGCCTTCATCCTTGCGGCAATGTCAGTGCACGCAACACGCTTCGCTTCGCAGAGTTGAGTGAGGTTGATTCGAGTCGTTCGCAGCAACACGGTGGTTTTCTTCTGTTGTTCGCTTCGCATCGTTGCCGCGAAATCGCTGTGTTGTCGCGCCATCAGATCGGCAACGATCCACGCCTGAAAATAAATGCCGAGTTTTTCTTTCGCTGCGCGCCCGCGTCGATCTGCCAGGTGATCGATACACGATCGATACGCGGAAAGATCGTCGTCGATTTCCTTTTCGCAGGCTTGCGCTGCAATGAAGCCACGATTTAACTCATCGATAGCGGTGTTTGATAGGCGCGACGAAGACGTTTGACCGAGCGCGAACGAGCAGGCAAGCGCGCCACTTGTCAATGCAACTGTGCGCAATCCATGAAGCGTTCTTTTTCGCTTCATCGCAATTCGTCATTCTTTTGCAAAGAAATCATCATCTCGGCGTCACATCGCATTCTTACGATCCCAAAGGTTTCACTGTAGCAATAATTTGAGCAAAACTTATGACAAAAACTTTTCGTCCTGTGATGTATGCCGTTCTCTCGCTTGCAATCGCCACTGCGCTTGTAACAGGCTGCGGCAGCGACGACGACACACCGCCCGCACCCGTTGCGAAAGCCGAAAAAGTTCGCGTGTTGGCGTTTAATGACTTTCACGGGCATCTTGAAAAAGGCAGCAACGCACTCACGCTGACCGATCCGGCCGACGCGACCAAAACGGTGTCGGTGCGCACTGGCGGCGGCGCGTTTCTCGCAGGCAAAATCAAAGAGCTTCGCGCGGGCAATCCGAATACCATTGTTGTTTCCAGTGGCGATTTGATCGGTGGCTCGCCACTCGTTTCAGCATTCTTTCGCGACGAGCCCACGATCGAATTAATGAACTCGATCGGGATCGACATCAACGCAGTCGGCAATCATGAGTTCGACAAAGGAGTGAACGAATTGAAACGTATCGTGGGTGGCGGTTGTAACACCGACACCTCGGATCCGAATTTGAGTTCGTGTGCGAGCGCGAGCAAGACGTTTGCGGGCTCGAAGTTTTCCTTTCTTGCCGCGAACGTCGAAGGCAGCGATGGCAAACCGATTTACTCTCCTTACATTGTGAAAACCGTCGGTACGCAAAAGATCGGCTTTATTGGCGTAGTCACTCGTACTACGCCTACGATCGTTGCGCCCGCAGGTGTGACTGGCATTCGTTTCACCGACGAAGCAACCACGATCAACCGCTATGTGACTGAACTCAAATCGCAAGGCGTGAAAGCGATCGTCGCCGTTGTGCACGAAGGCGGCACTACCGACAGTACCTGGAACGACACCGCTTGCGCGAACGCACGTGGAGAAATCTTTACGATCGCCGATAAGCTCGATCGCGAAGTCGACATCGTGCTCTCGGGTCACACCCATCAAGGCTACAACTGCGTGCGAAACGGTATGCGCATCATGCAATCGTTCGCGTTCGGTCGCGGCATCGCGCAGCTTGATTTCGAAATCGGTGTTGATGGCAACATTACCGCTTCGACCATGACGGCAGCTAACGTGCCGGTCGTAAACGATAGCAACACAGACGCAGCGATCATCGCCAAATTTCCACCGGTCGCAGCTGACGCGGCTGCAAAGAAAATCGTCGACGATTATGTGGCGCTCGCAGCACCGAAGTCCAATCGCGAGATTGGCACAATCAGCGCAACGATCGATCGCACCGCCTCTCCCGGTGGCGATCATCCGGCGGGCCGCTTGATTGCCGACGCGCAACTCGACGCCACCGCTTCAGGCTCGACGGGTAACGCACAAATTGCATTCATGAACCCCGGCGGTGTGCGTGCCGATTTCACCTGCACCGCACCACCTTGTGCTGTGACATTCGGACAAGCGTTCACCGTGCAACCGTTCGGAAACAGTTTGGTCGTCATGACCTTGACGGGTCAGCAGATCAAGGATCTTTTGGAGCAACAGTGGACGGGCGCGAACGCGACACGTCCGCGCATCTTGCAGCCGTCGAAAGGCTTCACCTATAGCTGGGACAACAACGCCGCAGCGGGCGCAAAGGTCAGCGCGATGACGCTCAATGGCACCGCAATCAATTTGACGACAAGCTACCGCGTAACCGTGAATAGTTTCTTGGCCGACGGCGGTGATGGTTTCACAACCTTGATCGCGGGTACAAACCGTTTAGGCGGCGCGCAAGATATCGACGCACTGATCGCATTTTTTGCAAAGAATCGCCCCTACGCAGTCGACTCGATTGCACGAATCACACGCTTGAACTAAAGCGGCGACACCTTCGCGCAGCGCATCCTTCGCGTGTGCTCTGCGCTGATAGGAACCAATAAAAAACGGCGCATTTAGCGCCGTTTTTGTTTACGTGCGACGAGCGCAACGAAAAAGTGGTTTTACTGCGCAGTGGCCGTCCCCAAAAAGTGGCGAGCATAGCGCGGCGCAATGCGCTCGACAGGTAACAGCACGAAATAATCCGCCGTATCGAAGCACGGATCCCACGCCGCTTCGCCGCAAATCCAGGCACCCAAACGCAAGTAACCTTTCAGCAGCGGCGGTATTGCAGGGCGCGAGCCTTCGGGGTCGCCCAAATGCGGCAAACCGCGAATGGGCTCCACTCGATAATCCTCTGGCGCTAAATGCTTCGACAAAAGCTCCGCGCGCATTGCGCCTAAATTCAACGCGCCGCGCTCAAGCGGCACACTCGCGCAACCCGCGAGGTAGCGCACGCGGTTCTCGCGCACGTACGCGCCCAAGCCGGTCCACAGACGCGCGAGCACCATACCGCCCTCGCCTTCACGATACGCAGGATGCACGCAGGCACGACCGACCTCGTAGAGATCTTTGTGAATCGGGCGCAGCGCATCCATGCGAAATTCGCTCTCCGCATAACGCTTGCCGAGTCGATGTGCACCCCACGGCGGCAGAATGCGATAGGTGCCGACGACCTTTTCGCGCCACTCGTCGATCACAACCAAGTGCTCGCAGAGCGCGTCGAATTCGTCGATGTCGCGACCGTCGTGGCGCTCGATATCCGCGCCCATCTCTTCACAAAAGACTTTGTAGCGAAGCCGCAACGCTGCATCGATCATCGATGAGCGTGTGGCCAATTGAACCGAGAAGCGGGTCGAGGCGACCGGCGCGTCGGTACGAGCCAGAGTTTCGATATGCATGGGTCGAAAAACAAATGCTGACCCTCACAACAATAGGGTTGGCATGTGACGAATCGGTGACCGATTGCTTTCACTTCGATGACGAGCTATGCGCAATGCGTCATCGCAATGTCATCGTAGCTCGACAGAATGTTGGTTGTGATCTTGGCGGTAAGCGATTCATCGATTACACGTCGATGGTTGTAGCGAAGAGTTTGTTTACCTGTTTGCCCGAGCGTTCGGGTGAATGCA
>JBOFBL010000110.1:0-5862 GCA_051645545.1 Casimicrobium sp. | reverse complement strand
GAACCCATTTCAAGCCCGATCACGCCCGCACCGATCAAACACAATTTCTTCGGCGTCTCGCCAATGCGCAACGCGCCGTCGTTGGAAAGAATCAACTTCTCATCAAACGCAGCACCGGGCAAAGCGCGAGCGTTCGAACCCGTCGCGATGATGATGTGTTTGCCCGCGATCGAAGTTGCGGCGGGTTCAGAAACTTTGATTTCATAAACGCCATCTTTCGCCGCACCTGCGAATGCGCCGCGCCCGTGAAAAAACGTCACCTTGTTTTTCTTAAACAGATACAAGATGCCGTCGTTATTCTGCTTCACGACTGCGTCTTTGCGCGCAAGCATCTTCGCGACATCCATCTTCACGCCCGAAGCGGTAATGCCATGATCGCCGAAATGATGCAGCGCATGCTCGTAATGCTCGGAGGACTGCAACAGCGCCTTCGATGGAATGCAACCGACATTGGTACACGTCCCGCCCGGCGCCGGCCCACCCTTCGCGTTTTTCCATTCGTCGATACACGCAGTCTTGAACCCAAGCTGCGCCGCGCGAATCGCCGCCACATAGCCACCAGGGCCGCCACCAATCACAACAACATCGAATGACTCGCTCATTTTTAATTCACCTTCAGTTTAACCAGCTCACCGTTTTGCTGAACGACGAGATACGTATCCGTTTGTTTCGCCAATGCTTGTGCACGCAAGAACGCGCGCTCGAGTGCGGCAGGCAAATTGCGTAGGTCTGCGGACTTGGCTTGCGAAAGCGGTTTAGCCATTACGGTCATCGTCCTCATGTTTGTTCACTCCAATCCAAAATTTGATACGGCGTTTGCGAAGTGTCGATTAGCGTCCATGCGTCTACTAACGGCTTATAGACGTCCCGAAACTGTCGTAAGCCTGCGTGAAATCGTCTCTCAATTACATCAGGCGGAATATTGTGGCCGCCTTGACGTACGCGTTGCGCCACACGCTCGATTGCAAATGCAACCGACGGCAGCATCAAGAAAAGCAACTCGACTCGATAACCGCATCTTCGCCACTCGGGAATCATACGCGCGTAACCTCGCCCGCTCAACGTAGTTTCGAACGCGAAGCTATCTCCTTGCTCTGAGTGCTTTTTGATCAACTCCAACATCAATCTGCCAGCGGCAATCGAAACGGATTCCGGCGCAAAAGGCGAAATACCTTGCGCAATCAAGTCTGCATTGACAAAGATCGGGCATCCAGCCTCAGACGGTAAAAATTCTCTGGCAAAAGTAGTCTTACCGGCGCCGTTAGGGCCAGCGATGATGATGATCTTCTTTTCTTGATTCATCTACTACGCGGTCAGCGAACCACACGCACGGGAAGAAAACCTTCAAACTCGAATGCGAACAAGACTGCGCTAAATTGATCCATTGTGTTTTCCGTTCACCGAGCTCGGTGTTTGTAGGGTGGGCACCCCGTGCCCTCGCGTTCGTCAATCAAGTGTTGCGGTGGGCACCTGGTGCCTACCCTACCGCATTACCAAATCTGCCCGAGTTTTCCACCGTTTTCGTAGTAACCCGCTCGCACGCGATAAGCGATTCGTACAACCGCTAGCGCCAAACAAACAATTGCAAGTAAATGGTGGTTTTGAATCAGCCAAACGAGCGGTTCAGCCGTTTCAAGAAATGGCTGACCGAAACCAGCGACTAGCGCGATGATCAACGTGACGATAGCGCCTAGGACAGCCGCTGGCGCAAGCAACTCCCAAAACAGGAATCGCAGTAAGCGCCAGACGATCATCGCAGCAGCCGCAGTCGCTATAGATCCAACAACAACCGCGCCGGATCTTCCAACGCATCCTTCATCGCCACCAACGACAGCACCGCCTCACGTCCATCAATGATGCGATGGTCGTAGCTCATTGCGAGGTAGTTCATCGGACGCACGACGATTTGTCCGTCGACGACGACCGCGCGATCCTTCGTCGCGTGCACACCGAGAATCGCGGATTGCGGCGGGTTGATGATCGGCGTTGAGAGCATCGAGCCGAACACACCGCCGTTCGAAATCGTGAAGGTGCCGCCGGTCAACTCTTCGATGCCGAGTTTGCCTTCGCCGGCGCGTTTGCCAAAGTCCGCAATTTGCTTTTCGATGTCGGCGATGCTCATCTGATCGCAATCGCGCAAGATCGGCACGACCAAGCCGCGCGGCGAGCCAACGGCGATACCAATGTCGTAGTAGCCGTGATAGACGATATCGTTACCATCGACCGAGGCGTTCACAACCGGATACATCTTGAGTGCATGCACGGCTGCTTTCACGAAGAAGCTCATGAAGCCGAGCTTCACGCCATGCACTTTTTCGAACTTGTCTTTGTACGTGTTGCGCAGATCGATCACGGGCTTCATGTTGACTTCGTTGAACGTCGTCAAGATGGCCGCAGTCGATTGCGATTGCACTAGGCGCTCGGCCACCCGTGCGCGCAGACGCGACATTGGCACGCGTTGCTCGGGGCGATTGCCGAGTGGGACGTTGACGAGTGGTGCAGAGACTGTAGGCGCGGACTTGGCTGCGCTTGGTGCCGGTGCCGCCTTCGCTTCTGTTGCAGCGATCACATCGCCTTTCGTAATGCGATCGCCGCGACCGGTGCCTTGCACGCTCGCGGGGTCGATGCCTTGCTCGGTCATCATCTTTTTCGCGGCCGGCAGCGCGCCAGCGGCGGCCGGTGCCGCTGCGACTGGCGCAGGAGCTGCAGCGACAGGTGCTGGCGCGGACGCCACTGCGGGTGCAGCCGCCCCTGCTTTCGCTTCGGTGTCGATCACACCGAGCACAACACCCGACGTTACCGTTGCACCGGATTGCACTTTGATTTCGACCAACACACCATCGCCCTGCGCAGGCGTTTCGAGCACGACCTTATCGGTTTCGATGTCGCATAAATTCTGGTCGCGCTTCACGGCTTGGCCAGGCTTTACATGCCACGCGGCGAGTGTGCCTTCCGGTGTGCCTTCGGCGAGTTGGGGGACTTTGACTTCGATCAGCATGATGATTTCACTTTTCGTTTGTTCTTCGTAGGGTGGGCACCCCGTGCCCACGCGATTCGTATTCGGAGAGGTTTGGCGGGCAGAGGACTGCGACACACTTGTCGCCGTCCTCGCACCCTACGTTCATTACAAGTTGGTGAGCATTTGGCCTGTACCGAGCTTCGAAGAGAACGCGCTCTCAACGAGCTCGTTCTGCTGCTTCGTATGCCAGCTCATATAACCCACCGCTGGCGACGCACTGACTTGGCGACCAGCGTAGAGCAACACCTGCTCGGGCTTCACATCCGCACGGAAATACGCCATCAAGCGATACCACGCGCCCTGGTTCTGTGGCTCTTCCTGACACCACACAACCTCTTGTGCACTCGGGAATTTCTTGAGCTGCGCTTTGAAGTCTTCGTGCGGGAACGGATACTGCTGTTCGAGACGAATGATCGCGACGTCTTTGATGTCGTTCTTGCGACGGAAATCGACCAAGTCGTAATACACCTTGCCGGAACACACGACGACACGCTTCACATTTTTCGCGACGATCTTGTCAGTCTCACCGATCACCGGTTGGAACGCGCCATCGGCCAATTCTTCGAGTGTGCTCACTGCTTCTTTATGGCGAAGTAGCGACTTCGGCGTCATGACGATTAGCGGCTTACGGAAATTGCGCAACATCTGACGACGCAGCATGTGATAGCACTGCGCTGGCGTCGATGGCACCACAACCTGCATGTTGTGTTCTGCGCAAAGTTGCAAGAAGCGCTCAGGGCGTGCGGAGGAATGCTCCGGCCCTTGGCCTTCATAGCCATGCGGCAGCAACAACGTGAGGCCGCAAACACGACCCCACTTCACTTCGCCAGAACTAATGAACTGATCGATCACGACTTGTGCACCGTTGGCGAAATCGCCAAACTGTGCTTCCCAAAGCACGAGTTGATTCGGCTCTGAAGTTGAATAACCGTATTCGAAACCGAGCACCGCTTCTTCGGAAAGGATCGAATCGATCACCACATAGTCGCCTTGCTTTTCGGCGATGTTCTGCAGCGGGATGTAGCTGCCGCTATCCCAGCGCTCGCGATTCTGATCGTGGAATACTGCATGGCGATGCGAGAACGTACCGCGGCCGCAATCTTCGCCGGAAAGCCGCACGCCGATCCCTTCGTTCACGAGCGTCGCGTACGCCAAGTTTTCCGCCATGCCCCAATCGAGCGGTTGATCGCCCTCACCCATCGCTTTGCGATCCGCGAGGACTTTTTCAACGCGTGAGTGAACCTTGAAGCCCTTCGGCAAGGTCACGAGCTTTTCCGCGAGGCTCTTAAGCGTTTTCATCGGAACGGTGGTGTCAACCTTATCGTCCCACTGACGATTCTTGAAAACTGACCAGTCTTGTTGATACGGCGCGACGTAGTTCGAGAGAATCGTTTTGTTGGTATTCGTGCCTTTGTCCATCGCAGCGCGATAGATCGCGATCATCTCTTCCGTTTCGGCTTGCGAGACTACGCCTTGCGAGACGAGTGCGTCCGCGTAGAGCTTGCGCGTGCCTGGATGCTGCTGAATTTTTTTGTACATCAGCGGCTGCGTGACCATCGGCTCGTCTTGCTCGTTGTGCCCCAGGCGACGGAAGCATACGAGGTCAATGAACACGTCTTTGTGAAAGATCGTTCGATAGTCGATAGCGATTTCAGCGACAAGCAACGCGGCTTCGGGATCGTCTGCATTCACATGGAAGATCGGCACTTCGGCCATCTTTGCGATATCGGTGCAATAGAGCGACGAGCGCACGTCGCGCGGGTCGCTGGTGGTGAATCCGATCTGATTGTTGATGACGATGTGAACTGTGCCGCCTGTGCCGTAGAAACGCGTTTGCGAAAGCGCCAAGGTTTCCTGCACAACGCCCTGTCCAGCAACGGCTGCATCGCCGTGAAGCAGGATACCGAGAACTTGCTTTCCGGTCTTGTCGCCCCTGCGATGTTGGCGCGCGCGCACCGAACCTGTTACGACTGGATTTACGATTTCCAGGTGCGACGGATTGAACGCGAGCGTGATGTGCATCGGCCCGCCGGGCGTGGTGATGTCGCTCGAAAAACCTTTGTGATATTTCACGTCACCCGCAGAGAGCGTTGTGTCGTACTTGCCTTCAAACTCAGCGAACAATTCGGCGGGTTGTTTGCCGAACGTGTTCACGAGTACGCCAAGACGACCGCGATGCGCCATGCCAATGACGCTCTCTTGCACGCCCGCCGCACCGGCCTTTTGCAGCACGTGATCGAGCACTGGAATGACCGTATCGCCACCTTCGCCGGAGAAGCGCTTCTGCCCCATGTACTTGGTGTGCAGGTAGCGCTCAAGACCTTCGGCGGCGGTCAAGCGTTCGAGCAAATGTTTTTTCTCCGCGGCGCTGTACTTCGGTTGCAGTCGGGAATTTTCGATACGCGCGCGAAGCCACTCGCGCTCATCCTCGTTGGCCATGTACATGTACTCAACGGCGACGGTGCGGCAATACGTTTCTTTCAACATCGCGATGATGTCTTTGAGCTTGGCACGCCCGGTACCGTTCACTGGCAACTGGCCTGTCGAGAATTCGGTCTCCATGTCGCTATCGACAAGACCGTAGTGCTTGTGATCAAGCTCCTTGATGAACGGCACATCCTGGCGCTGCAGAGGATCGATGTCCGCGATGCGACCGCCCACGAAACGATACGCGTGGATGAGCTTCATCACGCCGAGCTGTTTGTCCATCAACGCCGCATCGATGCTCGCGACCGCCGACTTGCGCGATTTCGCCATCGCAGCGAACTGATCGATCACCGGTTGATGCGCGACATCGCGCGAGCCCGCACGCATCGCGTCGAAGTAGTCGCGCCACTTCGGAT
>JBOFBL010000109.1:0-8378 GCA_051645545.1 Casimicrobium sp. | reverse complement strand
CCAGCTCGCCCAGTCAATCTTTATTCGCACGACGATCAGCAGAAGGCATGGATGAGCGGCACCGCGCTCGTCGCCAATCCCGAGGAGGGCATCGGCGGACGTATCGCCGATCAAGTGGCGTCGTTGAATGGCACGACGGCCAATCCGCCGCGTATTCCAATGCTCGTCTCTACTGCGGGTATCAATACGTTTTTGCGAAGCGATAGCACCGATCCCGGCATCGTGCCGTATCAAGTCGGCGTCGGCTCGTTTGGACGCATTCAGGTGACCGCTGGCGTGTCCTCGTGCAATACCACGGCCACGTACTACAACGACCCCGCGAACGCCGCGCAGCCTTATTGCATGCTCGGTGGGCCGGTGACGTTGAGCAGCGGTTACGCAAGCAACGCAACGATTTACAACGCGTTTCGTACGCGCGTTGACGTCTCGTTCAATCCGAACAATGTCTACCAAAAGCAGTGGGGCGGCATCATGAATGCCTCGATCAAAACGGCCGCAGCAGTCAATGCCGCCGTTGCGAATAACGCGCTTGCCGAGGACACCGTGCGTCCGTTCCGCGAATACGTGCCAACCGGCTCTGCAGGAGTTACCGCCATCGATGTGGTGAACCCACCGAACGGCGATCCGGCCGCTGGCTTCAACACGCTTGCCGCACAGCTGCGCATGGTCGCCACACTCATTCGTTCGAGCAACAACTTAGGTGCCACTGCACCCGCGCAACCGTTACGCAGGCAAATCTTTTTCGTTTCGCTTGGCGGCTTCGATACGCACGGCACCGAATTCTGGACGAGCAACCCGCTGCTCAACAAACGCATCGATCGCGCGCTCGACGCGTTCTGGCAAGCGCTCGGCAACATCAAAGTGCAAGGCTCGACGATCAAAACCGCGCGCGATCAAGTCACACTGTTTACGATGACTGATTTTGGTCGCACGCTCGATTCGAACGGTCAAGGCTCCGATCACGGGTGGGGCAGCCATCATTTCGTCATGGGTGCGGCAGTCAAGGGCGGCATGATTTACGGTGCAAACCATAACGTTGCCGTAGGTGATATTCCCGACGACGCAAACGTAGCCGGACAGAAATCGCGCTACATGAACGTGGACACGAACGCAGGCGCGATGCCGCGCTTTGGATTTCCGCCGACAGGCAACGAAACAGGTGCCGGTCAGCGTGCCCGCGTGCTGGTGCCGGGCACATCGACCTACATGCCACTCAATCACACGCTCAGTCGTGGCGAGCTACTGCCCACCATGGCAAGCGACGCCTATGTTGCAACCATCGCCCGCTGGTTCGGTGTGCCGGCCGCACAGCTCTCGACCGTGTTCCCTACACTTTTGACCGCACACCCGACGTTCAATACAACCAACGGCGTGGGTTTCATGACGATCACCTGATACTCCCGAAATTCACGAACGAACTCTTGCACTAATCGCCCAATTAGTTTGGGCGATAAAGGCTATTTCTTTTATTTTCGAAATAAAACGAATAATTGCTTACTGCCCAATTTAATTGGGCGTTCAGCAGATACGCTGATATAGCTTCGATGAGCGCGCACGACGACGCGCGACAAGTGCGAGCGCACCGCTTGCTATAATTTAAAGCTTTGTTTCATAAGCCTTTTTTCAAAAACTGGCCACATGAACGGCGGCGGACTTGGCCTTAGCGGCCGCGCTGCACCCACTTCCTTCTCGAACTAAAAATCACGGAGATACATCATGGCGATCGAACGCACCTTTTCTATTATCAAACCCGATGCAGTTGCAAAAAATGCCATCGGCGCCATCGTTTCGCGCTTCGAAGCTGCGGGACTTAAAGTCATCGCTTCGCGCATGGCGCATCTGTCGAAAGCCGAGGCCGAAGGCTTCTACGCGGTGCACAAAGCACGTCCATTCTTCAACGATCTCGTGTCGTTCATGATCTCGGGGCCTGTTGTGTTGCAAGTGCTCGAAGGCGAAGGCGCGATTCTTAAAAATCGCGATCTGATGGGCGCCACCGATCCGAAGAAAGCCGCACCGGGAACGATCCGCGCAGACTTCGCCGATTCGATCGACGCGAACGCAGTGCACGGCTCCGATGCGCCGGAAACTGCTGCGCAGGAAATCGCTTATTTCTTCCCTCAAAGCCAAGTGTTTTCTCGCTAAAGCGAGAAAACAGGACGAGAGGACGAATGACGGCATCGCTTCGCGACTAGGACGCAAAGCTATGCCAACATATCAGCTCAATCTTTGATTTTCTACAGCAGGAGCGCCTTGTCTTTTGAGGTTTAGTCGTAGTAGCTTTGCGTCTTAGCTGCGTGGCAGCGACGTCCTAGCGCGAAGCGCGTCGTCATTCGTCCTTGACCGAAGGTCATCATGCAAAACCTACTTGAGCTGACACAGCCGACACTGGCGAAGTTCTTCGAGCACATCGGAGAAAAACCCGCCAGCGTCAAAATGCGCGCGAAACAAACGCTCAAGTGGCTGCATCAATCGCAAGTGAGCGATTTCGATGCGATGACGGATATCGCAAAGACCACGCGCGACACGCTCGCGCAACATGCGGAGATACGCGATCTCATCGCGATTCGCGATTCCACCGCCTCGGACGGCACTCGAAAATGGCTGTTCGATGTGGGCACCAGCGCCGTTGATGCGGTGTTCATTCCCGAAGACGATCGCGGCACGCTGTGCATTTCTTCGCAAGCCGGTTGCGCGCTTGATTGCGCGTTTTGCTCGACGGGCAAGCAGGGCTTCAATCGAAATCTCTCCACTGCCGAAATCATCGGGCAGCTTCGCTATGCTGATCGCGCGCTCAAGGCCGATATGGGCATCGTGGGGCGTACGCCCGACGGTGTGCAACCGGTCACCAATGTCGTAATGATGGGCATGGGCGAACCGCTCGCGAATATCGATGCCGTGGTGCCCGCGCTGGAGCTCATGCTCGATGACAATGCGTATGGGTTGTCGCGTCGTCGCGTGACAGTTTCGACCTCAGGCATGGTGCCGCAGATCGATGAGCTGTCGCAGCGTTGCCCCGTCGCGCTTGCGGTGAGCTTGCACGCGCCTAACGATGCACTGCGCGATGTGCTGGTGCCTATCAACAAACGCTATCCGATCAAAGAGTTACTTGCTGCGTGCAATCGCTATCTCGATCACGCACCGCGCGATTTCATTACGTTCGAATACGTGATGCTCGACGGCGTGAATGATCAACCGGAACATGCGGATCAGTTGATCAAAGTCGCGCGACAAGTGCCGTCGAAACTGAATCTGATTCCGTTCAATCCGTTTCCAAATTCCGAATTTAAAAAATCGCCGCGCGATCGAATCCTCGCGTTTCAGCGTCGCTTGTCCGATGCGGGTATCGTGACGACGATTCGCAAAACGCGCGGCGACGATATTGATGCAGCCTGCGGTCAGCTCGCTGGGCAAATCAAAGATCGTACGCGCCGGACTATTGCAATCAAAGCCGCACAAACCACTTAGCAGTCACCGGGAGAGTCACTGATGTTGGCGTTTCGTTCTCATGTTTCGAAGTCCTTGGTCACAAGCCTGACCGCCCTGCTCGCCCTGCTCGCCCTCGGCGGATGCGCAGGCATGAAAAAGCCCGGCGAAAACGCCGACGAAGGCACGCAATCGAGCACGGGCACCAGCAATGAAAATCCCGCTCGCTATCGCGCGCGATTGCACACCGAGCTCGGTGCGAATTACTTGCAGCGTGGGCAATATGCGGTTGCACTCGAAGAATTGCGCGAAGCCGTTCGCGTCGATCCGCGCTATGGTCTTGCGCACAGCATCACCGGGCTTGTTCACGCGAATTTGAACGAAGACGCAAAAGCCGATGCCGCGTTCAAACGCGCTGTTGAGGTCGCCCCTGACGAAGGCGATATTCGCAACCAATACGGATCGTTCCTCTGCGGACAGGGTCGCGCTGACGAGGGGATCGCGCAATTCGAAGCGGCGTTGCGTCAACCGCTCTATCAAACACCGCAAGTCGCGCTTGAAAACGCGGGCAGTTGCGCGCTCGCAGCGGCAAAGATTCGTCAGGCTGAGAACTACTTCAATCGCCTCGTGCAAAACTTTCCGTTCAATTCACGTGGCTATCAAGGGCTTGCGGCCGTCGCGCTCAAAACTGCGCGCTTCGACGAAGTGAAAAAGCAAGTTGAGCTCGGTATGCGAACGCAGCAGATCACGCCGCAACTACTTTTTTACGGCGCGTGCGCAGAGAAAAAACTCGGTAACAAACCGCGCGAAGACGAATACCGTGCGCAGCTAAAAACACGTTTCGCCGATTCGCCCTTCAATGAAGCGATGGACAAAGGAGGCTGCGAATGAGCGATACGGTTATGGGCGAGACGTTGACGGACGTGCCTTCGCGCGTCGCGGGCAGGGCGCTGCGCGCAGCGCGAGAGAAAGCGGGTTTCTCAGTCGAGGACGTTGCGGCAAAACTCAAACTCTCGCCGCGACAGGTCGTTGCCATCGAAGCCGAAGACTGGCCAAATCTTCCAGAGCGCACGTTCACACGCGGCTTTTTTTATAGCTACGCGCGATTGGTCGATGTCGAGAAAAAAGTCATCGATGCGAGCTTTACGCCGCGCAGTGCATCGCTTGCCGAAATGCGCACCTTGCCTGCGGGCATCGGTGAAGTCACACACGACAACACCGCCGCGCGTTCCTCCGCATCGCGATGGCTGATTCCGCTCGCACTACTTGCACTCTTGGCAGCGGGTGTTGCGTGGTTTTTGTGGAAAGATATTCCGATGCCACACGCGAACGCCAATCGCGTCATTGAGCCTGTTGCGGGCGCGGCAAACACTGTCAATCAAACTGCGGAGAGCATCGCAAACGCCTCGTCCGCAGGCACGCAAAACACCAGTCAGCCACAGCCATTAACGCCCAATTCGTCAGGGGCATCATCAAATCCAATTACATTGTCAACCAATGTAAAAATGGACTCGATCGCCCAAACTAATGGGGCGACAACGAATGTAGCTGGAACATCAACGTCGACACCTTCCAGCACGAATTCTGCTGCGCCAACCGCTACTGCGGTGACTGCGCCTACTGCGACTGCACCTACCTCTACTGCGGTAACCGCGCCAAGCGCAACGCAGCCTGCGCCCGCAGGCGCTATCGCCGCCCCTGCTGCGGCAACCACCTCGCCCGCTGCGCCCAGTGCAACCGCGCCCATCGGCAAACTGCTCGCCACTGGCGAGCGTCGCATTTCGATTACGGTCGACGGTCGCTCATGGGCAGAAGCGCGCGCCAGTGGCAACGCAGTTCTCTCCGAGATGCTCAACAACACGTCGCGCGAATTCGTTGCCAAAGGCCCCGTGTCGTTCGTGATCGGCAGCTCAAGCAACGTCAAACTCTCGATCGATGGCAAGCCATACGATTTCTCGAAGAACGTGCGAAACGAAGTCGCGCGTTTCACCGTCGAATAATTTTTCTCGCCGATTGCATACATGAGCGCAGCTATTACGCGTCGTAAATCACGCCAGGTAAAGATCGGTCATGTTCGAGTTGGCGGTGACGCACCGATCATGGTGCAGTCGATGACCAACACCGACACGGCGGATGTGCAAGCAACGATCGATCAAGTCTTTGCGCTCGCGAACGCGGGCAGCGAAGTCGTTCGCATCACGGTGAATTCGCCCGAGGCTGCAGCAGCGGTCTCTGCAATTCGCGAAGGGCTCGACAAGCTGCATTGCAACGTCCCACTCGTCGGCGATTTTCATTTCAACGGCCACAAATTGCTGCGCGACTATCCCGATTGCGCGAAGGCGCTCGCGAAATACCGCATCAATCCCGGCAACGTCGGTCGTGGCGAAAAGCACGATACGCAATTCACGCAAATGATCGAAATCGCGATTCGCGAGAACAAACCGGTGCGCATCGGCGTGAACTGGGGCAGCCTCGATCAAGATTTGCTCGGGCGTTTGATGGATGCGAATGCCGCGTTGCCGAATCCAAAAACCGCGCAGCAAGTGATGCGCGACGCACTCGTCACCTCCGCGCTCGAATCCGCTGCGCTTGCTGAAAAAGTTGGCTTACCCGGCGACATGATTTGCTTGAGCTGCAAAGTCTCTGACGTGCAGGATTTGATCGCCGTCTACGCCGATCTCGCCGCGAAATGCGATTACCCTTTGCACCTTGGTTTGACCGAAGCGGGCATGGGCAGCAAAGGCATCGTGGCTTCCACCGCCGCGATGGCGATCCTGTTGCAGCAAGGCATCGGCGACACCATTCGCGTCTCGCTCACGCCCGAGCCAAATGGCGATCGCACCAAAGAAGTCATCGTCGCGCAAGAGATGCTGCAAACGATGGGCTTGCGCCAATTCACGCCACTCGTCACCGCCTGCCCCGGCTGCGGCCGCACCACGAGCACGTTCTTCCAGGAACTCGCCGCAAAAACGCAAAGCTATTTGCGCGCGCAAATGCCTGTGTGGCGCGAAAACTATCCCGGCGTCGAATCGATGTCAGTCGCCGTCATGGGCTGCGTTGTCAACGGTCCCGGCGAATCGAAGATGGCGAACATCGGCATTTCGTTGCCGGGCACTGGCGAACTTCCTGTCGCGCCCGTGTACGAAGACGGCAAAAAAACCGTCACACTTAAAGGTGACCACATCGCGGAAGAGTTTCAGGCGTTGCTTGATGCGTACGTGCTGCGCACTTACGGTGGTCAAGATATTCCGCGCACAGAAGCTGAGCTTCGTGAACCGAAAGTGATTCCGATTGGGGTTGCGTAACTCGGTAGGAGCGCCCCGGTCGCGATCATTTTTTCGATTCGATGATTCGATGCTGCAACAGACGCCGCTAAAACTCGCCGTATTTGCCTCGGGCGAAGGCACCACGCTTGAAGCGATCGCCAGCGCTTGCACGAGCGGCGAGCTAGACGCACAAGTCTCACTTGTGATCGGCAACAACCGCGACTCGGGCGCGTTGCGCCGCGCGCGCGAGCTTGCGCTACCGTATGTGCACTTGAGCGCGCTCACGCACCCGCAACCCGAAGCGCTCGACGCGGCGATGCTCTCGGCGCTCCGCGACGCAGAGATCGAGCTGATCGTACTCGCGGGTTACATGAAGAAAATCGGTTCGCAAGTGCTCGCGGCCTTTGAGCGGAAAATCGTGAACACGCATCCAGCCTTACTGCCGAAGTTTGGTGGCACCGGCATGTACGGTCGTCGCGTGCATGAAGCGGTGCTTGCCGCAGAAGAACGCGTCACGGGAGTATCCGTACACTGGGTGACAGCGGGGTACGATGAAGGCGAAGTGATCGCACAATTCGAGGTGCCAGTGATGAGTAGCGACTCCGTCGATTCGCTCGCGGCGCGAGTGCAAAGTGCAGAACGCATGTTTCTCGTTGAAACTTTACGACAAATTGCGAGCGGGGAAGATGCAACCGCTCGCGGATCGGACGCGTGAGCTTTGTAGGCGCGAACCTGGACGCGCTTCGCGCGTGAGCGCGCCCAGGCGCGCGCCTACAACCTGTCAATCCAACTTCACGTTTGCTGCTTTAATCACTTTCGCCCAACGCTCGTTCTCGCTTTTGATCAGCGCCGCGAATTCTGTGGGCGTTGAAAAACTCACCGTCGAACCACTCGCTTCCAACTTCGATTTGACGTCGGCGCGGGCGAGCGATTTTTGCAGTGCGTCCGAGAGTCGTTTCACAGCATCGGGAGGCATGTTCGGCGGCGCGACGACGCCTTGCCAACCGGATGTCTCAAGCCCCGCAAAACCGGCTTCGCGAACGGTCGGCACATTCGGCAATTCAGGATTGCGCTCTTTGCCAGTGACGTAAATCGCTTTGAGTTTTCCGCCTTTGATATTCGGCATTACGACTGCCGCGACATCGACTAGCAAATGCGCGGTCCCGGCCATGAGATCGGTGACCGCTGGGGCGCTGCCTTTGTACGGCACGTGCGTGAGTTTCAATCCCGCTTGTGCGTTCAAAAGTTCGCCGTTCAAATGCGTGATCGAACCCGAACCACCAGAGGCGAAATTCGGATTCGGATGCGCTTTTGCCCAGGCGATGAACTCTGCCATCGTATTCACAGGGAGCGATGCGGGGATCGCCGCGATGTACGACGCGCCGCTCGTTTGTCCGATTGGCGTGAAGTCTTTCGTTGGGTCGTACGGCTTTTTCTCCGCCATGTTCGGCGCGAGGGCGAACGGCCCTAAGTTTGCAATCAAAATCGTTGAGCCGTCGGCGGGCATACGTACGAGTTCTTGCGCGGCAACGACGCCACCTGCGCCGGGCTTGTTTTCAACGATGACCGTTGTTTTGAGTTCGTCTTGCAACGCAGGTTGTAAGGTGCGCGCGATCAAATCGATGCCGCCGCCGGGCGGAAAGCCGACCAGGATTTTCACGGGCTTGTTGGTTTGGGCAATGGCGATTG
>JBOFBL010000108.1:0-1285 GCA_051645545.1 Casimicrobium sp. | reverse complement strand
CACGATCGTAAAGCTCAAAATGTAATCGAGTTTGCCCGCCAACCTAAAAGATCCGAGCCAAGAAGTTCGCCGCCGCCTCGATCGCAGTCGCAACCAAACGACCCTTCATCCTCAGGCTACACATCAGGCTATACAGAGTCCGTGTCAGCACCCGGCATCGCGACAGGCGGTGACCCAATCACGATCGCTGAAGCTACTATTCGTCGATTGCAAGATCAGATGACCGATGACGGGCTGGGCCGCGACGTGTCGGCGATCGCCAAAGAATTGCGGGAATGGCTGAAATACCGCACTGAGCTGAAGAAGCCTCGCACCGCCGAAGACTTTGCACAGGCACTCATTGCTTCTGGCGTGCCCGTGCGCGAATTCGTGCGCATCCTGAAAGAGCGGCAAGCTGAGGCTGGTTGATGGCAGTGCAGAAACGCCGAAGCTACCAGTCGCTCATTGACGAGCTTGAAATCGAATTCGAGTTGGCGGGAGAAAGCAGCAAATCCGCTCAACGCTATCGCTATATCCAAGACAGCTTGAACCATGGCGGCAAAGCTTTTGTCGATCGCGTTCGCAAGTACGGACTAACCGACAAAGGTGAACCATTGCGAATGCCGCAATGGTTCTGTGAATTGCTGGAGTTGCTGGGCGACTTTCGGGTACCCCACACACTAACCTCAGGCTGTGCTCAGCTTGGCAAGACGGCGGCTCATACCTTGCTGCTGACTGACACGATCGTCCATGGCAAGCTCAACTCAGGTTGGTTTTATTCGAGTCGTGGTAGCCGCGACCTGAACGTGCCAGAGCAATTTTACCCAGTCATGACACATTGGGTCGATCGACTGGCAAGAGACACTGGTGAGACCCTGATAGCCACCAACGATCGGCAGAACGTGTCGCGCTATCAGATTGACGGCACAACAGCCATTTTTAGCTATGCCAACACTTCAAAAGCTTCACCGTCACGACAAGGCTTGGCAGCGGCGGGCGGCGCGGCTGTATCGTTCACCGCCAACATTCTATTTTATGAGGAGCGATCGCAGTGGAGTCCCGGCACCGCCGACCCGCTAATCCGACGGCTTGATGCATCGCTAATTCCAACCCGACCAATCAGAGAATTGGGTACCCCAGGATCGGGGCTGGGGATTGAGGTGGAGGTCGATCGTGCTCATTACAACTTCTATCCGCACTATCACTGCGAATCGTGCGGCGGAACTTACCCACTCGATCCAAAGGGCTGCTTGCTCAAAAAGTTCCGCCGAAAAAACTTGTCGGGGAGGCAGGTTGAGGCTTACCT
>JBOFBL010000107.1:0-2366 GCA_051645545.1 Casimicrobium sp. | reverse complement strand
CACCCAGCACCGCTGCCCAAAAGCCGTGCACTTCGAATCCGTTGAGCACTTTGCCAACCATCCAGAACAGAAGTCCGTTGATCAACAAAAAGAAAAAACCCAAAGTCAGAATCGAAATCGGCAAGGTGAGCACTGTGAGAATCGGGCGAATGATCGTGTTCACAAAACCCAGCGCAAACGCCGCAATCAAAGCAGAGGTGAAACTCGTCACCGTGATCGATGGCATCAGATAAGCCACTGCCATCAGCGCCGCTGCATTGAGGAGCCAAATGACCAATAAACGAACCATGAGAATCTCCTAGTGGGGACTCCCTCTCCCGCAGTGCGGGAGAGGGCTGGGGTGAGGGCGGTCGAGTTCGCTGCCTACCTATTTGTAGCGGAAAACTTATGAACCGCCCTCACCCGCCTTCGGCACCCTCTCCCGCGCGGCGGGAGAGGGAATCACTTGCATCCAACCAGCGGCGTAGCGAGCGGATCGCGGGCGAGGCGCGCGAACTCGACGTGTACTAAACGTACACGAGAGTTTGCGCAACGACGCCCCCGATTCGCGCAGTAGCCGCTTAATAGCGATAAGTGTCCGGCTTGTACGGCCCCTCAACCTTCACACCAATGTAGCTCGCCTGCTCCGGACGAAGCTCGGTCAATTGCGCGCCGACTTTCTTCAAATGCAAACGCGCAACCTTCTCGTCGAGATGTTTCGGCAACACATACACCTTGCCGCTTTCGTAACGCTCAGGATGACCGAACAATTCAATTTGCGCAATCGTTTGGTTCGCAAACGACGACGACATCACGAAGCTCGGGTGACCCGTGCCGCAGCCCAAGTTCACGAGGCGACCTTTGGCCAGCATGATGATTCGCTTGCCATCGGGGAAAATCACATGATCGACTTGTGGTTTGATCTCTTCCCATTTGCACTTGTCGAGACCCGCAACATCGATTTCGTTGTCGAAGTGACCGATGTTGCACACGATGGCTTGATCTTTCATCGCGGCCATGTGTTTGTAGGTGATGATGTCTTTGTTGCCGGTGGCCGTGACGAAAATGTCGGCCTTGTCGGCGGCATATTCCATGGTGACGACTTTGTAGCCTTCCATCGCGGCTTGGAGGGCGTTGATCGGATCGATCTCGGTCACCCACACCTGCGCGGAGAGCGCGCGCAATGCTTGCGCAGAGCCTTTGCCTACATCGCCATAACCGGCAACGACTGCGACCTTGCCCGCAATCATGACGTCTGTAGCACGCTTGATCGCGTCCACCAGCGATTCGCGGCAACCGTAGAGATTGTCGAATTTCGATTTAGTGACGGAATCGTTCACGTTGATTGCACGGAAGGCGAGCTCGCCCTTCTTGCTCATCTCGTACAAGCGATGCACGCCAGTCGTTGTCTCTTCGGTGACGCCAATCACAGCTTTGAGATTGCGCTCATAGAAACCGGGATCGGTTTTGAGTTTCGCCTTAATCGAATTGAAGAGACAGACCTCTTCTTCGCTACCCGGATTCGACAACAGCGATGCATCCTTCGCCGCCTTGGTGCCGAGGTGAAGCAACAGCGTCGCATCGCCACCGTCATCAAGAATCATGTTCGAGGGCTGACCATCATGCCATTCGAAAATGCGATGGGTGTAATCCCAATATTGCTCAAGGTTTTCGCCTTTGATGGCGAAGACAGGCGTGCCTTTTGCAGCAATCGCTGCGGCAGCGTGATCTTGCGTCGAGAAAATATTGCACGACGCCCAACGCACTTGCGCGCCAAGCGCTTGCAGCGTTTCGATGAGTACGGCGGTTTGAATCGTCATATGCAACGATCCGGTGATGCGCGCGCCTTTAAGCGGTTGCGCTTTCGCGAATTCTTCGCGTATCGCCATCAAACCGGGCATTTCGGTTTCGGCGATTTTGATTTCTTTGCGGCCCCACTCGGCGAGCGAGAGGTCGGCAATCACGTAATCAGTAAATGCTTTGTCAGCAACAGCGTTCATGTTCACTCCAAAAAAGCGGTGAACACAAATCTCGTGGCGAAAAGTGGCTCTAAAAGGCGCTCATCGCAAACGGATTCGGTATCACCGGGTTTGCGAGCGCCGTTTCAAGAATGCGCGCGAGAAAAGCATCGCGGCATCTGGTTCGAGCCTGGCCGTCGCCTCATCGCCTGAAAAGGGATTTACGCGGTCGCAACGCTCCTCGAACGACATAATTTTAGCGCAATTGAGCGAATTTGGTGTCCGCTCATGTGCAAACGTTCCCACTGCGGTAGAGTACGCGCTTCGCGCCGCTAAGACCGGTGTTTTCGCTTCGGTTTGCCATGAATTTAGAAAAAGTCATCTTCGGGTTCTTCATCATTCTCGCCTGCACCTTGAATTTCGGGTTCT
>JBOFBL010000106.1:0-2719 GCA_051645545.1 Casimicrobium sp. | reverse complement strand
TTTCGAATTCGCCTTTGAGTGTGGCGATCTCTGCAATCGCTTTGATTCGTGCGACAGGGTCAGCGCCTGGTGCGAAATAACCCTGCGGCACTTGATGCTGCGTGAAGAATTTCTCTTCCGACAAATTCAAAACAACATCGAACTTCGCGGTTCGCGCCGCAACATTCGCAGCGCGAGAAAAATCAATCGCCTGCGCTTCGCCGCACACACTCACGCACGTGCGATGCGATTTGCATTTATCAAGATCGATCTGATACGACAAATCAATCGCATTTTCCGGACAAGCCTTCACGCACGCGTTGCAACGCGTACACGCATCGAGATCGATGGGATTGTCTTGACTCCACGATGCTTCGAACGCACCGAGCCAGCCTTTCACGGCAACCTTCGCGCCGCTCACAATCGGATAGTCGCGTGTTGTCGGTAACTCCGCATTCGTGTTCGTCGCAAGCACACTCACGTTCACACTGCTCTTCAATGCCTCGGCAATCGGCAATGCGTCTTTAAGCGACCCAATGATGAGCGTTTGCCCCGTCGATTGGTACGATACCTGTGTCGTCGGCGCGGGCTCGGGCAGCATCGCCTCCGCAATCAACGCCGCGATCTTTGGCGTCGCGAAACTTGCTTCCTTCGACCAGCCCGCTTTCTCGCGAATATTGAAAAAGCGAATCGCAGACACCTTCGGCGACTCGCTCGCCGTGTCGCCGAGCAAACGCGATTCCTGCGTGCACGCAATGACCGCGTCGCCATCGAGATTACCAGCGAATTTTTCAAGCTCGTACTGACACATCGCGTCGTAGGTTTTCACCTCGCTCGCGCCCGCAAATTTCGCGGCTTCAACGAGTGGGTTTGCGTCTTTAGTGATCGTGCGGTTGCAGGAACACAGATGAATTTGTCGTGACATTGTTTTACTTATCGTGGGTCGTCGGTGAATTGTTTCGCAGAGGATGAAATTGGCGGCGCGATTGCAGCGGCTTCTTCAACATGCAGTGGCGCGTAATCAGATTTGAAATCGCCGACGCGTTTGCCGTAGCGCTCGTGCGGCAATGACACTGTTGACGTTTCTTCGGCGATCGGATTCATCGCTTGTTCAATCAGCGGATCTTCCGGCGAAGACGCGTTGACGTTCTCGATGCCGTTTTCGGCATTTTTGGCCAACGCTTCGCGCGCAGCAAGCACGGCCCTCCCCTCTTCACTCTCCACATCCACCGCATAGCCACCCGGCGTGACCACCTGCTCCAGCGGCTTCATGATCGATTTCCACGACGAGAGTCCCGCCATTTCTTCTGCAGAAATTGGGTCGAATTTCGTGTAATCGTCGATGTAGGTGTCGAGCCCGTCCATCGTGTTGAAGTGGGCATCTTTGAAGAGCGCTTTTAGCGCTTGCCGTTTGAGCGCTTCGGGCACTTTGGCTTGCATGAACGGTGTGAAATCACGGTCAAGTGCAATGTCGGTGAGCGAGGGCAATGCATCGTCGTTCAGCGCTACCTTCTGCTCTGACGAGGCATTCAAAGGCACCGAAACATCGCTTCCAGAACTTTCATTTATCGCCCAATTATCTTGGGTAATAAGTTCATTTTCATTATCTTTCGAAATACTATCTTTTTGATTTGGCTGCCCACGTTTAAGGCGAGACCAGCGCGATAGCACGGGTTCATTTTCAATCTGCGGTTTTTGCGAATCAACCACGCTCTTAGCCTCGCACGGCGGACGCCGCAGGCGATCCCACAGGCACAATCAATTCATTGTTCTGATTGCCTTGATTACCGTGGCTACGAAAAGGATCATTGCGCTTCACTTTCTTGCGCACTTCCGGTTTGTAGAACTTCATCGTGTATTCCGCGAGCGCAGCCTGCATCGCCTCGGGCATGGGCACACGATCCACACGATCGCCCGCATCGAGCATGCGACCGGCTTCGTTGTAAGACGCCGTCACCACCACGGGGCGCGGCACCTCGTCACCCTCTTCCATTCGCCACATTACAAATAAGCATGGTGTTTCGGAGGTCAGATTAAGCCAATAGCCTTCGCCCTCCGACGGATGCAAATCCATCGTTGCACCACTCCACCGCCATTGCATTTCACCATCGACCGTGATCACATCGCAGGAAAGCGACGTGGCGTTCAAAGCCATGACGGCGCTCACTGGCTCCCACTGAAAATCCGCCCAACGGCTTTGCACCGGGCGTTTACGAAACGACACATCAAGCGACCACACGACCTTCGCAGGAATGGTCGATGCGTCATTCGGGCCAAGTGTAGAGAGATTCGCGGCTGTCACGTCGTGGAATCTAGCAGAATAAGCACTTCGCGACTGTCAGGCAAACGTTGCGTACGTGACGAACGTGAACGAACGAAGGCAATTTTGAAACACACTAAAGCATTGAATGGGTGAATCGACCAATTTCTCCGGAAAAGTTATTCCGCTCGTACCCGCCAATGCGCGCGCCCCGCAACCGCTCGCGCACGACGCGCTCGCGCAGTTGCGCGCGAACGCTCGCGTGGAAGACACCCGTGCTCGCCGCCTGCACGACTTGCGCATTTCGGTTACCGACAAATGCAACTTCCGCTGCACGTATTGCATGCCGAAAGATGTGTTCGGCCCAGGCTACAAATTTCTGCCACACGACGCATTGCTAACCTTTGAAGAAATCACTCGCTTCGCACGAATTTCTGCGGAACTCGGTGTTGAAAAACTTCGTTTGACCGGCGGCGAGCC
>JBOFBL010000105.1:0-1322 GCA_051645545.1 Casimicrobium sp. | reverse complement strand
TTTGAGGGTTACGTTTGTCCGATTTTTCGAGATAGCGAAAGCAGAGTTCGCGTAGTTCTCGGTGCAGGGCTTCGATATCGTCCGCGCTGAGCGAGAGCTGATAGAAATTACTTGTGAGTCCGAAGGTATCGTTCGCATCTTTCGTGTTGAAGAGAAGTGAGCGAACGCCGCTCTCCGCACGCCAGATACGAAACTGCGCGTGTTTACCGCGTCGCGTGAAGTTTCTCGCGATCGATCGCTGCAATTGTTCGAAACGCGGCCCCTGAATCGCTTGCAGCAAACCCATCGCGTGCTCTTCGTTAATCGCGGCGAGATTGAACACGAATTCATCGTGAACACTGCGATAGACCGCCGCTTGATGTCGTCCGTGTTTTTCGAAGCGCACGAATTGGATCAATTTATAGTTAACGAACTTGTTGACCCAATAGCTCATTCGCCGCGAGGTGATCTCGAGCTCGCTCGCGGCCTGCGGCAGCGTGCATTCGCGCGCGACGAACGGCGCAAGGTGATGAAGAAGTTTTACTTCGCAGAGCCGCTCGATAGTGAGTGGATCAGAGACCAACATAGTTACGCTTTTGCGAGATCTACGATTCAAAAGTTCCCAGTGAATTTGAATAGTAGCTGCTCTAGTATGAATAAGTGCGTAACCGGACCTACTGCGCGGTTCGCAAAAAAGAGAGTATTGCGTTGTTGTCTGTGACCGAACCGAAAACAAACCCCGCTATGCCGCCTTTTTGGTGGCGTACGCTTTTTTGGGCGCTACTCAGCGCGTGTCTCGCATCGATCGTAGTCGCTGCGTTCAGTTTTATCGTTTCACTGGGCTTCGGCATCATCGGACTATTTGCGGGCTCGCTCGAAGGCTTTACGAAATTCTCACTAAGCACCTCACAATTGGCTTGGCTATTCTGGACGCCGCTCGCGTTGCTCATGCCGCTCTATGTGATTCGCCATTTCATTCGCCCGCGCTTTGTGATCGCGAGCCGCTCAGAGCGCATACTTGGATTTGCTGTCGGCACAACAATCGGCGCGATCTCGATGTTTTTGATTGCAAGCTCACTGCTCGGACATCGCTAACAAATCGTGCAAGCAGCGCATTTGATAAGCTCTGCGCATGCTTAAACGTTTATTGATCGCTGTCGTTGTCATCGCGCTCTGCGTTGTCGGCTGGTTCGTGTTTCGACACTTCAATCCAGAAGTGTCGATCGATTTCACGCAGGCGGAATTGCAAGCGAAGCTCGCGCAGAAATTTCCCGTCGAAAAATGTGCGCCGCTCAACCTTGCGTGTTTCGTCGTGCGCGAACCGAAGCTTGCATTCAAGAACG
>JBOFBL010000104.1:0-5154 GCA_051645545.1 Casimicrobium sp. | reverse complement strand
ATGATGCGTGGCGAACTTGACACGTCGCAGTATGCGAACGAAGAGAAGATGATGCGCGAGAAGCTGCGCACATTGCCTGGCGCACATTGGAAAGAGTATTTGGCGGCGTGGAAAGCGTGAACTTTTCAAGCGCATCGATTCTTGTTCACGACGAGTTTTTTCTCGTTCGTGGTGAGCTCAGTTCACACTGAGCCTGCCGAAGGGTCGAACCATGAACGCCGATACCGCTCCAATCGTTTCAAATGCCGAAGCGGATTGGTTGACGCCCGCTGCGCAAATGCCGTGGCCGGTGTCCACGCCGTTTCGCATGCGGCCGAATCTGGAGAAGCTCGATCCTGAGTCGCCCGCGCTGTTGTTGCGTGACGAACAGTTTGATGCGTATCAGCGTTTGCGAAACGAGGTATTTGCTTCGCGCGCTGAGCGCGCATGTGTGGGCGAACCCGATGAACAGACTGTGATTGCGATTGCGAATCGTGCTCACTCTGTAGGAGCGGCTCTGCCGCGAACCGCGCTTCCACTCGCTGACGCTGATCGCGGCAGAGCCGCTCCTACAAGCCGATCCACTGCGCTTGAAATCCAAGAAGACTTCGTCATCCTAAAAAACGAAAACAACGCGCTGCGCACCGAATACCTCTCCGTCTGCTTCCCTTCGCGCTGGGACCCACGCGAAAAACTCGGCCTCGATTTTGCTGCGATTCACGCGCCCGTTGCTGACAATCAAATGCTGCTCGCCGCAGGCAGCAGCATCATGGCAACGGCATTTATGAAGCAACCGATGTTGCGCCACGTGTGGCTCATCGTGCCATCGTCTTCACTCGACCAACATCCCGAGCAGAACGATTATTCGTGGAGCGAGACGCTCAAGGATTCCTCGCAGCTGTTGCCTCGCCTCTTCTTCCGAGTCGAGCGGCAAACGACGTGGCCATTGCCGCATCTCGGTCGCGCTGTGTTTTTCATTCGCGTGATGATGGCTCCGCTCATGTCCGTGCTCGCGCAAGCGCCTGAGCGTGCGCTCCAGTTGCACGACGCGCTCGCGTCGATGACACCTGCAGTCGTCGAGTATCGCGGGATGACGGCAGCGATGCCGAGACTATTAGCTGAGCTATCCGCTCTCTGAATCGCGCGCGGCAGGATCATCCTATGCTGTCATCCCCGCGAAGGGTGTAGGCGGGGTTTTGGATCGCACGCGATCCACCGCCGGAACGGGTCGCGCATGCTTGCGCGAGCGCGCCCTGCAAGGGGCCCCAGTCCGGGCGGTTTTCATCATATATGCGTTGTCCGCAAATCAAACATCTCTCGGTCTGGGTTCCCGCCTTCGCGGGAATGACAGAATGATGCCTGTGAAACCTAGCTCCAACCAGACAAATCACGACGCCTCCCACCGCGCCCCGCATCGCGCTAGAAAGCGCTTCGGCCAAAACTTCTTGGTCGACAAAACCTACATTCACCGCATCGTCGAAGCGATCGATCCGAAACCAAGCGATCACCTTGTTGAAATCGGTCCAGGCCAAGCCGCACTCACCCGCGAACTCCTCGACGCGATGCAATCGCAATGCGCGGCAGGCGAAACCGCAAGCCTCGACGTCGTAGAAATCGATCGCGATCTCGTCGCACGACTCAAAACCGAATTCACCGAACAACAACTGCGCATTCACGAAGGCGACGCGCTCGAATTCGATTTCGCGACATTGCCATCACCATTGCGAATTGTCGGCAATCTACCGTACAACATCTCAACGCCGATTCTGTTTCGCCTCTGCGAATACGAAGATCGCATCGCCGACATGACCTTCATGTTGCAAAAAGAAGTTGTCGATCGCATGGCCGCGCGCGCGGGCGAGGACGCACGCGGGCGACTCTCGGTGATGTTGCAATATCGCTATCGCGTCGAGAAGTGTTTTGACGTGCCACCCGGCGCATTCCGACCGATTCCAGCGGTTGATTCATCGATCGTTCGGCTCGTGCCACTAGGCGCTGATCGCTTGCGCCCGAAAAGCGAAAAATTCTTTGCGCAACTCGTCACCCAAGCCTTCACTCAACGAAGAAAGATGCTCCGCAAAAGTCTCGTGCAATGGATCGATGCCGAGCGATTCGAAAAAGCAATCGTCGACCCGCAAGCGCGCGCGGAGGATTTGACGACGGAGCAGTTTGTAGCGTTAGCGGATAGCGCGGCGGCGTAGGGTGCGATCCTATCGCACCACAAATTGATACAAACCTCGTGGATCGAAGAACGGCGCTTCGTGCGTATGGAACATGGTGCGATAGGATCACACCCTACGGAACGATGGTCACCTTCGACCAACGCAGCGAGTATCGTTTCGTCGCGACACGTTTTTGGTACGTTTCGATACTCACGCGTGTTGGATTTCGGCGCACAACGCAATTGAACAAATCATCGAGCCCATGCGGCGCGATCACGTGAATCTCGTCGTCCATGTCGAGAAACACGCCGACGCTCGTAGCGTATTCGGGCCAAGTGCCAACTGCCTCTTCGAGCGAACGCAATGGCGAAACGGCGTGCCCGAAATACGATTCGAACCAAAGATGCACTGCGGCCTGATTGGTCACTTCCCAAGGAGATTCAGGGCACGCAGCAACGAGCCGCGCTTGCAATTCATCATCCCGCGCTTGCGAAAGATCACTGCTATCGAAATAGGCAACGTCGACGTCCGCCAGATTCGACGGTTCAGCGTAACCGTGCAAATGATCCCAGACGAGATTGCGAATGGCTCCTGCCCCGATGCACCAAGACTTGAGATTGAGCTCGCGCGCGGCAAGTAACGTGCGTGTAAACCAAGAAGACCGCTCGATAATTGAGACGAGCTTAGCCGCGCTCACCGCCTCTCCCTCACCGCCTGCGCCACCGTAGCCGCATCCACATACTCAAGCTCGCTCCCAATCGGAATCCCGCGCGCAAGCCTCGATACTTTCACGCCTTGCGATTCAAGCAGCTCGGTGATCACGTGCGCGGTGACTTCGCCTTCGTTGGTGAAGTTGGTGGCGAGGATCACTTCTTTGACGCTGCCGTCGGTGGCGCGTTCGACGAGGCGTTCGAGATGAATTTCACCGGGACCGACGCCGTCGAGCGGCGAGAGGCGGCCCATCAGTACGAAATACAAACCGCTGAACGCGCCGGATTGTTCGAGCGTGATTTGATCGGCGGGCGATTCGACGACGCAGAGCAGCGATTTGTCGCGACGTGGTGAAGCGCAGAGTGCGCAGATCGGCGTTTCGGAGAGCGTGTTGCAGCTCTCGCAATGACGCAGCGTTTCGAGCGCGCGCGTGATCGCTTGCGCGAGCGTTTCGGCCTCTTCGCGTTTGCGTTCGACCAAATCGAAGGCGATGCGTTGCGCGGCGCGCGGGCCGATGCCGGGGAGGGCTTTTAGCGCGTCGACGAGGGTTTTGAACGAGACAGGAGTGGTCACTGCGTTCCTATGCTGTCATCCCCGCGAAGGCGGGGACCCAGACCGGGAATTCATCAATGTGGAACCGCATTTGCATGAAGAAAAACCTTGTGTTCTCAAATTAGACACGGTCGCTATCGGCAACGTCTCGGTCTGGGTCCCCGCCTTCGCGGGGATGACAGAAATGGAGACGGCATTGCGCTTAGCTTTGCGTCCTAGGCCGCAGGCCGTCGTCCTAGTGAATGAAATGAGCGTCGTCATAGCGCGAAGCGCGACGTCCTGCCGTTCGTCAGAACGGCAGCTTCATTCCAGGCGGCAGATTCATGCCGCCCGCGAGCGAACCCATTTTCTCCGCTGAAGTCGCCTCGATTTTTCGCGCAGCGTCATTGATCGCCGCAGTAATCAAATCTTCGAGCATCTCTTTATCGTCCATTACGCTCGGATCGATTTGCACGCGTTTGCAATCGTGCTTGCCCGTCATCGTGACTTTGACCATACCGGCACCGGCCTGGCCTTCGACTTCCATGCGCGCGATTTCGTCTTGCGCTTTTTTGAGGTTCTCTTGCATTTTCTGGGCTTGTTGCATCAAGCCCGCCATGCCACCTTTGCCACCAAACATATCTACTCCAAAAACAGGACGTCACTCGCGTTGCTCGCTAGGACGACGCGCTTACGCGCTAGGACGACGCTTCGCTAGGACGCAAAGCTTCGCGATTAGATAACTCCGAACGATTTTAGGCGCTACACAGTCGCAGCGACGCTTTGCGTCCTAGCGACCAGCGGGAGTGTCGTCGTAGCCCAAAGGGCGTCGTCCTAGCGAAGCGACGTCCTGCAAGCGTCAGCTTGCACGAATGCTTCCCGCGGGGATTTTTCCTTGGCCTTCGGTGAGAAACACTTGCACAGCAGGATCGGCAAGGAAGGCCGCTTCGGCTGCGGCTTGCTTTTCGTCTTTCACTCGCGTTTCTTTGGCGGCGATCGATTCGCTCACTGCCGGTGCCGCGCCGTTCGTGGCGACGGCGTTACCCGCGCCGTCGGTGAGTTCGATTTCGACTTTCGTGGGGCGACCGAAATACTCGGTCAGCGTGTTCGCGAGACGTTCTTTCTGTGTCGTCGCGAGCGGTCGTTTGTCCTGCGGAACGGCTAAACGGAACACGTTGTTTTCGTAACCCAGCAATACGGCGTGACGCGCCAATTCTTTGGCCATTGCGGCTAGCGGTAATGAAGTAGCGAGTTTGTGCCAATCGCCGTCGAACGCCCTATTCTCTTGGGCAGTGGTAGATGCCGCTGGATTCGAATTTTGAACAGCCGCCTGAGCGTTTGATGACGGAGGACGAATAGCCTGTCCCAGACTCGATCCGTGGACGAATGACAAATCGGCATTTGCGGGCTTTGGCTGTGTTGCAGTCGTCGGTTGCGCGCGAACCGGGGTGGCGGCGTTTGCGCGCGCTGGTGAGCTGTTTTGAGGGTTTTGCGTAGCGTTTCCGGTCGCTTCCTTCGTTGGCGCACGCCCTGTATTCGGGGAGAACGCGAGCAAACGAAGAAACGTCATCATCAATGCGGTTTGCTCGTCGGGCGCTAAACGCAAATCATCGCGGCCGTGAAGCGCGATTTGGTAGTAAAGCTGCGCAGTTTCACCGTCGATTGCAGCGGCGGTGCGCGCGATGTGCGGATGATCGGGATCGTCTTGATCGACCGATTCAGGCACCGCTTGAAACAGCGCCACACGATGCAGCGCACGCGCGAGTTGCGC
>JBOFBL010000103.1:0-5830 GCA_051645545.1 Casimicrobium sp. | reverse complement strand
AGACGAAACGAAAGAACAGAAAGAGCAACGCGAAGCAAAAAACGCGGAGCTTGCGAAGGCGGCGAAAGACGGCAAACCTGCGACGTACAAAACGTACACGCTGCCGCTCAATTCTCTTCGCGTTGGCAATGTCGACGTGTACGGCGTCACTGCGATTGTGAGTGAAAAGCCCGGGCTTCTTCACGCTGTCATCGGTAAGCCGTTTTTAAAGCGCGTTGCGCCTTCTTGGTCGAATCGAACGCTCACGCTCGTTCGTCGCTAGCGCCTCGAATCATGTGCGCGCGTTGACGACACAACACTAACGCGGAAGACTCGCGGCTAGAGTTTTTGCAAACTCACCGCGATATCTTCGACCACCTCGAGAACGCGTTCGCTCGACTTCAAAACATTGCCCGCGAGCTGAACGCGATTGCGAGCATCACCGCGATTGGCCACTGCTTTTTCCAGGAACGCCCACTGCGATTCCGCAAGCTGTACCTTGCGCGCAACCGGTTCAGGCATACGTTTCGTGTTTTTCAGATTCTGCATATTGCGCACAAAATCCGCCCGTGCTTTATCAAGCTCGCCGTTATTGCCCGTGCCCGTCGAATCGACGAGCGTTGCGAGGTAATACATCGCCGCGCGCTGTGAATACACGGCGTCATACTCGGCGCTCGCGATCAGTTGCGTGGTCGGCACATTGCTTCTGCGTTGCAATTGTTGCGAGGCGTCGAGCGCGCCTTTCAGCAGCGCCCCTTCCAGGACCAACAAACGTTTCGCCGACGTTTGCGTGGGCGTGGTGCCGATCGCAACCTCCTTAAAACTCGTCCACGGCGCATCGAGCTGCGCGTACACGCTTTTGAGTTCAGGCGTCGGCGCAAACACTTTAAGCTCAACCAAATGGCGATCAAACTGAGCTACCGAATCGCTCAGAATCTTCTTCGCAAGCGGTTCCTCTACCTTAAGGGCAAGCGCCATGTAGGCTTTACCGATCCGCTGCACCAGCATGCCTTGTCGAGCAGATTTCAGAACAGCGTCGTCAATATCTTTGACTTGAGCAAGAGTAAGGCTAGGAATTGTGGTGGTCACGATCGCCGCAAAGGCCAACAGTGCGCCGCTAAGTGTTTGAAATTTCATTATATTACCCTCGGTTGTGAAAAGTTATGTCAGAAGCATAAGCATGATCTTAGACGAAATGTCTTAGACAAATTGATAGGTTCATGAAAGCATTTGTGCCGTCTGCAAGAATGTCGGCATGCCGATTCGCAACGACCTCTTCCTTCGCGCCTTCACCGACGAAACCCTGCCGCGTCCACCCGTTTGGCTAATGCGCCAAGCGGGTCGTTATCTACCCGAATACCGCGCGAGTCGTTCGAAATTTCCGAGCTTTATGGATGCGTGCCGCTCAACGACGTTTTGCGCGGAAGTGATGTTGCAGCCGCTCGCGCGCTACGATCTCGATGCAGCGATTCTTTTCTCGGATATCTTGACGATTCCCGATGCGATGAATCTCGGGCTCACGTTCGGCGTGGGCGAGGGGCCGCGCTTCGCTACGCCGCTTCGCGATGAAGCCGCGATCAAGGCGCTCGCGAAACCCGATCTCTCGTCATTGCAATATGTGTTCGACGCGGTCGCGCAATGCAAACGTGCGTTGACCGATGGCGATACGCAGCGCATGCCGCTCATTGGTTTTTCCGGGTCGCCGTTCACGCTCGCCTGCTACATGATCGAAGGCGCGGGCTCGGCGAGCGAGTTTGCAAGCGTGCGCAAGATGCTGTTTCAGCGCCCTGATTTGGTTGAGCGTGTGCTCGCGATCAACACCGAGATCGTGATCGATTATTTGGAACAACAAGCCGTCGCGGGCGCAAACGTGCTGATGATTTTTGACAGTTGGGGCGGCGTGCTCTCGCCGTCGCAATACGAGCGTTTTTCGCTACCGTCCATTCGAACGATCGTAGGTGAATTGAAAAAGCGTTTGCCAACGATGCCGATCATTTCGTTTAGTAAAGGTGCGGCGCAAAGTTTCGCGCAACAAGCCGCTACCGGGGTTGACGGTCTCGGTGTGGATTGGCAAGCCGATCTCGCGCGCGCGCGCGAAAGCGCAGGCACGGGCGTTACGCTGCAAGGCAATTTCGATCCCGCCATTTTGACCACCGACGAGGTAACAGTTCGTCGCGCTGTCGCCCTGAATTTCGTGGGCTTCAACCCGAATCGGCGGTATGTCGCGAATTTGGGTCACGGGATCACACCCGATGCGCATCCCGAGCTTGTTGAAACACTACTCGCAAGTATTCGTGAAGCTAGTGAAATCGCACGAAAAAACACTTGACAATCGTCAAATCGTGCGCCTTGCGGCATCAGTTATGCACAAATATGACAAGCTTGTCACACGTGAGCGCCCGCCTTGGCTGAAGCGCACTATTTACGTGGTAACTCATTGAAAAATAAAACAATTTTTACCTTGCCCAAGAATCAGGCAATTCGACACAAACCTCGCAAAACCGTGGTTTGGCGATACTGCGCACAAAACAAGTCACAAAGTTATCCACAGCAATACCCTGCGCAGTCATGTATACGAGCTGCGGTCGTTTTTGTGAGGCTTTAATCGATGTCAGCGCTCACTAAGGTCAGCGTCGAAGTACCGCTCGCCATTGGCCGCGCACTGGATTACGTCGCACCCGCCGTGTGGGATGTCGCGGTTGGCATGGCGGTGGAAGTTACGGTCGGGGCGCGCCCGCACATCGCACTCGTTACGCGAGTAGAAGCCGTCGACATCGAAAACAACAAGCCCACCGCGACCCCGCTCAAAGAAGTACGCCGCATCGTGAGCGCCGCGCTGCCCGAAGAACTTGTTGCGCTCGCGGAATTCGTTTCGAACTATTACCAAGTCTCGCGCGGTGTTGCCTTTGGGCTCATCACACCGAACGACACGCCGCCCGCCGCAACGCCGATTGCTTGGCGGCTCACGCCGCTCGGCGAAAAAGCCACTGCGTTGCTCACCGTTCGGCAAACGAAGGCGCGCGAGCTTCGCGCGCTACTCAAAAACATATTGAAAGCGGAACAACGATCCGCACTGTCGCCGAATCAACGACGCACGCTCGGCGAATGGATCGAGAAAGCTTGGGTCGAAGCCATCTTCGAACAATCGCAAGACACACTCGTCTTCCCGCAATTTCCGAAATTCACGCACGAACAATCAAACGCAATTTCAGCACTGCGTGAAACGCTAAACCACTTCGTCGTCTCGCTCCTGCTCGGCGTCACCGGTAGCGGCAAAACCGAGGTCTATCTCGACGCCATTGCCGCAACGATTGCTGCGGGCAAGCAGGTTTTGTTGCTCGTGCCAGAAATCAACCTGACGCCGCAGCTCATCGATCGCATCACGGCGGCGCTGCCGAACGTTGTCTCTGCGGTGCTGCATTCGAAGCTCACACCGAACGAACGCAACCGCGCATGGCATGACGTGCATCAAGGCCGTGCGCGCTTGATCGTTGGCACGCGGCTCGCCGTCTTCGCTCCTGCATCACAACTGGGGCTCATCGTCATCGACGAAGAACACGACGGCTCATATAAACAAAACGAATCACCGCGCTACCACGCGCGCGACGTCGCGATCATGCGTGCGAAGGCGCTCGACATTCCCGTGATCCTCGCGAGCGCGACACCGAGTCTCGAATCATGGCGACAAGCGCGCGCGGGGCGCTATCGATTGTTGCGGCTTAACGAACGCGCCACCAATGCGCCGCAGCCGCGCATGCGCCTCGTGCCCGCGAAAGGGCGACACGTCAAACTCGGGCTCTCCGATCAACTCGCCGACGGCATTCGCGAACGTCTCGCGCGTGGCGAGCAATCGCTCGTGCTCGTGAATCGTCGCGGCTTCGCGCCGTCGCTCTATTGCCCACATTGCGCATGGAGCGCGCCGTGCAAACGCTGCGATGCGAAGCTCACGCTTCATCAATCGATTCGCTCGCTGCGTTGTCATCATTGTGGATTTCAATCGAGCGTTCCGTCGAAATGTCCCGCCTGTGGCCATCCAGAATTGATTGGCTCCGGCGTGGGCACACAGAAGCTCGAACAGGCGCTCATCGAACAATTTCCCGATGCACGCATCGCGCGCGCGGACACAGATGCGCTCTCGGGCAAACACGCGTGGCAACAGCTCTACGAAAAAATTCTCGCGCGCGAAATCGACATCGTCGTCGGCACGCAAATGCTTGCGAAAGGGCACGACTTTCCCGCGCTCACTTTGGTCGGTGTCGTCGATTCCGATCGCGCGATTTTCTCCACCGATTTTCGTGCGCAAGAAGATTTGTTCGCGCTACTCACGCAAGTCGCCGGTCGTGCCGGGCGCCATGCACTGCCGGGCGAAGTCGTCATTCAAACCGAATTTCCGAATCACCCGACGTATCAAGCGATTCTGCGCGGCGACTTCGACTCGTTCGCCGATGAAACGCTCGCCTCGCGCGACGCGTTTGGCTTACCGCCCCTCACAAGAATGGCGCTCATTCGTGGCGAAGCGAAAGATACGCAAGCCGTCGCCGACTTCTTCGCACACGCGCACGCGACGTTGCGCAATGCACTCGCAAAAGACGACGGCGAAGTCTTCGCCCCACAACCCGCGCCGCTCGCACGAAAAGCCGATTTCACGCGCTGGACGATGCAAGTGATCGCTCCGAAAGTTGCGCCACTCGCAAGCGCGCTCGCGACACTGCGCGAATCGATCGAAGCCACAAAAACAAAAGTGCGTTGGACGATTGATGTGGATCCTTATGACTTTGGGTAACATCCCAGCACAACGCATCATTGCCCAATTTAACTGGGGCTTTGAGTATAAAAATATTACTTTCGATAAATAAAGTAAATTACTTTATCGCCCAATAAAATTGGAAAAATTATAATAATGCTGACACTGATTTTTCTGCCTATTTTTTAGGCAAGCAAGCATTGTCATGCGCAAAAAAGCATGCGCACAGCGAACGATTTCATCATGCCTCAAACGCTTAACTTCCCAAATGCAGTGCCCAAGCTCGTCGGAGATTCGCTGCATCTACGTGAGCTCACCGAGGACGACATACCGAGCTGGTTCGAACGCGCAACTGACGCTGAATCGGCGTGGTTAGCGGGCGATCCCATTCCCGAATCCATTGAGCTGAGCCATCAATGGCTCGCACGCCATCGCGAACGGTTTCAGCAACGCACCGGAATTCGCTGGGCGATCGTGCCAAACGTCGAACACAATCAATCGACACAAAGCATCGGCACTATCGGGCTCACAATCACATCCAACGACGATCGCATCGCGGAATTCGGTATCGTCGTCGCGCGCGCATGGTGGCGCAAAGGGCTTGGCACGACCGCAGCGCGAATGGTCGTGCGCTATGGGTCGACGTGCTCGGTGTCGCCGAAATTCGCGCGGAGCTTCTTGCGTCCAACATCGCCTCGAAGCGATTGCTAGAGAATGCGGGCTTTCAATTCGAGCGCGCTATCCCCGATTTTGAGCAAACGGATGCTGGATCGATTAAGGGTTGCGTGTATGTCGTTAGAAGTTCACGCGATACGTAGTACCGTTGACGCAGAGAACTAGCCAACGCGTTTCTCACTTGCAAATCGTGGTGAGCAAATGCCCGCTTGCTATACGAAGCGGTTTACATACGCCTTGAAGCGAGCGCCTATTCAAATTCGATTTCAATCTTCGCGTCATCCGGCCACGAGTTGTCGTAAATAGGCGGACGAATGGTCTTTCCCTCTCTGACGAAGACGGGTTCAGTTCTGCCCGCGTGCCGGATCAATGCAGACTTTGGAGTGCCGCCAAACACGGTGAAGAAAACGCCGACCTTCGACCAACCGCATG
>JBOFBL010000102.1:0-2736 GCA_051645545.1 Casimicrobium sp. | reverse complement strand
ACGCCGCGCGCTCGGTGCCGCAAGCGGGCGAGGTGTTCGTTGATGAACGGCTCGCGTCGCGACTCAATCTGAAAGTCGGCGACACGGTTGAGCTCGGCAAGTTAACGCCGCGCATCGCGCAAGTGTTCGTCGAAGAGCCCGAGGTTGCGGGCAACTTTCTCTCTGCCGCGCCGAAGGTTTTGATGAATGCAACCGATCTCGCGGCGAGCGAATTGCTCGGCCCTGGTTCACGCGCGTCGTATCGATTGCAGGTCGCGGGTGAACGCGCGGATGAATTCGCGAAAGCGATCAAACCGAAGCTCGGCCCCGGGCAGCGCATGGAAACCGTGCGCGAGTTGCGTCCCGAAGTTCGCAACACACTCGAACGCAGTGAACAATTCTTGGGGCTCGCCGCATCGTTCGCGGTCTTCCTCGCCGTGGTTGCGATTGTGCTTGCGCTGCGCCGTTATCTGAAGCGCGAAATCGACACGGCAACAATTTTCCGAACGCTCGGCGCAGGGCGCACGCAAACGCTCATTCATTTCATTGGGCAATTCGCGCTGCTCTCGATCATCGCTTGCGTGCTCGGCGTGATCCTCGCGTACCTCGCGCAAGCGGGACTTGCCTTCGCGGTGCGCGGACTGTTCGCTTCCGAATTGCCCCCTGCGGGCGTTGCGCCGTTGTGGCGCGCGTTTTTAACGGGACTCGTGCTTTTGCTCGGCTTCGCGCTACCGCCGCTCGTCGCGCTCGCGAGCACGCCACCCGTACGCGCATTGCGGCGCGATATGCAAGTGCCAAGTGGCGGAGGGATCGTCGCTGCGATCCTGGGTGTGATCGCCGTGCTCGGCGTCGTGCTCTTGCAAGCGCAGGATTTGAAAACAGGTTTCATCTTCGTCGGCGGCATCGTCGCGCTGGTGGGCGCGGCGACGCTTGGTGCAGCCGCGCTCTTGTGGGGCGTGCGTCGCGTGACCAAAGCGCGAACAAAAAGCGCGTGGCAAATGGGACTCGCGAATTTGGATCGTCGTCGCCTTTCAACCTCCATTCAAATTGCGTGTTTAGGGCTTGGCGTGATGACGCTCATCACGGTCGGTTTCGTGCGCACCGATCTCTTCTCAGCGTGGCAAAAATCGTTGCCTGTGGATGCGCCGAATCGCTTCCTCATCAACATTCAACAAGACCAGATTGAGCCGCTCACCAATCTGCTCAAAGAACGCAACCAAAGCGCAACGTTCTATCCGATGGTGCGCGGTCGTCTCGTGGCGATCAACGAGAAGCCGGTCACCGGAAAAGATTACGTCGACGAGCGCGCGAAACGCTTAGTCGATCGCGAATGGAATGTGTCGTCGAGTGATAAAGTGCCACCGGGTAACACGATCACCTCCGGCGCATATTTCACTGGCGATGAAAAAGACACGTTATCGCTCGAAGACGGCATCGCGGCGACGCTCAAATTGAACCTCGGCGACAAACTTACCTTCGACGTCGCGGGAGAAAAAGTCACCGTCGCCGTAACGAGTCTGCGCAAAGTCGATTGGGACAGCTTCAAAGTGAATTTCTTCGCGCTCGTGCCGAAAACGACCGTCGAGAAATTGCCCAAGAGCTACATCACCGCATTTCATTTGCCGTCGAACGATTTGAAAACGCTGCCCGCGATCGTGAACACCGCGCCGAATGTGCTCGCGATTGACGTCTCCGAAATCATGGAGCGCGTGCGCAGCATCGTCGATCAAGTCGCAAAGGCGCTCGAATTCGTGTTCCTCTTCACGCTCGCAGCGGGTTTGCTGACGCTCTACACGGCGGTCATTTCTACGCAAGACGAGCGTCGTTACGACACCGCGATTGTTCGTACGCTCGGCGGCACACGCACGCAGGTGCGCGATGCCTTGATCGCGGAGTTTTCTTTGCTTGGAGTGGCTGCCGGCGCGCTCGGTGTGATCGGTGCGATCGCCCTCACGTGGGCGCTTGCGACACGGATTCTGAAGATTGAATTTATTGCGTCGCCAGTGGTGTGGATCATTGGTTTGATGGCGGCGACCGTGTTGACTTTGGTTGCGGGATGGCTGGGTACGAGAAGCGTTCTTTCCACGCCGCCGATACGTGTGTTGCGTGAGGGGTGACATCGGTTCCCCTCCCCCCTCGTGGGGGAGGGTGCCCGAAGGGCGGGAGAGGGGGATGATCGCATCTCGTTATTGATT
The DNA here is from genome assembly GCA_051645545.1 of Casimicrobium sp. Lineage (GTDB taxonomy): Bacteria > Pseudomonadota > Gammaproteobacteria > Burkholderiales > Casimicrobiaceae > Casimicrobium. The sequence continues at coordinate 562 of JBOFBL010000102.1, read as the reverse complement.
TCGAAAGCGCGACGTCCACCCTCTCCCGTCGCTGCGCGACACCCTCTCCCCTCAAGGGAGAGGAGAACAAATGAAGGAACGCGTTTTGAACCTTGACCTCGAAACCCTCCGCCACCGCATTGCGAACGCCCACGCGCGCCAGGACTACATCGCGGGCGACGGCACGACGGAAGAGCGCAAACTCGCGCATCAAGTCACAGGACGAACGGTGCGACCCGCAGCGGTGTTGATCCTGCTCATCGAGCAAGATAACGACTGGCACATCGCGCTCACGCAACGCACCGCGCACCTGCACGATCACGCGGGACAAATCAGTTTTCCGGGCGGCCGCAAAGACGAAGAGGATGTCGATCTCATCGCCACCGCGCTGCGCGAAGCGAACGAAGAAATCGGAGCGGATGCATCGAAGATCGAAGTGCTCGGTACTCTGCCGAGTTATGTCACGGTGACGGCGTATGAAGTGACGCCGATTGTTGCGATTAGCGAGCCACAACACTTCACGTGCGATCCGTTCGAGGTGGCCGACGTGTTTCACGTGCCGCTCGTGCACGTGCTCGAGGAA
>JBOFBL010000101.1:0-17998 GCA_051645545.1 Casimicrobium sp. | reverse complement strand
CGCTGCGAATCGAGGCGGCGTTGTAGGCGAGTTCATTCGTGAGATTCGTGCCTTTGATGAACACGTTGCCATTCAAGCGGCCGAGGCGAATGTCGTACGACGCGCTCAAGTTAAGCATCGTGTACGCATCCGTGGTGCCGTCACTCGCGGCGTTCACTTCGCGTTCAACCAGCGGAATACGCGATTGTTTTGCGGCATGCACGACTTCACCGCGTAGTTTCCACGGCCCGGTGCGATAGGTTGCGTTGAAGTTCACGCGCGTCGGTGCGATGCGCGGCAGCGGCTCGTTCGTTGTGCGATTGGTCGCACGAACGAGATCGATACCGAGACCGAGATCGAGCGTAGAGCGCGGACTATCGATCACGCGCAACGACGATTCGAATTCGAGCCCCGAGAAACGCGCAGGCACTGCGCGGAATTGATAGATTGGAAACTCGCCGCCTTCCTCTTCACTCTTCGCCACGCTGGCTGCTGCCGCTTCTTCCTCAACGAACGTTTCACCCGTGAAATCGAGCGAAACGAAATTACGATGGCGCGAGGTAAACGCGGTGAGCTGCGCTGCGAACGGCCCCTGCTTGAATGCGAAACCGAAATCGAAGTGCGTAGATTTTTCTTTCGGCAAATTGCGATCGCCGCGCTCATACGCTGCGGTTGCGAGATGCACGCCGTCGGCATAGCGCTCGAAGTACGACGGCGCACGCTCGGAATACGAAAGATTGCCGTGGAGCGATAACGCATTCGAGAGTTTCTGCGTAAGTCCGAACGATCCGCTCACGAGATTGAGGCGTTTCGAATCAGCGGGGCCGAAGCGAACTTCGCCCGCATCATCGAGCACTTCGCTCGCCGATACGCGGTTTCGTTCATAGCGTCCGCCGAATGCGATGAGCGAGCTGCCGAACTTGCCTTCCTGTTTTGCGAAGAGCGCTGCGTTGCTTGATTTTGTTGGTGGGACGAAGGCTTCTTCGCCCACGGCAGAGAAGCGCGTGTTGTCGCCGCTCACGCCGATGACGCTGCGCCACGGGCCGTATTGTGCGGTTTTGCCTTCAACACGCCATTCGTAACCGCGATTTTTAAACGTGGTACCGATCTCGCCGGTACCTTCAATTTCTTGATGTTGATAGCGTGTGTGCGCGAAGTGTCCCGACCAAGTGTTGAAGAGCGAGCCGGTAACGCGCTGCTCGCCTGCGAGCATGAAACGATCGCGCTTCATATCGATCGTCACATCGGGTTCGACGACGATGCCATAGGTGCTGCGATAGCTATCAAACGATGCGCCGATGTAACCGTTACTCGTTGTACGCGAGATACCGAATGCGCCGGACGTTGCTTCGAGTGCGGAGTTGACGACGCGGTTAGCTTTCTCATTTGCGTTGTCCGCATCGGGAAGCGTAAAAGTCGGCACACGCAAATCGTCCGTTTCGCGACGAGATGCATCGGCGTGAATGCTGATGTCGCCGAAGGTTGCGTTCGCGCGCAGCGCGCCCATCGCCGTGCTCTCCGCGCCGCCGAATTGCGTTTGCAATGTGAATTCGGGTTGTTTAAATGATTTCCTTGGAATGCGGTTGCTGATCGCGTTGACCACGCCGCCCACTGCTGCGCCGCCGTAGAGCAATGCCGACGGGCCGCGCAATACTTCAATGCGCTCAATCGCGATCGGATCAATTGGCACGGCGTGATCGAATGAAAGCGATGCCGCATCGACCGATGACGCACCGTTTTCCATCACGCGAATGCGCTCGCTATCGAGCCCGCGAATGATGGGACGCGACGAGTTCGGGCCGAAATAGGTGGACGACACGCCGGGCACGCCGTTGAGCGTCTCGCCGAGCGTGCCGCTTTGCCGTTGTGCAAGATCGTCGCCGAAGAGCACCGACCACGGCTGCCCTGCGACAGCGCGCTCGAAGGGATTACCGGTAACGACGATGGGTTCGATTTTTTGCGCAGGCGACGATTGCGCGATTGAAATTGCGGGTAACGCAAGAAGACTTGCAATGATTGCTACGTGTAATACGCGAGGAGGAGATGGGGGAAGACTTGTGTTCATGCCGAATAAGGAGTGGCGCCGCAATCAATGCGACGCAGAAGAGAAGAACAAGACTCAGTACGTGCGAAGCACATTGAGCATTGAGAAGGATGCGTCGCGCGGGCAACGCGGGCGCGTATTCGCGCCTCAGCGAGCGACGACGCGCTCGTCTACGCGAGTGGCGGTGCGCGTGCCTGCGCGCGGGCAGTGCGCGCGGCGATGAGCGCGCGATGGGCGCGCGCGATGCCGGGTTCGATGTCAGGCAGCAGCGGCGTTGCGAGCATGATCGCAATCGGTGCGTCGCCCGCGCAAAGCGCATCGAAGCGCTCGCAGTCGGCGCGCGATTCGTGATGCCAGCGATCGCTTTGGTTCGACGTCAACGATGCGTTAGGACGTTGCTCTGCTTGCCATACATCGACGCTTACCGTTTCGCCATTGGCGACGGCGAGCCACAATTCCTGCGCAGATGCGGCGTGGCGCGCATGCGATGCGCGATGCGCGACACCCAGCGTTTGCATCGCGAACACAATCATCGCCATGAAGGCGATTGCGAACGCGCGCGACGACAGGTGGGAACTGATTTTCACAATAGATACAGTAACAGACGTGTCAAGTGCGCTTGAACAGAGAAGCGAAATACTTGTTTGGCGCGATTTGCAATCGCCCAACTACATTGGGCGATTATCTATATTTCGTTATTTATCGAAAACTACACATTAATGCTTTTTCGCCCAATTAAATTGGGAAGATGACGCAAATGCTATTAAGCGCTTTTGCAGGTAAATTTCTAAGCATCGATGCGTTTAAGCCCCGCCGCAAAACGTCGCGCATTCGCCGTGTAATGCGCCGCGCTCAATTTAAGTTTTTCTTGTTGCTCGATTGAAAGTTCTTTCACGGCCTTCGCGGGCGAGCCAATAATCATCGAACCATCCGGGAATTCCTTGCCTTCGGTCACGAGCGAACTCGCGCCGACCAAACAATGCCTTCCAATCTTCGCAGCATTCAACACGATCGCGCCGATACCAATCAACGAATGATCGCTAATCGTGCAACCATGCAGCATGACGAGATGGCCGACGGTGACGCCTTCGCCGATCACGAGCGGCAAGCCTTCATCACTGTGCAATACGCTGTTGTCTTGCACGTTCGAATTCTTGCCAATGATGATCGGCGTTTCAAGATCGCCGCGAATCACCACACCCGGCCAAATGCTCGCGCCATCGGCGATGTGAACGTTACCGATTACAGTTGCCGAATCGGCGATCCACGCAGTGGAAGCGACGGTGGGACGGACGCCGTTGAGTTCGTAGAGGGCCATGATTTCTCGCACGCTAAGTGGGTAGTCGCGAAGCGTAACGTAGATTGCAATCGACGCTGATTAGTCGATACCCCAGCTCGGCTTGCGAAGCGCATCGATCAGAAAATCGATAAGCAATCGCACTTTCGGCGATACGAATTTCCGGCTGGGGTACACCGCGTAAATGTCCAGTGAAATCGATTTGTATTGCGGAAGAATTTCGATCAATTTTCCCGACTTGATATCTTCGCCCACGAGGAAAGTTGGTTGCAGAATGATGCCTTGATGATTGAGCGCACCAATGCGACAGGTATCGCCATTGTTGGTGCGAAGCCGTGGCGTTGTCGTGACCGCGACGACGCCTTCTGGACCTTCGAATTGCCATTCGTCGCGAGTCGACCAGTAGCTGTACGCAAGTACATCATGTTCAGCCAATTCGCTTGGATGCTTGGGTTTGCCCGCTCGCTTCAAATACTTTGGTGATGCACACAGCACCATGCGCGTACTCGCAAGTTTGCGGCAAATGAGTGTTGAGCTAGGCAATCGCGCGATGCGTATCGCGAGGTCATAGCCTTCTTCCACCAAGTCAACGACGCGATCGCCGAGCGTTACATCCAGAGAGACGTTGGGATGCATTGACTTGAATTCGCTCCATAGCGCCGCGAGATGCGACACACCAAACGAAAGCGGCGCATTGATTCGAACGAGCCCGGATGCCTCGCCCGAGCGCGACGTGATTTCACCTTCCGCCTCTTCAAGGGCCGACAAGAGTTCTTTGCATCGTGCATAGAAAACGCTGCCTTCTTCAGTGAGCGAAAGCCGACGCGTTGTTCGTTGCAACAAACGAACGCCAAGGCGTGATTCGAGTTCGTTCACATAGCGCGACACCGCAGGCTTTGACATACCCAATACGTCGGTTGCGCCCACGAAACTGCCCGAATCCACGACAGCGGCAAATGTTTGCATCTCAAGGAATCTATCCATATTGTTCCTATAAATGAGACAGTAAATCTTAATTATGCCTATTTATCTTGATTTATTGAGTCAATATATTTCGTTCTGTGCACACAACAACCAAGGCACACAGAAACACCCCCTCCTCTCTTTTCATTTATCAAGGAAACAACATCATGAATACGAAACTCTTCCTCGCAACGCTTCTCGCCGCATCGTCCGTTCATGTTTCAGCCGCAACGACTTATAGCTCCTGGGACAACCCAGCGTTCGAACCCGCACCACGAGTGAAGTCGGCAGTGCAGCTGCGCGATGAAACGCGTTACGCCTACCGTCAAAACTTTGAAACGCAAATGCGTGTGATCGAAGCAGCGACACCGAAAACGCGCGCGCAAGTGGTCGCAGAATGCGCCGAAGCAAATCGCTTAGGGCTTATTGCGAAAGGCGATCGCGACGTGTTCGCAACGCCTGAACAACTCGAGCAAGTTCGCCTCGCGGGTCTTCGCGCAACCGAATACGTCGTTGCGACGGATTCAACCAAATAACGCCCTGCGTGCGCAACACATTCGTTGCGCGCACTCGCCAAAGCTAATTCAACGGAATCAAAAAATGAACACCTCTTTCTCGAAAATTTTTTCAGCACTCGTCGTCGCGAGCGTCGCCACGATGAGCCTCGCGCAGCAGCGTCCCGCGGACATCGTGAGCCCGATTACCGATCGCGTGCTTGCAAACAAAGTCTCGCCCGCCGATGCGCGCAAAGCAGGTCGCGTTGCTTACGAGAAACCAACCCCACAAAACAGCATCGTGCTTTTCATCGATCACCAGATCGGCTTGATGGCAAGCGTGCGCGACTTTCAGCAAGCCTCTGGCTACAAGAGCAATGTCGTATCGCTCGCAAAAATGGCAAAAGCGCTGGAGATCCCCGTGCTGTTGACCACCAGTAATGCTCAATGGCAAAACGGCGACATCTTGCCCGATCTGAAAGAAATCTTCGCGGATCAACCGATCTATCGCCGCACCGGCATCATCAATGCCTATGAAGATCCCGCATTCCGCAAAGCGCTCGAAGACATCGTGGCAAAAACGGGGCGAAAGCACATCATCATTTCTGGCGTGACCTTGGGCACCTGCGTAACCTTCCCGACACTCAGTATGCTCAATGATGGCTTCGTTGTGCATCCGGTGGTCGATGCGTCCGGTGCATGGAGCAAGTACGAAGCCGATGCGGCCATGCAGCGCATGACGGCAGCCGGCGCGCAACTCAACACCGTGTTTGCGCTCGGCGCGGAACTCCAAGCGGATTGGAAGCTACCATCGGGCATGAAGATGCTCGATCCATTTATCAAAGGACTGCCCGAGTACGGTTGGGTACTGCAAAACTTCTGGAACAACGCCGACTCGACGAAACGCGCCGTGCGCGATCCATTTGGCATGACCAAATAAATGAGTGGAACGGCGGGGCAAAATTGCACTTGCCTCGCCCGATACTCCCGTTTTGCGAGCCGCCGAGAACAAATTTCGCTGAACACAAACTCATTACCGCTCTGGCAGAACTATCATGAACCCCATGCCGACTTTGTTTATCTCACACGGTGCGCCCACATTCGCGCTGGACCCAGGGCGCGCGGGCGCGCTTCTCGCTTCGCTCGGAAACGCGTTGCCGAAACCGCACGCAGTACTAGTGATTTCACCGCATTGGATGACTACCCCCGTGCGTGTTAGCACAGCGATTCATCAAAAAACCATTCACGATTTCGCCGGTTTCGACGAACGTCTCTACGACATTCAATACGCGGCACGTGGTCATCCCGAAATCGCGCAACGCGTGATCGATTTGCTCAAACGCGCGGATTGGTTAGTAGAGGCTGACGCGCAACGCGGACTCGATCACGGCGCGTGGGTGCCGTTGCGCTATTTGTTTCCTGATGCGAGCGTGCCCGTGTTTCAGTTATCACTGCCGCATTCGCTTGATGCGGAAACCGCTCTTGAGCTCGGGCGTCTACTTCGACCGCTCACCGATGAAGGCATGCTTATCGTTGGCTCAGGGAGCTTGACGCATAACCTGTATGAGTTTCGAATCGACGATCCCAATGAGGCGGAATACGCGAAATCATTTGTCGCTTGGGTTCGAGAAGCAGTGAATGCGGCGGATTTGGATCGACTGGCGCGCACCCTCAAACTGGCACCGCATGCAGCTCGCGCGCATCCGACAACGGAGCACTTCTTGCCTTTATTAATTGCGGCTGCCGCAGCATCCACGCTGACTCCGACGACCGTGTTGCAGGGCGGAATAGAACACGGTGTTCTTTCGATGGAGTCCTACGCGTTTGGCTTTGAAGCGAAACAACGAAGCATAGATACAGTGTTGAACTCGGCATTGATCGCCGTTTAAAGAAAGCATGAACCACTCACTCATCTTGCAACAGCCGGCAAGCGATGCGAGTAAGTTGTTTTTGCTGTTGCATGGCGTTGGCGGCGCTCCCGCCGATCTCACTGCGTTGGGCAGCGCGCTAGCTGACGCGTACCCAAAGGCTCTCATCGTCAGCGTTGCCGCAGCGTCAAAATCCGATATTAGCAACCGAGGCTATCAATGGTTTTCTGTGCGCGGCGTTACGGAAAACAATCGCGCCGAACGAGTCCGCGATGCAATGCCTGCATTCATCGCGACCGTTGAGTATTGGCAGCGATTTGCCAAGGTCGGCGCAGACGCTACGGCCATCATCGGATTCTCACAAGGCGCGATCATGGCATTGGAGGCGACGCAACGAGACTTGCCGATTGCTGCGCGCGTGATTGCGATCGCAGGTCGATTCGCGACGCCGCCAACCATCGCACCCGCCGTGACGACGGTGCATTTATTCCATGGCAGAGAGGATGCGGTGATTGCATATCAACACTCGATCAATGCCGCGGAACGCTTGCTCGAATTGGGTGGTGACATTACCGCTGAAATCCTGCCGAACGTTGGGCACGAAGTCTCAGATGGAATCGTTGCGGCAGTGTTAAACAAACTGAGTCAATATATTCCGAAGCGAACTTGGGCTGCCGCGCTAAGCGCGACTCGATGAATGCTCGCCGATGTACGCAGAGCGAACTTAAGCCAACCAACGCTTGCGCCGGCGATAGCTCTTCACGTCGCGAAACGATTTACGTTCACCCGATGACACGCCGAGATAAAACTCTTTCACATCTTCATTCGAAGCAAGATCGCTCGCGGCGCCATCCATCACAACGCGACCGTTCTCTAAGATATAACCGTAGTCGGCGTATTTGAGTGCAACGTTCGTATTCTGCTCGGCAAGCAGAAAACTCACACCTTCTTTGCTATTCAAATCCTTAACAATCTCAAAAATCTCAGCGACGATTTGCGGTGCGAGTCCCATTGAAGGTTCGTCAAGCAGAATCATCGAGGGCTTTGCCATCAAAGCGCGTCCGACGGCAGTCATTTGCTGCTCACCGCCAGACGTGTACCCGGACTGCGAGGTTCGCCTCGTCTTCAGTCGCGGGAAGTAGTGATACACCTTCTCCAAATCGTTTTTAAGCTCCGCGCGCGAGACGCGACGCGTGTATGCACCCGTAAGCAAGTTTTCTTCAACGGTCAAATGCCCGAAGCAATGACGACCTTCCATCACTTGCACGACACCGAGTTTTACGAGATCGTTGGTCGTTAATTTATCTGTACGCTTGCCGTCGAACTCAATGGAGCCTTTGGTCACTTCGCCGCGCTCGGTGCGCAGCAAACTCGAAATTGCTTTGAGCGTCGTGCTTTTGCCCGCACCATTCGCGCCAAGCAGTGCGACGATCTTGCCCTTCGGCACTTCGAGCGATACACCCTTGAGCACGAGGATCACGTGGTCGTAGATAACTTCGATGTTGTTGATGCTTAGATAATCAGCCATTTCAAACTTGCTTTCGAGTTGGAGGCAGGGCGGTCTCGCGTTTGGTCAACCGCCCTCACCCCAACCCTCTCCCGCGCTGCGGGAGAGGGAGCACGCGCGTGGGCAGAAGGCTGCCCACACTACGCCCTGCGCTCTAGCCTGGGAGGCAAGCAGGTGTGATCTTCTTTTCCGCAGCGTATTTCGCGGAAGATTCAGCCACCATCTTTTGCACTTTCGCGCGATCACCGATCACCCAGTTCGGTGTCACAGCTTTCCACGCTTTACCATCCCAGACTTGTACTTTCACCGCGCCTGAGCCTTCGTGGTCCTGGCAGCTGGTCTTGACGGTCGGGAACATGCCGAAGGCACCCAGCTCGCGTTGACGTTTCTCATCGACGTTTAAGTTCTCAAGCCCCCAGCGAATCTGTTCGCCAGTCATCACTTTACCTTTGCCGTACTTGTTTTGCGCATTACGAATGCCTTCGACCCACAACATCGCAGCGGTGATGCCGCGCATGTGATAGACGGAGCCGATGCGATCTTTGTCAGACAAGTTGCCTTTATTGGCGCCGTACACTTTTTTGCGAATCTCATCGATCACCGGATAGTTGCCTGGCGTGTTGAAGGTCATCGTCGTGTAGCCTTTTGCAGCGTCGCCCGCAGGAATCGTGTCTTCCTCGGAACCCGCCCACCACACACCGAGCATCTTCTCGCGTGGGAATCCAACACGTGCCGCTGTCTTAATCGCGACTGCGTTCATCACACCCCAGCCCCAGAGGATCACATGATCCGGATTGGCTTGACGAATCTGCAACCACTGCGCATTTTGATCGGTGCCTGGATGCGGCACAGGAATTTTGATCAACTGGAAGCCAAGCTCTTTCTCGTACGCTTCGAGTACCGGGAACGGCTCTTTGCCGTACGCAGAATCGTGATAAAGATGCACGATTTTTTTGCCTTTGAGCTTGTCCAGGCCGCCCGCTTTATCGCCGAGATACTTGATCATGCCAGCTGCTTGATTCCAGTAGCTCGTAATGAGTGGGAAGACGTACGGAAACACTTGGCCGTTGGCCGCATCGGAGCGACCGTAGCCGAGTGTTGTCATTGGCACTTTATCGGTTGGTAGACGATCGAGAATGCCGTAGGCGATGCCCGTGCCGAGGGGTTCGACGAGCGACGCGCCGCCGCCTTTTTTCTTCAAGCGCTCGTAGCACTCGACGCCGCGCGACGCGTTGTATTCCGTTTCGCATTCTTCCCATGCGATCTTCACGCCGTTGATGCCGCCGTTGGCATTAACAAGATTGAAGTAATCGATCGCACCACCGAAGAAACCCGAACCGCCCGAAGCGTAGAGACCCACGCGGTAAGACAGGATCGGAATGAACTGTTCTTGTGCCGACGCAAGCGCGCCCGTGAGCGCGGACGTGGCGGCGACCGCAGACACAGTCAGTGCCTTAAGTAGCTTCAGTTTCATACAACCTCCTTAGTTGAGAAAGCGAATAGTTAGTGACAAATTAGTGAGGAAAAGGCCAGAGACGTAACTTCTCTTTCCCGATCTGCCAAAGACGCGCGAGGCCGTGCGGTTCAACGATCAGGAAGAAAATGATGAGCGCGCCGAATACCATAAGCTCCACATTCGATGTCACCGAATTCGGGAGCCCCGTTGCGTGCACAACAAACGAAAGAAAAATCGGAAGCAGCACGATAAACCCAGCGCCGAAGAAAGAGCCTAGGATCGACCCTAGCCCGCCGATGATGACCATGAACAAAATGCGGAACGAGAGATCGAGGTTGTAGGCTTCCGGCTCGACAGTGCCGAGATAGCAGAACGCGTAAAGTGCACCAGCCACGCCGCAATAGAAAGAGCTCACAGCAAACGCAGTGAGTTTCGTTTTCATAATGCGAAAACCAATTACCTCGGCGGCGACGTCCATATCGCGCACCGCCATCCATGAACGACCGACGGTTGAGCGCACCATGTTTTTCGCGAGCAGCGCCAGGACGCACACGATCGCAAGTACGAGAAGGTATTTCTCCTGCGGCGTATTGAACTGCACGCCAAGAATCTGGATGTTCTGCGCGGTGATCACCCCGGAGGACGAGTTGTTCGTGAACCAGGGCACCTTGGTCAAACACCAGACCACGAAAAACTGTGTCGCGAGTGTTGAGGCCGCGAGATAAAAGCCACGAATGCGCAAACTCGGCAAACCGAATACGATGCCGACGATGGCCGCACAAACGCCGCCGAGCACGAACGCGAGCAAGATCGGCATACCCGGCACGCGTAGCATGAAGTTGTATGAAGCGAACGCGCCCACGGCCATGAATGCAGCGGTGCCGAGCGAAATTTGTCCCGCATAGCCGGTCAAGATATTGAGACCGAGCGCTGCGAGCGAAAAGATCAGAAACGGAATCAGAATCGCCGAAAAGAAATAAGGGGTTGCGACGAACGGAACCACGAGAAATGCGAAAGCAATGATCGCAATAACCGCGTAGCGATCCTGCTTGATCGGAAAGATTTGCGAGTCGTTGACGTAACTCGTCTTGTATTGGCCGGATTCTCTGTAGATCATTGATTGCGCTCCGCGCAAAGGACAAATGACGAAGGACGACCACGGTTTTGTAGGAGCGGCTTGCCGCGACTCCACGTTGATCGCTGTGACGCGACTGAACGCTGCAAAGTCTCCGACTCAATCGTTATCAACTTCGTCACATTGTGTCGCGGCAAGCCGCTCCTACAGAAAAGCACATCCATCTTCACTAGATCCTCCGAATGATTTTCTCGCCAAAGAGTCCTTCGGGGCGAACTAACAAAAACACCAGTGCGAGCACGTACGGAAACCACCCCTCGATACCGCCACCGACATGCGGGCCGATGTAAACCTCGGCGAGCTTCTCACTCGCGCCGATAATGAGTCCGCCAACAATCGCGCCAGGGATCGAGGTGAAGCCGCCGATGATGAGTACTGGCAGCGCCTTCAACGCGACGAAAGTCAACGCAAACTGCACGCCATTGCGTGCGCCCCACAGCAACCCAGCGACGAGCGCGACGAATCCCGCGACCGCCCATACGATTGCCCACACATGCTGCAGAGGAATTCCCACCGAGAGCGCGGCTTGGTGATCGTCCGCGACTGCGCGTAGCGCGCGTCCGACTTTTGTTTTGTTGAACAAGATGACGAGCGTTGCGACGAGGATTGCGCAAATAATGGCGGCAATCACATCGAATTGTGAAATGAGCATTCCGGTTTTACTCATCACATATTCGATCGGCACATCTTCGATACCCAGATCGAGTTTGCGAACGTTCGAACCCCAAATCAGTTGGGCGAAACCTTCAAGAAAGAATGTCAGCCCGATCGTTGCCATAAATAGCGTGATGTCGTGCTGATTCACGAGTGGCCGCAGTACGATGCGTTCGGTTGCAATACCCAGCAGCACCATCACCACCATCGTGATTGGAATTGCAACCCAGAGCGAGAGCCCGAATTCTTCTTTCAAACCGACGGTCGTCAGTGCAGCGAAAAAGACCATCGCACCTTGCGCAAAGTTGAAAACGCCCGAGGCTTTGAAGATCAGCACGAAACCGAGCGCGACGAGCGCGTACATAACGCCCGAGAGGAGACCAGCGATGAGGACTTCAAAAAAGAATTGCATCAATGCGCCCCTAAATAAGCTTTGATCACATCAGGATTGCTGCGCACTTCGCTCGGCGTGCCATCGCCAATTTTCTTGCCGTAATCGAGCACTGCAACGCGATCAGAGATATCCATCACCACGCCCATGTCATGCTCAATCAACACGATAGTGGTGCCGAATTGATCGTTGGTGTCGAGCACGAAGCGACACATGTCTTGTTTCTCTTCGACATTCATCCCTGCCATCGGCTCATCGAGCAAGAGCATCGTGGGCTCCGCCGCGAGCGCACGCGCAAGCTCGACGCGTTTCTTGATGCCGTACGGCAATCGTGCAACGGGTGTTTTGCGAACATGCTGCAATTGCAAGAAGTCGATGATTTCTTCGACCACGCGGCGATGCTCCATCTCTTCTTTGCGCGCGCGACCGATCCAGAGCGCTTGTTCAAGGAACGTCGACTTCACTTTGAGATTGCGCCCGGTCATGATGTTGTCGAGCACCGTCATGCCGGTGAAGAGCGCAATGTTTTGAAAGGTGCGTGCGATGCCGCTTGCTGCGGCGGCATGCGTGTTCATGTCTTTGCGCTGCTCACCGCGATAAGTGATCGTTCCTTCTTGCGGGTGATACACGCCGTTGATGACATTCAGCATCGAGCTTTTACCCGCACCGTTCGGGCCGATGATGGCACGAATCTCATGTTCACGCACGTCGAATGAAATATTGGTGAGCGCCTTCACGCCGCCGAACGAAAGCGAAATGTTGTCCGCTTTCAGAATCACATCACCGATTTTTCTGTTGGTGGTATCGCTCATGCCGCCGCCTTATTCAGTGCGGGGAAGCGTTTAGCGTCCATGATCTTGATGTCGGCGGCGATTGATCCGGTGCGACCGTCTTCGAACTTCACCTGCGTTTCGATGTGTTGCACGGTCTTGCCTGTGAAGAGCGCATCGACGAGTGGGCCATACTTCTCAGCGATGAAGCCGCGCCGCACTTTGCGCGTACGCGTGAGCTCGTCGTCATCGGGATCGAGTTCTTTGTGAAGCACGAGGAAACGCGCGATTTGCGAATGCGAAAGCTCGCCTTCGGTCGCGAGTTCTGCGTTCGCTTTTTCAACGCAATCGCGAATCAAATCGTAAACCTCTGCTTTGCCCGCAAGATCGATATAGCCCGAGTAAACAAGATTGCGTCGTTCTGCCCAGTTACCAACCGCCGTTAGATCGATGTTGATAAACGCCATCACGTTGTCTTTATCGTGACCGAAGCACACGGCTTCTTTAATGTGCGGGAAGAACTTGAGCTTGTTTTCGATGTAATTCGGCGCAAACATCGCGCCGCTCGCAAGACGCCCAACGTCCTTCGCGCGATCGATAATTTTCAAGTGACCGTCGCTATCGAACACGCCCGCGTCGCCGGTGTGAAAGTAGCCTTCGTTGTCGATCGATTCAGCCGTTGCGTCAGGGCGCTTGTAATACTCTTTGAGCACCATCGCACCGCGCACGAGCACTTCGCCGTTCTCGGCAAGCTTCACTTCGACCGACGGCGCAGCTTTGCCAACGCTGTCGAACTTGATTTGGCGATCCGGTTGCAAGGTCACATACGCGCAGGTCTCGGTTTGTCCGTAAAGCTGCTTTAGATTGATGCCGATCGAGCGATAGAAGCGGAAGAGATCGGGGCCAATCGCCGCACCTGCGGTGTACGCCACGCGAATGCGGCTCATACCAAGCGTATTTTTAAGCGGTCCATACACGAAGAGATTGCCAAGCGCGTACATGAGTTTGTCGCCAGAACTCACGTCTTTGCCATCAAGAATGTTGGCGCCGCTGCGCTTCGCAACAGCCATGAATTTATCGAACAACCAACGCTTTAACTTACTCGCATCTTCCATGCGAATCATCACGTTGGTAAGCAAACCCTCGAACACGCGCGGCGGCGCGAAGTAATACGTCGGACCAATTTCACGCAGATCGATCATCACGGTTTCCGCCGACTCTGGGCAATTCACCGTGAAGCCCGCGACGAGCCACTGCGCGTAGGAGAACAAATGATCGCCAACCCAGGCCATCGGCAAATAGGAAAGCACGTTATCGGTAGCTACCAATTGATCGAACGCGACGCCGCCTTGTGCTGCCGTGATGAACGCTTCATGCGTTTGACACACGCCTTTCGGTTTGCCCGTCGTGCCCGAGGTGTAGAGCATCACCGACACATCTTTGTTCGAACCTTTTTCAAGCTCGGCATCGAAGGTGCCGACATGTTCTTTGTCCCACTTGCGACCGAGTTCGCGCAACGCATCCAAACTTTGTAAACCGGGTGCGTTGTAATTGCGCAGCCCGCGCGGATCGCTGTAAATGATGTGATTGACATGCGAGCCTTTTTCGCGTGCCTCAAGCAATTTGTCGACTTGCTCCTGATCTTCAACAATCGCGAATTTGATTTCCGCGTTATCGAGCACGTAAGTCATCTCGTCCGCGACCGCGTCTTGATACATCGGCACCGCAACGCCCCCCAAGCATTGCGCGGCTGCAAAGGCCATGTAGAGCTGTGGCCGGTTGTCGCCGATGATCGCGAGGTTATCGCCGCGTTTGAACCTGAGCGCTGCCAGGCCGCAGGCCATTTCGCGCACCTCGGTCATCGTCTGCGACCAGCTCCACGTCTGCCAAATACCCAGGTATTTCTCGCGCAGCGCGGGCGCCGTCGGGCGCGCGTTCGCATGCGCGCGCAGGAGACGCGGAAACGTGGTGGCCTCTGCCATGAGCTACAACCTCCTTATCGGTAAACCGCACTGTAGCAGTGACGCGGCGCACCATCGAAACAAAACCGACCCGTCGGTCAGGAATGTTTCGAAGTCTATGTCCTCTATAAGACTGCTGAAACTAGGGATTACGTTAACGTAAAGTGAAACAAAAAAGCATGAATCAGCTTACTCTGTTATCGTCCAATTGAATTGGGCGATAAAGCAAAAAAAGGATTAATTAAGATATATATTTACTTAACGCATCGCCCTGTTAAATTGGGCGATCAACATCATTGCTTGTTTTAATAATTCCGCTATCTGCAATTAGTTCAACCAGTTCAACATACGCCAGGCGCAACCGATTTCGAGTTGCCTTAATTTGCGTGTGCCGCGAAAGCGCGTGCGCGTGATGCGCTACGCTAGCCGCCGATGAGCGCCGTCTTTCAATTTTCTTGCGAACGCATTGCAACGATCGATTCGACCAACGCCGAGTTGTTGCGCCGCACGGGTTCAAAGGATGTTCATGGCACAGCGCTTAGCGCCGACGTGCAGACCGCCGGTCGCGGCCAGCGCGGTCGACGTTGGCACGCCGCTGCGGGCGACGCGCTATTGCTCTCGCTTGCCTGGCGCTTTTCGAAGGGCGAGCGGCTCGATGGATTGAGCCTCGCCGTCGGCGTCGCCGCGGCGCGCGCGGCGCAACGCTTCGCTAACGAACGCATCACGCTTAAATGGCCCAACGATTTGCTCATTGATGATCGTGCGAAATTAGGCGGTATCTTGATTGAGACTTTGCCAGAAGCAAATCAATCGCGCATCGCCGTGATTGGCATCGGTATCAACATCCGCGCGCCGCAGCTCGGCGAATTCGAGCGCAGCGCGGCGCCCGACGCGCTCGCTCCAGCTGCGTTGTTATCGAACGTCTTGCCGCGCAACGCCGATGGTGCGTTGATCGTGCGCGATGCGCTCGAACAGTCGCTGCTCACGGAGCTCGCCACGATGCTGCCCGAATTTGCCGCGCGTGGCTTCGTTGCGTTTCGCGATGCATGGTGGGCACAGCGCGCGTACGCGGATGCGCGGGTGCGCATAGCGAATGCAGGTACGCGCGGCACTGAATCGATCGCAACAGATACGAACGCGCAGGTCGGGCGAATCGCTGCGATTGATGACAATGGCGCGCTCGTCATCGACGACGGCCGCACATTGCATACACTTCATTCTGGAGCGCTTTCGCTTCGCCCGCTTTAACCACGGTGATCCCCGATTCCAGATGATGCTCGCTCTCGACATTGGCAACACGCGCCTTAAATGGGCCGCCTTCAATGGCGACAACATCGTCTCGCGTGGCGCGATGTTTATCGCCGAGCTCGATCAATTTTTAGATCGCGCCGCCATCGCGACGCTTAAACCCAACACAGTCGCAGGCAGTCATGTTGCCAACGCAGTCACGCGCCGCAAAATCGAAGAACAACTCGCCTCGCTGGGCCATTCGGTGCTGTGGATCGAATCGAGCGCGCGCGCCTGCGGCGTGACCAACGCCTATGAAGAACCCGCACGTTTGGGCACCGACCGTTGGGCTGCGCTGATCGCCGCATGGCAGCGCAAGCTCGCGCCGTGTCTGGTGGTAAGCGCGGGCACTGCGCTCACCGTCGATCAGCTCGACGAGCGCGGCATCTTCATTGGCGGCGCAATCGTCGCCGGCTATCACGCCATGCTCGGCGGTTTGGCGGGTAACACCGCAGCGCTCTCGGTCGATGCAGGCGACTGGGACGCGCAACCGAAGAACACGCGCGACGCACTTGCCACCGGCGCGATCGATGCGATGGCGGGCGCGATTGAGCGCGGGCATGA
The DNA here is from genome assembly GCA_051645545.1 of Casimicrobium sp. Classification (GTDB taxonomy): domain Bacteria; phylum Pseudomonadota; class Gammaproteobacteria; order Burkholderiales; family Casimicrobiaceae; genus Casimicrobium. Next base: position 1,628 of record JBOFBL010000101.1, on the reverse strand, counting down.
GCGCCTCGCGCATGCGCTACGCGAACGCGGCATCGCAGCCACGCCCAAGATCGTGCTCACCGGCGGCAGCGCCTATCGATTACTCGATCACTTGCACGGCGATGCGGTGGTTATCGACACACTCGCGCTTGAAGGCGTGCGCCTGCTCGCGCTCGAAGGCATGCGCGAGCCCGCGCATGAAGACGTGCGCGAGTCCACGCAGGCAAGGTAGCTCGTGAAGAAATTCGTTCTATTTTTATTGCTCGCCAACATCGCCGTGTTTGGCTATGGCTACTATCGGCAAACGATGGCGAATGCCTCGCCCGAAAGCGAACGGCTCAAACCGATCAACGCCGAGAGCATGAAGATTTTGAGCGTGCAACAGATTGCGAAATTAGGCCCCGCGAAAGTGGCGCAACTCACACTCGCCTGCGCCGAATGGGGGCCCTTCAACGACGTCGAGCTCGGCAAAGCCAAGGCGCTGTTGGAACCGATCGGTCTTGGCCGAACGCTCAACACGCGACGCGTCGACGGTCGCGCCGATCACTGGATCTACATTCCATCGAAGGGTAGCAAAGCCGCCGCCGAACGCGCAGTCGCCGAACTCAAGCGACTCAATGTGAACGACACATTCATCATCGCCGATCCCGGTGCATGGCAATGGGCGATTTCGCTCGGTGCCTTCAAAACGCGTCCCGCCGCCGACGCGTATTTCGACGAAGTGCGCACCAAGGGCGTGAAGACTGCCGTGTATCGCTATCGCGAACAGACGTGGCAAATGTCGTCGATCGTATTGCGTGAGCCGCAGCAAAGTACGATGCAAAAACTCGAAGAATACAAATCGCAATTCGGTGGCAGCACGATCGTGACGGGTGCGTGCCCCGAAAATCGTTAGCGAGCTTCTACGATGGATAACGTCGTTCTCGAAGCTACGCCCGATGATCTTGATGATCTGCGTGCACTCATGCGCCGCTATCAAACGTGGACGCAAATCAATTTGTGTTTTCAGAATTTCGAAAGCGAACTCGCGGCGCTGCCGGGCGTATACGTCAAACCACGCGGTAATCTTTGGATCGCACGTCATCCGAAAACAAACGAAGCGCTCGGTTGCATCGCAGTAAAACCGCTCGAAGAAACCACGTGCGAAATGAAACGTCTCTGGGTCGAAGACGCCGCGAAAGGCATGGGCCTCGGTCGCGCGCTCGCCGAAACCTCAATCGCGTTCGCGCGTGAGGCGGGTTACACAACGATGAAGCTCGACACGCTACGCACGCGCATGCCAGCCGCGATTGCGCTCTATCGCTCGCTCGGTTTCGTCGAAACGGATGCCTACGTTCATAACCCCGAGCCCGACGTGCTCTACATGGCGCTCGATCTTGGTTGATGACGGTATTGGAAATGCAACTCCAACGCCAACGCTTAACGCCCTAATTAATTGGGCGATAGCGCTAATAAATGCTGTTATTGAAAAATAACTAAATTACTGTGATCGCCCAATTTTATAAGGCGTTAGTCTTTGTAGTTTACGCCGAATTACGTGCTTAAATTTTGTGCAGCGTGACGTCGCCGTAAAACTACGTACGCAGCCGCTGTACGAGCGGCGGAAGACGAACCGCCGCATCATCGGACGGTAGCAATCGTTGATCGTG
>JBOFBL010000100.1:0-1590 GCA_051645545.1 Casimicrobium sp. | reverse complement strand
AGCCGATTCGCATTGTCGGCAACGTGCAAAGCGCATCCGAGTTTGGAAAGATCGAAGTGGCACTGCAAAGCGGTCAACGTGTTCGCCTCGAACAGATTGCAACAGTCACCGACACCTTTGCTGAGCCGCGTGCGGTCGCGCTTTTGAATGGAACACCGGTCGTCGGTTTCGAAATTTCGCGCAGCAAAGGTGCGGGTGAAATCGATGTCGGCAACGGCGTTTATAAAGTGATCGACGAGCTCAAGAAAGAGCATCCGGACTTTACGTTCACCGAGGCGTTTAACTTCGTGCAACCCGTGCAGGAAGAGTTCGATGCGTCGATGACGCTCTTGCTCGAAGGTGCGTTGCTCGCAGTGCTCGTTGTGTTCTTATTTCTTCGCGATTTCCGTGCGACGTTTGTTTCCGCTGTCGCATTGCCGCTCTCGGTGATCCCCGCGTTTATCGGGATGCAGTATTTGGGCTTCACGTTGAACGTTGTGACGTTGCTGGCGCTCTCGCTCGTGATCGGAATATTGGTCGACGATGCCATCGTGGAGGTGGAGAACATCGTGCGCCATTTGCGCATGGGTAAGTCGCCGTTTCAGGCGGCGATGGAAGCCGCAGATGAAATTGGCCTCGCTGTGATTGCGACGACGTTTACCTTGATCGCCGTGTTTTTGCCGACTGCATTTATGGCCGGCATTCCTGGAAAGTTCTTCAAGCAATTCGGATGGACAGCGTCGCTCGCGGTGTTCGCTTCACTCGTCGTCGCGCGCATGTTGACGCCGATGATGGCCGCCTATTTGTTGAAACCGATCGTGAAGCCGCATTCGGATCCAAAGTGGCTCACGTGGTACATGGGTTGGGCGAAGTGGTGCACGAAGCATCGTTGGACTACTTCTATTTTCGCGGCGCTTTTCTTTGTTGTTTCTCTAATTCCTGTTGTCGCAAATTTTCTACCAGCATCCTTTCTTTCGAGTGGGATCGGGAGAGTGTTTGATGCTGTAAGGATTCAAGCCGGCTTCATTCCGCCGGATGACAATTCGCAAACGCAAGTTCGCGTGGAGTTGCCGCCGGGTGCGACGCTCGCGGAGACGACTGCCGCCGCGGAAAGGGCGCGCGAACTCGTGATGGGCGTGAAGTACGTGAAATCCGTCTATACGACGATTGGCGCAGGCGCTGCGGGCACCGATCCGTTCGCGCCCCCAGGTACGAGCGAGACGCGCAAAGCCACGCTCACGATCATCCTCGCGGATCGCGGCGAGCGCGATGTGCGCAAGCAACCGATCGAGACGGAGATGCGTAAGGTGCTGGAGGTGATTCCGGCGGCGCGCGTCACGGTCGGTCTCGGTGCTTCGGGTGAAAAGTATCAGCTTGTGTTGACGGGTGACGATGCGAATGCGTTGAGCGCGTCTGCGGTTGCGATTGAACGCGATTTGCGCACGATTCCAGGGTTAGGCAGCGTAAGCTCTTCGGCGAGTCTTGTGCGGCAGGAAGTGCTCGTGAAACCCGATACCGCGAAGGCCGCAGATTTGGGTGTGTCGAGTGCGTCGATCGCGGAGACGCTGCGCGTTGCAACTGTCGGCGATTACGAACAATCGTTGCCAAAGC
>JBOFBL010000099.1:0-11309 GCA_051645545.1 Casimicrobium sp. | reverse complement strand
TGCTGAATCAGCAGACGCAGCACGGGTGTGGTCGAGCTCAAACGATAGCGCTCAACGTACTGGCGATACCAATCGAGATTTTGATCTTCCACCAGCGCAATCGTGCCAGCCGGGCGATCGCAGCGACCGAGCACCGAATTCACGTTTTGGGCAGACGCACCGCCGGCCGATCCGGTCGCCGTTGTCTTGGCACCTTGCGCGCCGACTTTCGGCTGCGAGGCCTCACACCCCACAAGAGCCACCGCCGCAGCGACGAGACCCATGGTCAATAATCTGGACATTGTGTTTTCTCCTAAAAATTTCGCGATCAGTCGATCCTTAACGGATAGACGCATCTCCGATGCATTTTGCGTCAATCTCGTCGGTACAGCGTATGCAACGGACAAAAGGCTCATCCGATGACGTATTGCCCACCGCTTAAGTCGCAATAATAGTAGCTTTGGTTCAATCGAGCTGTCATAGGTATTTCAGCCTAAACACGGCTCGGTCTGCTCTTTAGGCCAGTTTAGCCACATGCCCTTTTCGCTACGACTTTTCCGACTGTTAACGAAGCTTTTGAGCGGACTTTTTGTCTCGATGACGCGCTTTCGGCGCGCCGATCGCGCCGAGCGTCGCGGAATCATCGAGCGCTGGTCGGGCGAACTCTTGCACATTGCGGGCATCGAGGTTCGCGCGGTGGGTTTTCCGTCGGGCGGGCAGCGACCGGTGACGTTAATTGCAAACCATGTGTCGTGGGCCGATATTTTTGCGCTCAATTCGCAGCGTGCTTGCCATTTCATTGCCAAGTCCGAGTTGCGTGCCTGGCCCATCGCAGGGAAACTTCTCGATAACGTTGGCACCGTGTTCATCAACCGCAGCGATCGCAAAGAGACCGTGCGATTGGCCTCCGTCGTGCGCGAGCTCATGCAGGCGGGCGAGACCGTTGCCGTGTTTCCTGAAGGCACCACTAGCATCGGCCACGATGTGCTTAAGTTTCACGCGTCACTTTTGGAGCCCGTTGTCGCTGCAGAAGGAGAAGTGTGGGTCGTTGCAATCCGCTATCTCTCACGCGGACAGCGCACGGACGCAGCCGCCTACATCGATCAGCTGTCGCTACTGGAATCGCTCAAACAGATCCACGCCGCCGCGCCGGTGACGGTTGAGCTGCAATTTTTAAAGGCGATCGATTGCAAAGGCCGCACTAGACGCGAGGTTGCGGCGGAGGCAGAAGCTTTAGTGCGCGCGGCGGTGGTCGGCGAGCATAGTTAATCAGCGCTAAGTGACACGGGCTGTCGACTCGGCACTTGAAAAATCGCGCGATCCTCGAGCCGCATCGCGGTGAGCGCGCCGCCCCACAAGCAACCGCTATCTAGCAAGCTCACATTCGGATGTAGCCGCAAGCCTTCGCTCGACCAATGCCCCGCGATTACGTGGGTATCGTATGAGCGTCGCGCTGCGATTTGACACCACGGCAAAAAAGGATCGGGCGCGAATTTCGCGTCGCGCTTTTCTTTGAATTCGATCTCCGAAAACACAGAGCAGAAGCGAAGCCGCGCGAGCGCATTGACGATCACGCGCGAACGCGCGATGCCTGTGAGTTCCGGATGCCACGTGGTGGGTTCGTTACCGAAAAGCCGCTGTAGAAATTCGCGATAGTGCTCGCTGCGTAATTCGCGTTCAATCTCGCGCGCGTACGCAAGCGCATCGCGCGACGACCATGCGGGGAGAAAACCGGCGTGAACGATTAAATGGTTGTCGTGTTCGATCACCAGCGGACGATGCCGCAGCCAGCTAACGAGTTCGTTCGCATCGGGTTCATTAAGCACTTGGTCAAGCGTGTCGCCGTCATGCAGTTTCGAAAAACCCTCGAGCGCCATGATGAGAAAGAAATCATGATTGCCGAGCACGCTTTCAGCAACGCCCCGCTCTTGTAGCGCTTTTACTCGACGCAACACTTGCGCGGATTGCGGCCCGCGATTGACCAGATCGCCCACGAAAAAAATGCGGTCTTTCGCCGCATCGAAAGCAATCAGCGCAAGCAATTCTCCCAACTCATCGTCGCAGCCTTGAATGTCGCCAATTACAAAAGTAGACATGAATGAGGAGGAAATAAAAAACGCGCCCTGTGGCGCGTTCATTGTTGCATTGAAAGTTACATCGAAAGCGATTACTTCGATTTTGCGACTTGATAGTCGACCGCCGCCCTCACTTCGTCGTCGGAGAGCGCGGCTTGACCGCCCTTGGCCGGCATGTTTTTGAAGCCTTTGATCGAATGATCGTAGAGCGTTGCGATACCTTGTGCGATGCGCGGAGCCCACGCGGCTTTGTCGCCTGTTTTCGGCGCACCCGCCGCTCCAGTCATATGACAAGCGGAGCACGCGGCTTGATAGATCTCCTCGCCGCTCTTCGCTTTGGCTGGTGCGGCGGCAACCGCTGCGGCTACAGCAACTGGCGCTGTGGGCGACGGCGTGCCATCGAACTTTACGAGTTCACCAACGGGTTTGATGCGCGCTTCGACTGACTTTTTATCGCTGACATCGGCACGCTTGTGCCCGGTCACCAGTTGTGCACCCAACAACGCAATGCCGACCGGCACCACAAGCGCGAGGACGGAGACGATGATGAGTTGCTTAGGCGTCTTGATGAGATTGCCGTGATCTTCGCTCATGAGAGATGCTCGATTGGAATTCTTTGAATACTTGAAATGGCGCATACCTCGCGACAAGGCAAAGGCGGCGCTTTGAACAACCAGGAATTATATCGGTGCGTGTTACCGGCGATTTCGCGATGTCGGTCGCAACCTATAATTAAGCCCATCGCGCCCATAGCTCAGCTGGATAGAGTGTTGGTTTCCGAAGCCAAAGGTCACAGGTTCGACTCCTGTTGGGCGCGCCACTTGGCAACTCACTTCGTTGCGTCCGAAATGTCGTTCGCACGCAACGGTGGGCGTATTTGCTGCGAACCCAATTCGCTCGAACGCGTGACTGGGGCGTGCTTATCCAGTGGATTAGGTAACCCGTTCGGCAACATCCTTTGCGATTCAGATCGAAAAAACTGGTGGTGCGCGTCAAGTTTTTGTATTTAAACTTACTTCGTACATGCCCTATTCGATTCGATCATCATACAAAAAAATCAATATTCGATAAGTTAAATAACTAGGAAATTAGCGTGGAAAATATTTGCATTCAAGCAAAATTTTTATTTTCTGGCTAATGAGCGATATGTTGATCGTGGAGCGCTTGTCGATGTGCAACTCGGCCTTCGTGTTGTTCGCGTTTGCTGAAATGGTGAGTCGCGGAGCGATGCGCTTGCGTATCACCTTGACTAAGCCGTCTTGAACCGCTGAAGCGTTCTCCAGAGTTTATTTATCCGGACTAAAGAGCGCGCGACCATATTTGTACTCAGGCAACAAGTTGTGATCGGTAATAACCTCTAGCTTGCGGCCGGTTTTTTGCTCAACGTCGGCTACCGTTTCAAACGACGATTGCAAGATCCTGTCGATCACTTTGTGGTTGGCTTCGGCGGATCTGTCGAGAACAGTTTTGTGATCCCATCGCAGCGTCGACAAGGTGCGCTCTAAGTTCGACCTAGTGAGACGCATCCGAAAATCTATATGGGACGCAAAGACAAAATTCTCATAGCGATAGGTATGTGCAAATATAGTTCCTGCCGTCTTGACGGCATCTGGCGACACCGTGGAATTGAATGCGAGCAACGAGTTTTCGTGCATATGAGAATTCACGAGCGCTAGAAACTCGCGCGACAGCAAACCGGATGCATACGCGCGCCATGACCAGGTCGTGTTCATCACTATCAAGTCGTACTGTTTGTCTGGATTTCGACGCAACCAGCGCCTACCATCGTCAACTATAAGATTCACGCGTTTATCGTCCAATCCTTGTTGGAGATCTGGATAGTCAGCAATTGCCTTTAGATAGCCTGGATTTATCTCCACCACATCGATGTGTTGAACACCGGGAAAGCTCTCGATGAGGCGCAACCAAGCGCCGGTACTTAAGCCAATAATCAATATCCGTTTAGCATCGGGTTTTAACGCCGATAGCGCGAGCGTTCGGTGAATTAGATTCGAATTGCGGTACACATCCAGATTGATGCGCCCATCGTAAACATTGCCGCCCAACACGACGTCGCCATTTTTTTCGTCAGGTACGATGTGAACGACCCCTGCGCGATTCTGTACAAGCGTTTTTAGGTTCGGAGCACCCGTTGCGACGATGCGAAGCGGATCTTCTTTGGTGCTCACCCAAGAGACGCCAGCGGCAGCGATCGCAACTGCCGCCAGAACACCCGACAAGCGCTCGCTTAAGATGAACCACCATATTGCACACGCAAGCGTTAGCGCAGCAATAAGGTTGAACGCATGACCGATAGTCAGATATTCAAGCAGGATGTACCCTGTGACCAACGGTCCAAGCGTTGCGCCGGCGACGTTGCTTGCGTACACGCGTGAGAATGATCTTCCCACCCGATCGCCGTCGGCCGCGGTGCCGAGATGATGCGCGATCGGAAAGATGATGCTCTTCCCCGCCGCGGTTAAGAAGATTGCAACGGCTGCAACCACATGCGCGTAAGAAGTGGATTGATATGCCACGTATACGCGAGGTGCGACAAGATCGATAACCGCAACCAGCGTGAGTGTCAACGCGGTGGCATACGGCAGATTGCTTGCGCTCAAACAGTACTTGCGCCCTATCCACGCACCGAGCGCAATACCGAACAGATAAATTGCCAGCACAAAAGCGAAAGCTTTCGGCGTACTCAGGTTTGCGAAACCAAACAAGCGAACCCACAAGATTTCCTGACTAAGGCTCAAGAACCCCATCGCAAAAGACAAGGTCGCCGCCGCACTACGCGACGGTCCAACCGAGATCCGCGCGGCGCTCACGAACGCACCTTTAGTCCAATGGCCACCACCGCTGCAACCGCTAAGTTGGCAGTGGCTGCAAGCCAAATGCTTTGCCTCAAATCCAGCGCGTGCAATAACCAGAAACCCACGCCAACGACGCCGACTGCGGCGCCAAGCGTATTGATGAAATAGAGCGATCCAACGCTTGCGCCGATGTTGCGTACGCGAATATGAATCCATCTGACCAAAATGGGAAGCGTTGCGCCCATGCAAATCGTTGGTAGCAAGAAGATCACGAATTGCGCGGCAACCGTTAGCGCACGTGGCGCGGTCGCAAGTTGAACACCAATGAAATCAATCACAAACGGACTGAAAAAACCAAACACGCCGATGGTTGCTTCGACTATCGCAAACCAACGCAATAACTCCTGCGGATACCGATCGGCGATCTGTCCGCCGATTACGGCACCTACGCCTAGCCCAAGCATAAACGCGGAAACAATTAACGTCACCGATTCAATGTCGATGCCGATTACAGCAAAGAGCAGCCGCTGCCAACACAGCTGGTAGACGAGCGCAGATGCGCCAGATACAAAAAACGCAATCATCACCACGGTCGTGGCCATGCGTTGCTCAAATTGAGAGGAGATGGCTGCGTTAATAGGGCGATCCAATCGATAGGAACCGGAATAATACAAATGTCATGCTCAGTTTATTGAGCCAGTTAACAATCTGCCTGATCGCAAGCAGGTTTAGGAGCAAGAAATAAGCTGGTGCAAGCCCGCACAACGCGCTGTTGGCGGAGTGTTGGGGAGTCATTAAAGCCGTTGCGGCCTCAATGACCCAACGTGCCTTGACGACGAAGCGATTGTGAATAACAACAGTAAAGCTTAAGCGCCTATTAATGTGGTGTGGGGCGCGAAAAATAGTGTTTTTGACTACTAAAGAATAGACAGAAATTCCTCAATTTTGCGGGGTATGTGAATATTTTTTTGAAAAGGGGCGTGTGCCAAGTGAGCTATGCCTCTGCGAGGATACGCTCATGCTCCGCACGCTCTCTCGCCACAATGCCTTCGATGAATTCTTTACCGCCCTTCATGTGCGTGAACGCGGCATAACCGTTCTCAAGAAATTTGTGTAGCTCACCGACGCCAGCGCTGCGTGCTGGGGCGCGCATGAGTTTGAGCAGCGAAAAGAGCAGCGGCATCCGCGAGAGCTTGTCGAGTCCGGTGCCAATGATGTGCGTGAGTTCGATTTGGCGGTCTCGTTCATCGAAACGTGCCATTGCTACATACGCACGTGCATAGGCTTCGGCGCCGAGTTTGAGGGGCTTCGCATCGTTTTGCGTCGTGCGCGCATGCTGCGCGAGCACGCCATCGAGCGTTTCCGAAAGCGCGTCCATTTCAAGCGCCGCGGCAAGCGTTGAGAGCGCTTTCTGCGGTAAAAATTTCACCAGCATTCGAATCACGCGTTCGGCATCTGCGTCGCGCTGCGTTAAGTCTTTAATCGAATAGAGCTCGGTTAAGAAAAAGCGTGCCGCCGGCGCATAGCGCGGTGAAGCAAGCAAGTCCGCGTGCGTCACGGCCATCCGCATTTGTTGGTACGTTCGCACCGTCAATCGATCGTTGGCCAATTGCGCGTTTCCGCGCACGCGTGCACGCACGCTGCGTGCTGCGTTCAGGTGTTCGCGAAGCGCCGCTTCGACGGAATCGGGTGCCGGTTTTGCCATCAATACAAAGCATAACGCGATGCGTTCAAACGCAATGAAATTCTGGTGCGCGAGCTCGTAGCAGTAATAGCCAACGCAATAGGCGGCGCACTCTATCGACGAACCCTACAATCAAACGCAAAATTGCAAGGAGGCGTCATGGCGTTTTGGTCGCGACGAAAATTTATCTTCGTCGGCGTTGTTGGCGCAATTGCTGCGGGCGCAGTGGTTGTCGCACCGAAGTTCATCGGCAACAAACCCGTCAAGGGTGGCGCATTGCTAGACGAACACTCCAACATTCTGCGAGTCGTCACGTTGGCGCTTCTTGGCTCCGCGCTGCCGGCCGATCCGCCCGCCCGCGCTGCTGAAATCGCGCGCACGAAAACCGCTATCGCCGCGCTCATTGACAACTTGCCGCCTCACACGCGCAAAGAGGTCAGCGATCTTTTTATGCTGCTATCCCTTAAGCCAGCGCGTGCGCTGCTTGGTTACAGTGGCGACTGGATTGAGGCCGATGCACCGCGCGTTGGGCAATTTCTCTACGATTTACGCGACAGTTCGATCGGCATGAAACAACAAGCGTATTTCGCGCTGCACGATTTGGTGTTCGGCAGTTTCTATTCGGATCCGAAAACCTGGGTCGGCACCGGCTATCCCGGACCGCCGAAGCTGGCATGAATTCGTCGCGCCGTTTCCTCGTGATCGCGACCCGGGTCGCTCCTACTGTTTTCGTTGTTTACCTATGATCCCCGATCCTATCCGCGACGGCATTAACAAAGGCTGGTTGCACATCGATGCTTCGCAGCTCGGCAAAGACGCAACGCTTGAGGCCGACGTTTGCATCATCGGCACGGGCGCTGGTGGCGGCATCGCCGCCGATGTGCTTTCCGACACCGGCTTGAAAGTGGTGATGATCGAAGAAGGCATGCTGCGCACCTCGACCGACTTTCGCATGCTCGAGTCCGAAGCGTATCCAACGCTTTATCAAGAGAGCGCGTCGCGCAAAACGGCGGATAAAGCGATCAACATCTTGCAAGGCCGCACTGTCGGTGGCTCGACCACGGTGAACTGGACGACGAGTTTTCGCACGCCGCCGGCAACGCTTAAATACTGGCGCGAGCGATTCGGGTTGACCGATCTCACCGACGAGCACATGCAAGGCTGGTTCGAGCGCGCGGAGAAACTCACCAACATCACCGATTGGCAAGTGCCGCCGAACGAGAACAACGCTGTCCTCGAACGTGGCGGCAACAAGCTCGGCATTAAAGTCGAGCGCATCAAACGTAACGTAAAAGGCTGCGCGAATTTGGGTTATTGCGGCATGGGCTGTCCGCTCAACGCAAAGCAATCGATGCTGGTCACCGCAATTCCCGCCGCCTTGAATCGCGGCGCCATTCTCGTCTCGCGTGCGCGCGCCGAGCGACTGGTGCTCAACAAAGGTCGCGCCGATTCGCTCGAGTGCATCTCAATGCTCGGCACGGGCTACGACACCGGCTCCGTAAAAATTACGGTGAGAGCGAAACACTTCGTCGTTGCGGGCGGCGCCATCAATTCGCCTGCGCTGCTCATGCGCTCGAATGCGCCCGACCCGCACAATCGCCTCGGGCGACGTACGTTTCTGCACCCGAGCCTGGTCTCCGGCGCGCAAATGCCGAACAAAGTGGAAGCCTGGGCGGGCGCACCGCAAACGACGTACAGCGATCATTTTTTGAATACACAACCGATTGACGGGGCCATGGGCTTCAAGCTCGAGGTGCCACCGGTGCATCCGGTGCTCTACGCGATCAGCGTGAATGGCATGAGCGAGCATCATCGCAATCGCTTTACGAGTCTCACCAATTCGCAAGTGACGATTGCGTTATGTCGCGATGGATTCCATCCAGACAGTGAAGGCGGTCATGTGCGATTGTTGAGCGATGGCTTCCCGCAGCTTGACTACGGCCTTAACAAATTTTTCTTCGATGCCGCGCGCCGCGCGCTCTTGGCCATGGCAGAAATTCAATTCGCTGCTGGCGCAACCGAGGTGTTTCCCGTCGACGAACGCATCAACGGGTTTCGCACTTGGAACGAAACCAAAGCCGCGCTCGAAACGCTCGATTTGCGCCCGTACGCAACGCGCGTGGTGAGCGCGCACGTGATGGGTGGCTGCGGCATGTCGTCGAGCGAAAAAGATGGGGTGGTCAATCATTACGGACGCCATCATCAGCTCGAAAACGTCAGTGTGATTGATGGTTCGGTGTTCCCGACCTCGATTGGTGCTAATCCGCAGCTCTCGATTTATGGGCTCGCATGGCGAAATGCTTCGCGGCTGGCAGGCGACATGCGCCGGTCATGAAGACCACGCAAAACCGCGCGTGTCCGGTGCCCGCATGGGCATTTGTTTTGGCGTTGTTGATCGGTGAGATCGCGCTCTGGGCGGCGCTCGGGCGTCACGGTGTTGCGCGTGGGTGGTGGAGCGATGTAGTCGGCGGGACGCTCGTCATCGTTTTGCCGTTCGTCGCGCGCTTGCTCATCCTTTTCGGAAGCTATCGACTGTCGCGAATCAAAGGGATCGCGCTTAGCGAGGCGCAAACGCTGCGCGGTTTCGAGTGGTTACGATTTTTTCTTGTCGAGTACGCGCACTTCTGCAAACAGACTTTTTTGCATTTACCGTTTCCGGTTTTCTTTCGCAGCGCCGCCGATCGCGGCAATCACTCCGCAAGCGGTCGTGTTATTTTGTTGCACCATGGCTATGCGCACTCTGGCGCAGTATGGTCTAGAACGACTAGCGCGCTCGAAAAGCTCGGATACCGTGTCTACACCATCGATCAGCCGCTCTACGCGCCGATCGACACCATGGCTGATCGGCTGGCCACGCGAATTCATGATGTCATGGCAAAGACCAGCGCACAAAAGATCACGATCGTGGCTCACAGCATGGGCGGGCTTGTTGCTCGCGCCTATCTGCGCAAGTACGGCAGCGCGCGGATCGATCAACTTGTGACAGTGGGCACACCGCATCACGGCACCTTTCACGCCTACCTGGCCGGTGGTACCAATGGCAAGCAAATGCGTCCCGGCAACGCGTGGCTGGCTGAGCTCAACAAAGCGCCGGTGCCCGTGCCGTTCACATCGATCTACAGCCTGCACGACACTATTATTGCGCCGCAGGATTCATCGGAAATGGATGATGCGATGAACATCGTGTTGACCGGTATCGGCCACGTCGCGATGACAAGCGGACGCGAAACCCGTAAGTCGATCGTCGCAGCGCTTGCGCGCTTCGCCCCCGATGGCGCCCTGCCATAATCGGTATTCGATCGACTGATTGGTTGGCGATTCATGAGTGGCGATAACTCGCACGGCGAAAGCGAATTCAAGAGCACTGGCGGCGTTGCGCGGATTGCGAAAGCGACTCGCTACTCAATGCAGGGACTTTCTCACGCATTCACCCACGAAGCTGCATTTCGCCAGGAATTGTTGTTGGTGGTGCCGCTCTTGACGGCGCTGCCATTCGCGCGCGTAAGCTTGCTTGAAAACCTGTTTGTAATAGTGCTGGGTGTTGCGGTATTGGTGGTCGAGATTTTGAACTCGGCGATTGAAGCGGTGGTAGACCGTGTGTCGCTCGAGCAGCACCCGCTTGCGGGGCGCGCGAAGGATTTAGGAAGCGCGGCGGTTCTACTCACGATTTCGACCTTCGTGGTGAGCTGGCTCCTGATCGTTGGCGTGCCGCTATGGCAACGCCTCGCTTCGTAGGCGACCCAATAAAAAAGCCCGCTTGCGCGGGCTTTTTGCTGAGTAGCGAAACGCTTACTTGAGCTGATTAGAAATGAGCTTGGTCATTTCGAACATCGACACTTGCGCCTTGTTAAAGATTGCGCGCAATTTTGCGTCGGCATTGATCATGCGCTTGTTGGCTGCATCTTGAAGCTTGTTCTTCTTGATGTATTCCCAAACTTTCTTCGTCACTTCCGTGCGAGGCATTGGGTTTGAGCCGATTACTGCTGCGAGCAGTGCCGATGGCGTCATCGCTTTCATGAACGCGGCGTTCGGCTTGCGCTTAACGGCTGGCTTTTTAGCGGCTGCTTTCTTCGCAGGCTTTTTTGCTGCTGGTTTTTTCGCAGCAGGCTTTTTGGCCGCTGGTTTTTTCGCAGCTGGCTTTTTGGCCGCTGGTTTCTTTGCTGCTGGCTTTTTAGCGGCGGGTTTTTTCGCTGCTGGTTTCTTTGCTGCAGGTTTTTTCGCTGCTGCTTTTTTGGCTGCTGCCATGATGATTCTCCTAAATGTCAATTGACGGTTTTAAAGCACACATGTGTTGAAACAATCGCCTTTTTGCCTCGTACGGATTCGCTCTTACGAGACACAAGCGAAAGTTCAAGCGCGATTAGAGACTACTTCTTCGTTTTCTCAAAGCGAAAATGTGCGAAATTTCTCTTAAATCGCGATATTCGTTCCTCTGAAACAACACTTTTTTTCTAAATGAGAGATTTCGATCTTTTCCTCTCATTTAATTGGGTGATGAAGGCAAAAAAGCACTTTTCGGCTTTTCGCATAAATTCAAATGATCGCCCTAATAAAATGGGGCTTTCATATTTGAGTTGTAAACACTTAACCCCATTTCTCTTTCGCGCTCGTTTCAATCGATGTCATCACTTACATCGAGGGCGTAATCATGTCGTTTCTAGGAACGCTGCGAAGGATTTGTATGGGGCTTGCCGTTGCGATATTCGCCTATGGCACGATAGCCTTAGAGTCAAAAACCCCGTCGCACGAGCGTAT
>JBOFBL010000098.1:0-5730 GCA_051645545.1 Casimicrobium sp. | reverse complement strand
GAGCCTCGAAAACATCGTCTGCCCTTTTTGCAACGAGATGGACTTCGACTTGTACGGGCTTCAAATGCACTTAGAGCGTGGATGGTGCGAACGTTTCGGCAAGGTGGCCAACCCAAGGGATCGCGCAGCAGAGGAGATGAGGAAGTGAGCGTATGTACGTTTGACAATCCGGACACGATGCGCCGCGAGTACTGGGATAGCGGCGCATTGCTTTTTAGCTACTCGGCGCTTGTCTTGCCCAACGTAGCAAGACAACCAGTACCGCCGGATCGTTTCTTCTTCGGCGCAAACGTTGGCAAATGGAAGGCGGGACAAATGGCAGGCGACGCTTCCGCGCTCGCTAAGCCGCAGAACGGCACGGCACAATGACAATCCACTTCACTCCCGGCACAGTCTACGACGTAGCGCATCTGCGTGAGTTTGATTTGGAGTTAGCTTTGCAAGGCCATCCGCTCGCGACGTTTCGAGGGCAATCAGTTCGAGCGTTTCGCGCGATGACAAGCGGCGATTTGCCGCTTTATGCACTTGACATTTGGGATTGCAACGCCATCGACAAAGAGTGGAGTTGCTCAGGTCACGCAATTCCCGCGCTCCAGTTAGAAGGCTTTCTCCGCCTAGCCCCGCTCGCCGTGAAAAACGGTCGCCCGCTGCATGTGGGGGATGAGATTAAATGGGCGCACGAATCGGAGCCAGAGAATTGGCGAACCATGCACGCCGGTCTCGCAGGCTTGGCGGCTATCGAGGCTACATCTGGTCGGATTCAGTGGCGCTGGCCTGAAAGGAAAGAATGAGCGAATACGAACGCAGAAGCTATGGCGTAAAAATCAGCGACGGCCTCGATGAAATCACCGTAAGCAAACTGCCAAACTCTCACTGGGCTGATATAGCCCTGTCAGTCAACGGGAATACGAGTCGTATCACTTTGCGCAGCCAGGAAATGGTTGAGCAACTGCATTTTGCGCTGTCGCAGATGCTTCGGAAAGGATGAGATGAACCGCCGCAACCTCATCATAGGCGCTATCGACTGAATACCCAATCAACCGCGATCCACACCGTTGCGAGCAACGCGATAAACGCGATTACCGCCCAGCCTTGTTCAATAACAGCTAGCGCGAATCCAAGCAGGATTGAGACGACACCAATCACTGCAAGCTCACCGCAGTCATACCGCGCAATTCGGCCGGTGCGCGTTTCAGCAGCCGCGTATCTCGCGTGCTCATCATCTCGACGAGGCGGCGCTTGATCTGGTCCGGCTGAATCACGATTGGCGTTGATGGGTTGTTGTGGTTCCATTCCATGAGCGAATCCACGGCTTTAGCGACCTTCTCTGCATCGTTCTCAAACAAGCCCTCCGCCCACTTCTGCGCGATTTTAGTTTCGGTGTTGCGCGCCATTTGAATGGTTTGCTGCACTTGAAACGCTTGTCGTGAATCGCGGGCGACTTCTGCGGGCTGGAAACCAATCGCTTTCATCGCGGCATCATAACCGGAAACATCAACAACTTTGCGGCCTTGTTGATCTCTGTACATTCCCGTGGCGTACATGTCGGACGCCTTCGCGATGTTGCGCACCGCGAGCGGGAAGAACTCGCCTTTTAGCGCATCTTTCACCAAACCGCCAGCGGCACCGAACGCCTCCATGATCTCGTCGGATTTGTTGGTTTTTGATTGCAGAAGCACCCCTGTCCCGGGAACCAAGTTACCGAGTCCCATGCGTCCGGCGACATCGATCGGGAAGCCCGGAATTGCGGAGCCACCACGCATTACAAATTCGGCTGCATCGCGGCCAAGCAATTGGGCGATGGCTTCGGTTTTCCATAGCTTCGAATTCGTGTTAAACCCGAAGCCTTGCCCAATAGAATCAATGACATCGTCTAAATCGTCAGCACCGGGAAGACCCTGCAAACCGGCGGTTAGGAGAAGCACGCCCAACGCGATACCGCGCTCCCGCATCGGAAGTCGTTTCAGGAATTCAAGATAGCTGATGCTGAATTGCTTAAACGTAAATAGGGTCGCACCGATAGCGCCTCGCGCCCAATTCGGGCGATTTGCGCGGTTATAGATGCCCTGGGTTTCGACCACCGCTTTGACCGCAAGCGCGTAGGGATCAATTTCGCCGCGTGCCGTCGCGATGTTGTACGCCGCGATGAAACTAGCGCGGCGGTTAAACTGCTCCGCGAGCGAGAACAGTGAGCCCCAAGTGAACAGCGCTTTGCGAACCCAAGGATGATTCCCGAAGTTGCGCGAGGCTTCCGCTTCGAGCTGGAAAATCTCTTGTGGTGACACGATGCCTTCGGCTTCTCCGCGTGATAGCGCTGCTTTAAGCTGTTGGTCGACCACATTACCTGTGGCGGCCAACTTCATCGCGTTAGAGAGCTGTTTTGCTGCTTCCGCTGCGCCGAACTGCGCCAAGTACGGGTACGTCATCGTGATCGGCTGCGTCATGTTGACCAGCGCTGAGGCCACGGAGCCGCCGATGTACTGCACGAAAAGCAATCCACGCAGTTTTTGTGCTTCTTCCTCTGGGTTCTGTACGAACTTCACCAGTTTCACTGCCTCGTCAACGACATCACCCTTCTCGCGCGGGATAGTGCCTGCGGCCTCGATCATCTCTCCGTAGTGTAGATTCTTCGATGCGGCGCGCGCGTTCGATGTGATGAAAGCTGCAAGCGTGCGGGTGACATCATCATCGAAACCAGCAACACCTTTACGCTCGATCAAGCGTTTCATGGCGGAGCGGTTCGATTTCGTCATCTTGAGGTATTGCTGAAACGCGGGCGTCGCCTCAGCCCCGCTCATTTCGGCAAACAGTTCCAGCGTCTCCGGCTCCATTCCGGCATAGAGCTGAAAGCCCTCCTGCGACATCACGGATTGATCGACAACAGCATCAGAATTCTCGGCGCGCATTTCACGAGCATATTTGAACGCAGCGGACTCGCGCTCGTGCAAGGTGAATGAAATCGTGTCGCCACTCTTCGACTTGACGTGTACTGCGAACTTGCCGAAGCGCATCAACGGCGCGTAGCCCTCAACTTTCAACTGCTCGATACGCTTTGCCTTTGCCGCAATGGTGCCAGCGTCCGCTGGCTTGTCGGCGTCGCGCAGGTAGGATTCAAGAATTGCAGCACCTTCGCTTGCAGTTTCGGCGGCGAGCACGCGAGCACGAACCGAAGTGGCCTCTTTTCCAGCGTAGCGCAGCAAGTCGGTTTTCAGCAAGTCATCCAGCGATTGATCTACCGAGGCGCGGAACTCGCGGTACAGCGCGATTTGGGCATCGTTTAGCGCGAACTGGTTGCGGAGCTCGTCATCGGTGTACACCTTCGAATCAGTCAAGGTGCCACGATAAATCGGCGCAGCGATCGCGGCGCGGTCGGCTTTGCTCAAACCGCTCTTCAAGACATCTTTGAGCTTGTCGAGCTTTGGCAGCAGGGTCTGTGCGCGATCGGCGGCAAGGTTCGCGATCCGCGAGACATCGTTGAGATAGTTCTGCGACGCATCAAAGACGCGTTTGAAATCGGCATCTTTTTCCGCCTTCTCGTATTGCGTCCCGATGGTGCGGTTCCACCAGTTGAAGGTTTTCTTCGTCTTCAGTACATCATGGATCTTGTAGCCCGCGACTTCGCGCATCATGTCTTGGGCGTCATCGATCACGTTTCCGAGAATACTGGCGTCGTCCGGGGAGAATTGGCCGGTGTTCCCTAGAGCGGATTTGATTTGCTCGGGGCGGAAAGCGATGTACTGATTGATGACGTTACGTCCGTCGTCGGTTTGCTTTGCTATTACGCCGTCATTGCCTTCATCTTTCGCGTTCTGTGTATCAAACACCAGGTCGGCATCGGACTCTCCATCGTAATCAACCTCAAGCGGGGTGTTTAGCGAAAGGTAGGACGGCATTACATTGCCGCCTTTTTCTTGTCTGCGCCCGTCCTTGGTGTAGTCGCTTGCCGCCCCAGGGTCATCGGTAAAAAACGCGGGCCCATACTGGAAAGAGAATTGGTCAAAGTTCTTTGTTGTGCCGTGGTAAACAACAAGCGGCCGACCTTGCTCGTCAACAACCTTACTCTTGCCGAACCACTTCCAGAAGTTACGAATCCCCTCTTCTGTAGGATGGATCAACTGTCCGTTGCTGTTGCGTGTAGGGCGTTGCTTGCCGTCGATTTCTATGGTGTCCGGCATTACGTTGCCCAAGACTGCACCGTCACTGCGCGTCGACGCGCTGTCCCGCGTCTGCTCCAGCAGCGCCGCGCCCAAATCAATGGCCTGCGCCAAGGCGTTCTGATCGCCGGGGTTCAGCCCGAGGATGCGCCGCACGATCGACACAAACCAATCAAACGCATTTTTGATCGTACTGGTTTCAAAGTTCGCGGCCTTGACACCCTTCAACGCTTCCTGAAACTTCGGATTCGTGAAGGCTTCGGCGATGAACTCGTCCACGTTTTCCATACCGTACATGCCCTTGAGCGCGCCGGATTTTTTGACGTGGGCGTAGAGATTTTTCAATTGCACCGACGCCAAACTCTTCGAACGAATCGCCTTGTACGTTGCGGCATGCATGAACTCGTGCATCAGATTCCGCTCCGCGTTTGCTGGACGGAACAGCATGACGCGGTCATCCTTCGGATCGTAGGCGGCGGCAAACGTCGCGGTGTCACGGTTCTTCACCGTGAACGATTTGCCTTTTGTCGTGCCAAACTCTACTTTGGGGTCAATACCTGTTTTAAGCAACGCCCCAGCCAATTGGCGGTAGAACGCGTTTTTCGACGCATTCTTAATTGAGCGTAAAACGTTTGCGCCTCTATCGCCCTGCATTGCTGCCGAAAACAGTAGTTCGTCGAATGTGGAAACACGGGGCTTGGATTTCTCGGCCTGGTTGAACAGCATGACGTTACCGTCCTCTGTCTCGCGCGATTCCATCGTTTCGAACAGTTTGTCAAACGCCGTATTGATGGCGTCACGCTCCGCGCCGGTAGGATACGGGTTGCCCTTGTACTGGCTACCTTCGAATCGTGTGGACTCGACGGAGTGAACCAGATATTCGGACACGTTGCCGGTGTCGCCGATGCGATCAAACACGTAGGACTCAAATGCGCGCGCGAACATTTCCGTTGGGCGCTGCCAGTACGGGCCAAGATTGCCCGCGTTCTTCGCGTACTCCGTTGTAGCTGCGCGCGTGAACGACGATTCCGGCTGATCCGCCATTTCGACGAGTCGCTTTCGGTTATCGGCGAGTTTACGCTCAAAAAAATCTTTGCTGCGCGCGTAGCGTGGATCTGCGAGCGAGGCAGTCAACTCTTCAACGCGAAGTTCTGCGGCGCGGATTTCTTCGGCCTTGGTGATGTTGCGCTGAAACAGCGCCTTGAGCACACCAGACCATGCCTCATTCATTTCAGGTCGGAGATGCGGCGCGTTGAGGCGAGGCTTGTCGCGCCAGCCGCTGACGCCTGGGCTCTGGCTTTGATACGCGTTTGGTTTCCCGAGCTCACCGAAGTAGTGATCCAGTGCGTGCCCCCACTCGTGCGCGAGCGACCCGGCCCCGTTCAGTTTCGTCATGTTGATGACGAGTTTCCCCTGTTCGTAGTGTGCTGCCGCGCCGCCGCTTCCGCGCGACGCGAGTCCGAGCCCTAGCGAGCCGTTGAGACTGACGGCGCGCGGCGGAATCCCAAGCACGCCCGCGAGGTCTTGCAGCGCATCGTAAGCTAGATTGACGATCTTCTGGCGCTCATCTTGCGCT
>JBOFBL010000097.1:0-3345 GCA_051645545.1 Casimicrobium sp. | reverse complement strand
GGGACGCAAGCCCTAACCTCGAGATTCCCCCTTCGGCTCCAACGGCGCTGCGTTCAGCTTGCGCTGCTGCGATCGCTAACCGCCGCGCGTTGTCGGTTGTGGCTTCAAGCCCTCTGCTCAGCTCGAGCGCACGGTCACGAAGTTCACGTTGACGCGCTGCGAATGCGTCCACAGCGCCGCCTGTTGCTTGGTACACAGCGCGTTGTGTAGCAATTTCGTTCGATAACGCTTTGATTTTCTCGCGTAGCTCATCGACGGGTTTACCCGCACCTGCTGGCACTGGGCTCGATCCCGCCCCGCCTGTTGGTAGTTTAGGCGGGTTCTTTGGCAGCACATACGCAACTTGAATCTCGAGTTTGAGTTGCTTCTCCATCGCCGTTAACTGCTGTTTGAATTTCGGCAATGACGCGAGATCAAGACCCACTGCATACAGCAAATCACCAATCGTCATAGTGGGCCTTCTTTCTCAGCTCGAGCTGCCATGAACTGCAACGCGCGCATGATCGGCGCAACATCATCACAGTACGTGTCTCGATCAATTAGATCAGCGTGGTACGCAATGAGCACGCCCTGAGCGGCTGCGGGGTGAATCCCTCGAGCGCTGGGTGGGGTGAGTAAATCCTCAATGTTCGACGGTGCGAACTCTGGCAGGATCATCGCTAGGACTTCATGCCTCGAGAATGCCTCAAAATCATTTAACGGCGCTTCTTTAGGCGGGTCTTTAGGCGGTCTTTTCCCACCGTTGCCGTTCAATTTCATGGCAACAAACGCGCTCATCGCTAATGCTGCGGGGTGTCCGTTGCGGCGTTCAATCTCAGGTATTCCCCTGATGTACGCCTCAGTCTGAGTCCACGTTAACGCGCCGATTTCCTCGGGCTTGAAACCGTAGTGATGCGTGAGCTGCGAGAAGATCGCTTCCCAGTCGAGTTCTCCGGAGCTTTTCCCTTCACCACCTGAGCCGCTTTCTCAAACCCTAACCGGATCGACGGGTGAACCATGGCGTAAATGTACTCCCCAAGGTCTAACACCTCAGTTTCAACCCATTGCAGCGTTACAGCGGCATCATTACCAATTCGGCGACGATTCAGCACGCGTACCGCGAATTCACTCAGTAACGCGTTAGGATCGGTGCGCATAATGTCGATGAATTCACTGTTTTCGAAATTGTTCAACTCGAGGAATTTGAATTTCCGGGTTGTGCCATCACTGCAATTCACGACGAATGTTTCGACGCTTGGCACTCCGAGCAGTTCACGAAAGGTTTTCAAGCGTGGTGCATCACTGTTTTGCGTTTCCATTTTTATCTCCCGCAATCTCAAACTCAATCGGTTCGAGCGCAAATTTTCGAAGTCCCACGGGGATCACAATTGAACAAAGCACGGTGTCTTTGTCGCGGTAATCGCTAATGGTCAATGTCGTTGGTGTTTGCACACCATCAAAAAAACAATGCCCCTTCACGAATACTTTGGTGTCCCCAATTTCAACGCCGAACAAACCCATGAGATCTTTACCCCGGTTGTTTCGACGCGCAATGCAGATGTAACGCATTTAAATCCTTTCTCGAGCCACAACAATTAAGCGTGGCTCGAGCTTCGATGCTGGTTTAATCGTGAACGCCGATGGCGAAGAATTCCGCGCTCAGAATGCTGATCGGGAATTGCCAACTAAACACGTCGCTCACACCACCCGCCGGGATGCTGGTGTCCACAATGGCGGCCCCGGTGTACCAAGAGCCCTCGGCAGTGCGGAACGCGTACCAGATTTCAGCATCAGCACCGAAAGCGTCACCAGCAGCACGTAACTGCGCAATCACTGGGTCGTTGCTTTTGGAAATGGTGCTTACCTGAGCGGTGCGGGTCACATTGGTTTTGACGCTCACGGTCACAGGCGTATCACCGTACAGTGGCACCTCGGATTTAGTTGCCGATGGTGTCAGGGTAATCTCTGACGCTGTTGGTACTCGATCCGCAGCGGTGAACTGGTACGTGTTGCCATGCGAGGCCAAGCGTTTAGTGGCGTAAAAACGATTAACTGACGCGGGTAGCGGAGCAGTTCCGCCGCTAAACGTCGCATTTGGTAAGGTCATAATTTGTCTCCTTAATAGCCTCTACCGAGTGTTTCCCGGTAGCGTAGAACAGCTTTGTTGAACCCAGTGCGTTGATCCATTTGCACGCTGGGGTACACGAGGATACGCAGCCCTCCGAACAAAGACCCGTGTGGGCTTTCGGTGATCACGGCGCTCGCACGCTCGAGGTGCGCCACAACCGCCCTTAAAGGCGCTGGGTTGGGGCGTTGCATGGTTTTACTCGTCGGCTGGTACGCGGTCACAGTTACAAGCCTCGTGGTCACTGCTTGGCCTCCATCGCCGTACAGTGGAATGCTGGTGTTTTCATCAGCTTCCACCACGGTGACGAACAACCCATCGGGGACTTTCTCGGGGTAATCGTTATAAACGCGTTCGCCTTTAACACCGAACACCTCGAGGCTTTTCAACCATCCGTAAACCGTTGTCATCGCAGCACCTCCTGAGTGATCGCCGCTTGAACCTCAGCGTCTTCCATGGTGCGTGACAACCATTGCCGCACACCACTGTCAGTGCTGCGTTCAAACCCCGGTGCGCCCGGTGGGTCAAACTCGAGGTACCAAGCTTGATCGGGCGCGTTAAATGAACCTACGCCGAACGACGCCAGTGCGATTTCTCGAGCGTCGATGCTGTTGATTAATTCGCCGCTTTGACGCGCGGGGTACTCACCGGGAGCGCTTGACCGGTTAGGCAAACTCGAGTATTTCACCCCGCTGCCCGCTTGATCCAAGCGATCCACGATGATCAACGCTGCCTGAGTTGCACCGCGCTCAAGTTTAGGCTCGAGGTGTGCGATGATCGCCGCGTTAAACCCAGGGCGCAGCGGCATGTTACACCGCTGCTACGCTGATGTTCGCTGCGCTCGAGAAGGTCACTTCGACGTAACCCTCTGCGTTAACGAATGCGCTAGGCACCGCTAACGTGTACGTCGTGCTCGCAGCTAACGCCACATCAACGTTCTTGAAGTTCCCACCTGGGTACTTCGAAGCAGCTTTGAACGTTAACGTGACCGCACCGGCACCGTTAACGACGAGTAACTGATTCGATGGGCGAATGAGCACACCATCAACCGTTAACGGCACAGTGCTAGAGCTGTTCAGCATGGTTAACGCTGGTTGCACCGCTGGGGCTTCAATGATTGTTGCTGGTTGAGCATCTATTTTCTGAGCTGGCATGGAAACTCCTTATCTTGGCCCGATCAACTCGAGCCACCACCATGAAATAACACCACGTTTCAACAACGCGGGGCGAACCAATCTGAA
>JBOFBL010000096.1:0-1353 GCA_051645545.1 Casimicrobium sp. | reverse complement strand
CGAGAAGCTCCCGCAGAACGGAGCGTTAATGGTCATTGAGCGTGACGCGGTAACAGGTCACACCGATCAATTTGCGCTCAGTCAATGGCAAAGCCGAGGCGCTGACTTCACCGCTGATATTGACGCCATCGTGCTCCTCCTGAGCCTCGCCACGGGCTACCCGCCTCACTGGTTAGGTAGCGGCAACTCGAGTACGTACAACACCAGCGCCGCCATGGGAGAACCCGCTAGGGCCAGCGTCAGCAGCCTCCGCAACGCATTGCGCACCATGTTGCAGAACATGATGACGCTCGAGCTGCGACGCCGCAATGGAACACGCGCGCTGTACAAGCAAACTCGAGTGCGAACACTCAACGGTGGGCGTGACCGCAATGTCAGCACTGTGCAAGTCCCAGCGGAACGCGTGGAAATCCCCTGGAACTTCCCCCCGCTCAACACCATGGACACCGCCGCAATCGTCGCCAAAGTCCAAGCCGCCGCGTTGTTACAGCTCGCTAGTAAGCGCACGTTGTCGCAAGAACTCGGTTACGACCCAGCGCTTGAGAATGAACGCATGGCAGAAGAAGGCACTCGAGATTCGAGCAACCCACAGGAGGAAACAGAATGAAGGCG
The DNA here is from genome assembly GCA_051645545.1 of Casimicrobium sp. Classification (GTDB taxonomy): domain Bacteria; phylum Pseudomonadota; class Gammaproteobacteria; order Burkholderiales; family Casimicrobiaceae; genus Casimicrobium. The sequence goes on along the minus strand of JBOFBL010000096.1, from coordinate 741 downwards.
CGTACACTTCTGAGAAATGCGCATTTGGACAACCAAAAAGTCGCGCAGCAAGCAAAATCTCGTGTTACCGCTGCGCAACTTAATGCTAATTCACACATACGCACAATAACTAAAAAAGTAGTGGCTGATCACGTGGCAAAACGAAACCATTTGCTTACCGAGTTGCACAAATGCCGTATTGAAATAGAACGATTGAATGAAACGATTGCCGAATTGCATCAAATCATTAGCGATTTAAAGGAGGAACAATGAACGAGTACGCAGTTATCGGAGGTGAACGCGTTGCACTGACCGCCATACCGGGTGATCCGTTGCAACGCAAAAGCTTAGCGGTCAGTGGCGGCGCAGGCGGTGGAGGCTCGAGCGCTTCATACGCATTAAACCCCATCGCGAACAGCCAGAAAACCATTACGCTAGCATCAGGAGTAGCGAAAACATTAGCGGATGGCACAGCGATACCCGCTAATGCCGTCAGTGCTCGAGTGAGCCTCACATTTGGCGATCTCGACATGGTCAGGTACACATTGGACGGTAGCGCACCAGCAGCATCTCGAGGGTACTTGCTGAGCAACTCATTGGATGCAAGCGGGTTTTTGCCGCTAGATTTTGCTAACGCTGCCGGACTCGGGCTTGTTCGGTTCTTACTCACCGAAGATCCCGGCAATAACGGTGCAGCCATCGAAGTTGTGTTTTTCGAACGCGTCACCATTATCTAAGGAGGCTTAAATGTCTAACGCTATA
>JBOFBL010000095.1:0-1131 GCA_051645545.1 Casimicrobium sp. | reverse complement strand
AGCCACGCTCGCCATCGCAACGAACGCGAGACGAAATAACAAAGAACGTAGTGGAGAAATACTCATAGCGAAAGACAACCAGTCGGCATTGAACGAAGATGAACGATAGTCGATTCGAGCGACACAATCCTTTCAAAGTTCAATGCCTTCGTGTTTTCACTGAAGAAATGCGACCGACGGCCGCGCACGCGGATCAATACGCTCAACAACGGTGACGAATTCGCCGGTGTCGATGTTTGCAACGCGCAATGAGAGCAGCTTCTTCGGTCCAACGAGCGGGCTGTTCGACAAGGTGTACTGCGTTTCTCTGCCCGCATACGGTTCGGCCCAGTAGACAACATGTTTTGAACTCGCGAACCCGATGACGCCGTGATGCGTCATCGCAGGCAACGCAGCAAACGGTGTCGATCGAACGCTATCGTCATCGAAGCTCACGCGACGCAATACCCGCGCATCATCTTGCACTACAAATTCGCGACCGTTGGGTGAGACGATTGCGATGCGTCCAATGTGAAGCGCGCGCTCAGTATTGCTTCGCAAATCGCGAAGAAATATTACCGGCACGATGTCTGAGCGCGAATAGGCGTTACCAAAACGATCATCACCGGCAACCGCATCGATCAGTACTTTTGGAATCGATGAACGTTGTACACCGCGCGCGAACATGATGCGATCGCTATCAAGCCATTGCACTGGATGACCGTCGAGCACATCGACATTCAAACTCTGCCACGTGCCAGTATCGATGCCGTAGAGTTCGAGCGCACCTTGCTTCATGTAGTGTGGCGCATCGCGAAGCGGCGGCGCGTTGCGTACGATCGCGACACGCGCTCCATCCGGCGAAATGGAAAGCGCTTTGTTGTAGGTCTCTGCGAGTCGATTTGCCTCATCGAATTGCGACACGAATCGTTCGCGCTTCATCGGCACATCCGCACGTACTAAATGAAACGTCGAAGCACTATCGGTCTTCGGATAGAAAAGCAACTTGATCGCCGCACGCCCATTGTCGTACGGCACGGTGTAGCGAACGGGCTGTGTTTGCCCGCCCTGATCGAGACAAGTGCGTTGTTTGGTGCGCACGACGTGCGCGAGCGAGCAATAGGGCGACTCCCCGGCACCGGACGGCACGGT
>JBOFBL010000094.1:0-2569 GCA_051645545.1 Casimicrobium sp. | reverse complement strand
TTCGCGGTTCGACTGCCCCAATTGAAACTTGGTTCGCGCTTTGCTGAAACGAAATTTCAATAGGGTTCGGTGGCAATGAGCGGCGGACGAACACCGATGTCGACCTGGGGTTTACGCGTTATTCGCAATGATCCAGCGCACCGCTTTTTCCGCAATCATTAGCACCGGCGAATTGGTGTTGCCGCTTGTAATCGTCGGCATCACGCTCGCATCAATCACACGCAGACCTGCGATGCCGCGAACGCGCAATTGCGGATCAACGACGGCTGAATCATCGTCCGTGCGCCCCATCTTCGCCGTGCCCACTGGATGAAAAATCGTCGTTGCGATATCACCTGCGAGTCGCGCTAGTTCCTCGTCGGTTTGAAATTCAACACCGGGTTTGAATTCGTCCGGCTGATACTTCGCGAGTGCAGGTTGTGCGGCGATGCGTCGTGCGACACGTAAAGAATCTGCGGCAACGACGCGATCTTCTTCGGTGCTCAAGTAATTCGGTGCGATGCATGGTGCGTCGTTGAAGTCGCTGCTGCGAATGTTGACCGTGCCGCGACTTGTGGGATTCAAGTTGCACACGCTCGCAGTGAACGCGGGGAAGTTGTGCAGAGGTTGACCAAATGCCGGCAGCGACAAAGGCTGTACGTGAAATTCGATATTCGCGTGGGCAAGATCGGAGCGCGATTTCGTAAAGATCCCGAGCTGCGACGGCGCCATGCTCATCGGGCCGGTGCGCTTGAGCGCATATTCAAGCGCAATGGCTGCTTTGCCCCAGAGCGAATTCGCGAGTGTGTTGAGCGTTTTCACGCCCTGCACTTTGAACACCGCGCGAATTTGCAAATGGTCTTGCAGGTTTGCACCGACGCCGTTTAATTCGTGAACGACATCGATACCGTGCGCTTGCAACTGCTCACGTGAACCGACGCCCGAGAGTTGCAAAATTTGAGGCGTTCCGATCGCACCGGCACTCAAAATCACTTCACGTATCGCGCGCGCTTGCACGATTGCGCCGTCGCGCACGAGCTCCGCGCCAACGCAACGCAAACCACGCTCAGCGCTGCGCTCGAATTGCAAACGTTTCACCTGCGTTTTTGTCATCACGGTGAGATTCGTGCGATGTGCGATCGGTCGTAAAAACGCTTTGCTTGCATTCCATCGCCATCCGCTTTTTTGATTCACTTCGAAGTAGCCGACGCCTTCGTTGTCGCCGCGATTGAAATCCTCGCTCTTCGGAATGCCTGCCTGCTGCGCGGCCTCGGCGAAGGCATCGAGTATCTCCCAGCGCAGTCGCTGTTTTTCAATCCGCCACTCGCCGTTACTGCTATGAAATGCATGGGCGATGGTTTTATTTTTATTCTGTTTCGACAAACCAATAAAACCTGCCTCATCGCCCGATTGAATTGGGCGATTCGCGTCGAGGCTGTAATGACTTTCATGTGCCAAAAAATCAGGCAACACGTTTTGCCACGACCACGCGTCGTCACCTGTTTCGTGTGCCCACGCATCGTAGTCGCGCGCCTGGCCACGCATGTAGATCATGCCGTTGATACTCGAACATCCGCCCAGCGTTTTTCCCCGTGGATAGAGCAAACTGCGGCCGTTCAAACCCGCATCCGCCTCGGTGCGATAGCGCCAATCGGTGCGAGGATTGTCGATGCAATACAAGTAACCGACAGGAATGTGGATCCACGGATAGTTGTCGCGACCGCCAGCCTCGACCAGCAACACGCGTTTGCTTGCGTCCGCGCTCAAACGATTGGCGAGCAAGCATCCAGCGGTGCCAGCACCGACGATGATGTAGTCGAAAACGAGATCGCTCACGTCGAAGATTACTTCGCCACCGGCATCGTAAACTCCGCGCCTTTGCCGATCGAATCGGGCCAGCGCTGCATGATGCTCTTTTGCTTCGTGTAGAAGCGAACGCCCTCTTCGCCGTACGCGTGCATATCGCCAAACAGGCTCCGCTTCCAGCCGCCAAAACCGTGCCATGCCATCGGCACCGGAATCGGCACGTTGATGCCAACCATACCGACTTGAATGCGTCGCGCAAATTCGCGCGCAACGTTGCCATCGCTCGTGAAACACGACACGCCGTTGCCAAATTCGTGCGCGTTGATGAGTTGCACGGCTTCATCGAACGTCTTCACGCGCACGCACACGAGCACGGGCCCGAAAATTTCTTCTTTGTAAATCGTCATCTGCGGCGTGACGTGATCGAAGAGCGTGCCGCCCAGGAAGAAACCTTGTTCGTGATCTTTGACCGTTTGCACGCGACCATCGGCGACCAGCGTTGCGCCCTCGGCGATACCTTTTTCGATGTAGCCACGAATGCGTTCCCGCGCTTGGTTCGTGACAATCGGACCCATTTCACTCGCGCCATCGAGCCCACTGCCGATGCGTAACTTCGCAACGGCGGCGTTGAGTTTTGGCATCACTTGCTCGGCGGCACTCCCAACCAACACCGCGACACTGATCGCCATGCAACGTTCACCCGCCGAGCCATACGCTGCACCCATCAACGCATCAACTGCTTTATCGATGTCCGCATCGGGCATCACAATCAAATGATTCTTCG
>JBOFBL010000093.1:0-8227 GCA_051645545.1 Casimicrobium sp. | reverse complement strand
TAAGAATGGCGCGTGAACACAGAATCATTCGACGGCAGATAGCTTTCGCGCGCGAGCGCGCTCCCACAGACAGATTGACCGTGATCGACTACAACGACATCGCCCACGAGAGTTTCGCAAACACTTCTGTGGTCGAGCGCTTCGCTTCACCGATCACTCGCTCGTTCGTGTGCGTCACGCCCACATTGAACTCACGCCCGAGCCCGCGCTTATGCGCATACACGAGCGAGAGCGCATCGGTTTGCACGCGCGGCGTCACGGTGAACGAATACACGTTTTGATTCCGCTTCGACAGCGTGTACTGAGCAATCAAACGCAGCGTGTCGCGCGCCGAGATGTGACCGATGCCAACCACGTTCGCGTAACGCTCAATCAGTCGCCAATCGCCACCCTTGGTGTTGAACAGGCGGAAATCGGTGATCGAGGTTTCGAGTTCGATCCGTTCAATCGGACGCAGATTCACACCGGTTGCGACGAGCGAAAAATTGGCAAGCGTATCCGTCGCAACATCGACATTGCGCCCGAACTCCGTTTCAAAGAACGTGTAGGTCAGTGTCGTCCCGGGGTTTCCATTCGCGAAGAAATACATCGCCGGAACGTGATGCCATTTGCCGCCCTCTTGCACGCGTCGATAGTTGATGAAACGAGGTTGAATGTTCCATTCGGAATTTTTCGCGCCGTTCATATAGAGCTGCGGCGTCACAAAGCGCTGTAGCGGAACATTGTCCCAACTGCGCGTTTCGCGAAACGCGATGTTCGGGCAGACGTTATCGAAGAACGCATCTTTGCGATTCATGCAATAGCGATAGTCGCCACCGACGCCGCGGAACCCGCTTTGTCCGAGCAGTCCGTTATCGAAACGAAATTGCGGCGACACTTCGAAGTAGTAACTGCCGAATCGATGTGGCCCCGAGTCGTGATTGCCGTCCAAGTAAAGGTAGTGGCCGTTACTGCGCGAGGCGTCGTCGCGGGTTTGACTGAACAAAGTTTGTCCGCGGATTCGAGTGGCGTCACTCGGTTTGTGCGTTGCATCGAGCGAGACGACGCGATTGCTATCGCCATTCTCGTAGGTTCGGTCGGAGAGTAAGAGCCCCACGCTTCCGCTGCCCGCAAATGAGTACGCGTGACGCAAGCGCGCGAGCGACACTTGCGATTTCCCTTGCTCTTTGAAGTCGGAGAAGTAAGTGTTCGGCAGCACGATGAAACCGCCGCCGCGATCGGCCACCGTAATCGCCGTCGCATCAAGCGATTCGCTGCGATACGTCGCGCGCGCACCCCACAACGGATCGGTAATTGAGCGCGTGTAAATTGAAGTGTCTGGAAGCGAATACAGATCGGTTCCTTCCAGGAAGAACGGACGCTTCTCCGGAACAGAGATCGCAAACCGAGTGTTGCTGCGAAGCTGCGGTTGATCGAGTTCGAGTTGCGAAAAATCGGGGCGCAAGGTTGCGTCGATCACCCATTGCGAAGTCGGTCGCCATTTGAGATCGGCGCCGACATTGATTTTCGACTCGTCGCGCTTATCGCTGCCATCCTTCTGCGTTGTGAAAATCGCAGAGGTATAAGGTGTGATGGTTAAACCCGATGCGCGTGGAATGTCGTTGATACCCGTGAGTTCTTCGGCAACACAAAGGAAGCACGGCGGATCGCGACCCAACACGGCTGTGCTCATGCGAATACGCGTTTCGCGCGGCATATTGCGAAAGACGATAAAGGTGAGCTTCTCCGGTACTGGATGTGGAATTCGCAGAGACGTCCACGGAATACGGAATTCCGCACTCCAGTAGTCGCGATCGACATGCGCTGCCGCTTCGTAATCGTAGTCAGGCGCAAAATCTTCGTTACTCGTGTCCTCGTTCCAGCTTCCATCGGCCAAGATGCCGCGCGGATTGACGCGGAAGAATTGCGCGAACTTGCGCGCGCCGGTCGGGTCGATCCAAATGATCAAGTTATCGGCCGTGCCAAAGACTTTGTCGCGCCGAACGAAAGGCGCGTTGAGTCGCGACATGTCGGGGTCGTACGCCTTGATGCCGAAATAGAGCGCGTCCTTGTCGAAGAGCACACGCACTTCGTTCTTCATTCGCGATGGTGCCTTTTCGTTGGGCATGTTTTCGACCCAATTGTCTTGTACGTCCGTGCGCGCCCAATCGGATTCGTCGAGTCTGCCGTCGAGCTTGATCGACTGCGTTGCGCGCGTCGCTTGCAATGCGAACGCGCTGTTTGCGAAAAAGGTGATTGCCGCGCCCAGCGCCAAAGCAGCCGCCGCGCGTGTACTCATGCGCACATGCGCATCCCACGAAAAATTCTTCATTGTTGCTATTCCAGTAGCGCACCGAACGAGTTCCCCGTTTCGGCGCTAATTTTGAGAGGCTAAATCCGCAAATGGGTTCGCGCACAACGTGTGCGACGAAACGCGGAAAACGAAAAGCGAGCCGCAGAAATGCCGCGAGCTCAAGCAGTGTTTAGGGATTCAAAATCATGGGAAACCTCCCAGGCTACGGTTGCAAAGAATTAAAAGTGTAAAGGCACAACCAAAACGCGATCAAGCGTTTTCGCGCTTTCGTTCTTCGATTTTCTTTTTGAGTGCGTCCGCCACCACAGGATGCACAAAGCGCGATATATCGCCGCCGAAGAACGCGACCTCGCGAACAATGGTCGCCGAGATGAAAAGATACTTTTCGGACGGCGTCAAAAACACCACCTCAATATTCGGATCCATGCCGCGATTCATGCCGGCCATTTGAAATTCGTATTCGAAATCGCTCACCGCACGCAGGCCGCGCATGATGATCGATGCGTTCTCTTGGTGTACGAAATCGAGCAACAAGCAAGAGAAGCGTTCGACGCGAACATTCGGGAGATCTTTGATGACCTCTTGCGCCATCGCAACGCGCTCATCGGCCGTGAACCACGGGCCTTTGCGTTTGCTATCGGCAACGCCGACGACCACTTCGCCGAAGAGTTTCGACGCGCGGCGGATGAGATCTTCGTGACCTTTCGTGAGCGGATCGAACGTCCCTGGGTAAATGCAACGCAACATAGTTATTGCGGCTCATCGGCCGATTTGTTATTCGCGAACAAATGATAGTGCACCATGCCTGCGCGACCGTGTTTCAATCTCGTGAATGAACCGAAATCGATCAGTTCTTTCGCGAATTCGCAGTAGATCAGCGCGTTTTCAGCGGCAACACGTTCGATGAGCGGCGCGAGACGTTTCCACCAATCCTGCGCAAACGGCGGATCGAGAAAGATCACGTCGAATTTCTCTTGCGTTGATGCGAGAAACGCAAACGCGTCGCCATTGATGATCGACAGGTTTTTGAAGTCGAGCAGCTTTTGGTTTTGCGCGATGTTCTGTGCGACGGTGCGCGCCGATTCAATTGCGATCACTTTCGACGCGCCGCGCGACGCTGCTTCGAACGCGTGCGCGCCCGAACCTGAGAACACATCGAGACAACGCTTGCCGGTTAAATCTTGTCCTAACCAATTGAACAGAGTCTCGCGCACACGATCGGGCGTCGGGCGCAAGTCCTGCGCATCGGCAAACTTCACGATGCGTCGCTTGTGGGTGCCGCCGATGATGCGGAGTTGGTTTTTGTAGACGGGCATTCACTTATTCTGTCATCCCCGCGAAGGCGGGGACCCAGCCCCGGAGCGATTGCTAGACGTATTTTCATCGGCCGGAGTGCGGGCGTTACAAGTAATTGCGGCCATCGACCGTTCTTTCTCGGACTGGGTCCCCGCCTTCGCGGGGATGACAAGACCCGGAAACGCCGCAGTACCACTCTAAAATCAGATTCGGTATTCATCAAAACAGAAAGCGCTCCATGTGGGGCTGGTTCAAGAAAAAACTCGGCGGCGACACGGCGAACGAAGCGCTGGCCGCACCAAGCGTCGAAGTCGCAAAACAAACCGAAACTGAGGTAGCTCAACACGTTGTAGTTGAGACGATCGAGTCGAGCGTGCCAGAGGCTTCGCGCGTAGAGACGACCGCCGTTGCTATTGCTCCGATCGTTGAAGAAAAAAAATCCTGGCTGGACAAGCTCAAGTCCGGCCTCGCGGTCACGCGCAACAAACTTGGGCTAAACGTTCTCTTCGCAGGCAAGCTCGACGAAGACACACTCGAACAACTCGAATCGCAACTCTTAATGGCCGATTGCGGCATGCAAGCGACGCAACACTTGCTCGACGATTTACGAAAGCGCTGGAAACAAGCCGGTGGCGAAGGCGATCCGCGCAAGATGTTGGTCGATGCGCTCACCGATTTGTTGAAACCGCTCGAACAACCGTTTCCCGAGCGCGCAGAGAAACCCTTCGTCGTGATGATCGCGGGCGTCAACGGCGCAGGCAAAACGACGAGCATCGGCAAGCTCGCGAAACATTTGCAGCAGTCGGGCGCGAGCGTGCTGCTCGCAGCGGGCGACACCTTCCGCGCCGCTGCACGCGAGCAACTCGCGATTTGGGGCGAGCGCAATAACGTGACCGTCGTGCAGCAAGCCGGGGGTGACCCAGCCGCCGTGATGTTCGATGCCGTGAGCGCGGGCAAAGCGCGCGGCATCGATGTTGTGATGTGCGACACCGCTGGGCGTTTACCAACGCAGCTCAACTTAATGGACGAACTCAAAAAAGCCAAACGCGTGATCAGCAAGGCGATGGACGGCGCGCCGCACGAAACGCTCCTCGTGCTCGATGGCACGACCGGCCAGAACGCGCTCATGCAAGTGAAAGCGTTTGATGAAGCGCTACAACTCACCGGCCTCATCATGACCAAACTCGACGGCAGCGCCAAAGGCGGCGTGATCTGCGCGATCGCCAAAGAGCGACCCGTGCCGCTGCGCTTCATCGGCGTCGGCGAAGGGATTGATGATTTGCGGCCGTTTTCTGCGCGGGAGTTTGCGGAGGCGTTGGTCTAACGAGTTAAATATCATGAACGGAAAATCCATCGAAATGTTCTTGACTCTCGCCGACGCGCGTTTTCTGCTGAATTGTGCGCGCGAGCAAGTTGAATTCACGATCTGGCGATTGAAAAGCTCAGCCGCGCAGCCACTCAGAATAGAAGCCCCGTTCGAGGAAATTGCGCCTGATACCTACGTGATCCTACCAGTTGGAATTTCGCCAAACGTCCGATCGATTCAGCAGCATAAAGGTGGGTACGCGTATGCATTGGATCAACTAGCTAATCCGAATAGCGTGGTGATGCATTTGGGCCGACAACTTGGCTCCGACTACCTTGCTCCTAGTCGGTTCAGTACTCTTAGTGGAGAAAAAGAGGCTCTTGAAATGATGAATCGCGTGCAAGCCTCGGTTAAGAAATGCGCTTCGAGAATTCAAAGTTACTGGATTGGTGGCGAGGCGTTACAGCTGCTGAAATCGGGCGCAAGGCTGTCCACAAGTCAAAAGAGCGATCCGAAATATGATCTTTCGCTGTAACTACGTAGCCCGGTTGCTCGCAACCGGGTTCCTCTGCATGGATCGCGAACCGATCATTTGATTGAAATGACTTCGTCGGACAACGAAAACCCGGATGCAAACATCCGGGCTACGTTGATAGCAAAACCATCCAAGCAACTTAAACAATCGCCATAATTTATTGGGCGATCATCTATCTAATGTTTATTGTCAATAATTAGTATTTATTGCCTTATCGCCCAATTAAACCGGGCGATAAATTGCAGAGTTTATTGTCGATTTAACCGCTGTGTACTACGCACGTAAAGCGTCACCCTATCACGCTCCTCACCGTTCACGTCGAGCAGCCGAATCGTGTTTTTCTCGCTCGACGATTCGTTTGGCGACCAGGCGATGGTTTTTTCCGAACAACCCAAACGTTCGCCGTTTACCTCCCAACAATTCGCTTGCGCGGTGTCGCCGCTTTTGAGCGCGATGCGTTGATGCGCGGCGGGGATGTCGGGATCGATGGCGATGATTGCGCCGTCGGTCGGCGAGACAATGCGTGCGCCTTGCGACGTCGCTTCGCGCGCGGCTATCGCGATGCGGGTGTTGTTCGAGATCGTTGATGCGGGTTCGGTGCCGCGAACGAAGTATTCATCGCGACCGGCTTCGATGCGCGCTTGTCCGCTTGTGAACTCAATGCGACGTTTCACAAGCGCGCTCGGTGCTTTTGGTGCGGCACCTGCGCCAAAGCGTTGCGCGGCGGCCTCAATCACGTCCGCCCAAATGGGCCCTGCGCCGGAGACGCCGGTGACGTTGTGCATCGGCAAGCCCTGTGCATTGCCGACCCAGACGCCGACCGTTACGCGCGTGTTGAACCCGATTGCCCAGTTGTCGCGCATGTCTTTGCTGGTGCCGGTTTTGACGGCGGCCCAATGCGAGAGCGAGAGGGGGTTGTCGAAGCCGAAAGTCACGTAGCGCGCGCCGCGATCGGAGAGGATGTGGGCGATGAGCCAGGCGGTGTTTTCCGAAAAGATGCGCTTTTCTGTAGGAGCGGCTTGCCGCGACCCCGCGTTTCCCGACGATGATTGCGAAGAATTGGCAGCGTCGTTTGCTACCGTGGGTCGCGGCAAGCCGCTCCTACAGTTCTCGCGGCACAGGTCAAATCGCGTTGGCGATACGACGCCCCCATTCGCAATCGCCCGATAAGCGTTCGTCAGCTCAAGCAAACTCACATCGGCGCTGCCAAGCGCAAGCGAGAAGCCGTAGTGATCGGGATCGTTCACGAGCGTCGTGAGCCCCGCGCGCTTGAGCGTTGCGTGCGCGGGCGCGACGCCCACGAGCGTGAGCGCGCGGATCGCGGGCACGTTGAGCGAACTTGCGAGCGCGGTGCGCACGCTCACGGGGCCGACGTATTCGTGCGCGTAGTTTTGCGGCGTGTACGCGCCGCCGCCGACGTCGACCGAGAACGGTGAATCGTCGAGCAAAGTGGCTGCGGTGAAAAGGTTCTTCTCTATGCCCAAGCCGTAGATGAAGGGCTTTAAGGTCGAACCTGCTTGTCGTGGTGCGCGCGCCGCATCGACTTCACCTGCTTCCGAGAGTTGTCCCGATGAGCCGACATAGGCGAGCACTTCTCCGGTCGCGTTATCGATCACGACGACGGCCGTGTCGTGCGCGTTACGACCTGCGAGGATTTGCAGGTGTTTGCGGATGGCGTCTTGAGCGGCGAGTTGGAGGGGGCGATCGATGGTTGTGCGGTTCGCTGCGACTTTCGTTTGTCCCGTTCGTGGTGAGCCCGTCGAACCATGAACGCTGTCTGAACTGGCTCCGTTGCGGTTCGACAAGCTCACCACGAACGGAGCAGGGGTTGGCGCGCTGGCCGACGAAGTGACGTACTTCACAACATGAGGCGCGAGCGAATCCTTCTCATCGCGTCCCGCGCCCACACTCCCCCAGCGATCAATCGCAAAGGCAAGCTGCGAGCACTCGGATTCACGCGAAAGGCTCGCGAGCACTTCACAAGCCCGTCGCTCTACGGTCACACGCGGCGCTTGCGGCGAGCGAATAAGCGCCGCGAGGATCGATGACTCGACCATGCTCAAGCCATGCGGAGCCTTACCGAAGAGATGTTCACTCGCGGCGCCGATGCCTTGCAATTCGCCGCGAAAGTAAATCGTGTTGAGATAGGTCTCCAGTATTTGTTGCTTCGACCACGCACGTTCCAAATCCCATGCCGCCTGTGCTTGATCGATTTTTTGATTGAAGCTTCGCGCGTCGCGCCCGCGAGCGAGCGAAGCATCGAAACTCGCGGCGACTTGCATCGAGATGCTGCTAGCGCCGCGCTTCACTTCACCGGCTCGCAGGTTCGTAATCGCAGCCGACGCGGTCGCCCGCCAATCAACTCCGCCGTGGTCGAAGAAACGTTTGTCTTCGGAGGCGAGTACTGCGTCGATCAATGCGGGCGACACATCGTCGAGTTTCACCCAATCGCTACGGCGGACTTTTTTGTCGATGCGGATGCGCTGCAGCAGTTCGCCGTTGCGATCGTGGAGCCAGTGGTCGCTGGGGGCGTGTTCGGCGCGTACGGTGTCAAAACTCGGAGGTGCTGCGAGCGCGATGACGGAAAACAATGCAACCGAAATTCCGGTCGTCACATGGGTGAAGACCGAGCGTTGCAACGTCGAGCAACACGTAGGATGGGTGGAGCGAAGCGATACCCATCGACTGCGCAGCGCACTACATACAAGAAAAAAAATCGCATTGCTCTCGGATACGGGTAATGGTGGGTATCGCTTCGCTCCACCCACCCTACTTACCGATGCGCCACGCGCGATCA
>JBOFBL010000092.1:0-29195 GCA_051645545.1 Casimicrobium sp. | reverse complement strand
CTCGATGTGCGCCCGATTGCTGTAAGCGAACCGCTATACCGATAACAATGTCGATAGCGTCCCTCGTCGCTATCGACGCGAATGCCATCTGCAAATGGCATTCGCAATAGAAGAAAAAACAGTACGGAGAAGTTTGACTAGCGCCATGATGACTCTCCTCTCATGGCGTATTTTTTTAGCAATCGCTTACGTTGGCCAATTTAATTGGGCGAGTAAGAAGAAAATATTATTCTTCAATTTTTACAAAAAATCGCTTCATGCCCAAATCATTCTGTACGATTACGGATAGTGCTGAACGTATTTTTGAATGTGTTCTTAGTGCCGCGCGCTGTTAGTGGATTCCGCCCTGCCGAATCACGCCCACCGCCAATCCTTCGATTGCGAAATCATTGACCGTTGGATCCACTGGAATCGGCGACATCGAATCGTTTTCAGGTAGCAATTCAATCGAATTGCCTTTGCGCTTCAATCGCTTCACCGTCACTTCGTTATCAATGCGAGCAACGACGACTTGCCCACTGCGCGCATCTTCGGTCTTATGCACCGCGAGCAAATCGCCATCCATGATGCCGATGTTAATCATCGAATCGCCTTTGACTTTGAGCAAGTAATCTGCCTGCGGCGAGAAGAGTGCGGGATCGATCTTGTGGCGCGATTTCACGTTTTCTTCCGCGAGGATCGGCGAGCCCGCAGCGACGCGACCAATCAACGGCAGCCCGGGCAAACCGGCCTGCTTCAACTGAATGCCGCGCGACGCACCCGGCAAGATGTCCAGAATGCCTTTGCGCTCCAGTGCGCGCAAATGCTCTTCTGCGGCATTCGCGGACTTGAATCCGAGCTTATCGGCGATTTCCGCGCGCGTGGGCGGGAAACCGGAACGCTCCATGAAATCTTGAATCAGCGCGAGGATTTCGGCTTGGCGGGCGGTCAATGGGCGCATGCAACACACTCCAAAAAAAGTTTGTTTGAAGCGCTTGACACGAATACTGTATGGATGTACATTGCGCTTCCATACAGTGATTCTATATCCAGTGCTGTTCAAAAAGCAAGGGGTTCCGAATCAAGGTAAGTAAGAACGAAAGAAAGCCGCTTTGCCAAGCGTGGTTAACCGCCGACGAGGCACCGTAAGTGATAGAGGTCTCCGTCACAGACGCGTCGACAGCAAAACCTAAAATGAAAGTAACTCTCACACATGACAACGAATATTCCAATGGACGATCGTAAAAAAGCGCTGGCAGCGGCCCTCTCGCAAATCGAGAAACAATTCGGCAAGGGCTCCATCATGAAGATGGGCGAGGGCAATCACGAGCACGACATTCAAGCCGTGTCCTCGGGTTCGCTCGGCCTTGACATCGCGCTCGGGATCGGCGGTCTGCCGCGTGGCCGCGTCGTTGAAATCTACGGCCCAGAATCTTCGGGTAAGACCACGCTTTGCTTGAGCGTTGTTGCACAAATTCAGAAAATGGGCGGTGTTGCAGCCTACATCGACGCTGAGAACGCGCTCGATCCGGTCTACGCGCAGAAGCTCGGCGTGAACGTGAACGACATGCTCATTTCGCAGCCGGATACCGGCGAGCAAGGACTTGAAATTGCCGACATGCTCGTGCGCTCGGGCGGTGTTGACATCGTCGTGATCGACTCAGTCGCTGCGCTCGTGCCAAAAGCCGAAATCGAAGGCGAAATGGGCGATCAGTTGCCCGGTCTGCAAGCGCGTTTGATGAGCCAGGCATTGCGCAAACTCACGGGCAACATCAAGCGCACCAATACGCTCGTAATCTTCATCAACCAGATCCGCATGAAGATCGGCGTCATGTTCGGCAGCCCTGAAACCACAACGGGCGGTAACGCGCTTAAGTTCTACGCTTCGGTTCGTCTCGATATTCGCCGAATCGGCGCGATCAAGAAAGGCGAAGAGGTTGTCGGCAACGAAACCCGCGTCAAGGTCGTGAAAAACAAAGTGTCGCCACCGTTTAAAGAAGCGGTGTTTGACATCATGTACGGTCAAGGCATCTCTCTCGAAGGCGAAATCCTCGACATGGGCGTGGAACACGGCTTCATCGAAAAATCAGGCGCGTGGTACAGCTACAACGGCGATCGCATCGGTCAAGGTCGCGACAACTCGCGCGAATACTTGCGTGAGAATCCAGCGCTCGCCCAAGAAATCCACAACAAGATTCGCGACAAAGTCGGCATCGTGATTGGTGGCGAGGTGTCGCAGGATGGCGAGCCGCCCGAAGAGTAACGCTGGCGCCTACTGCGCGGGCGCTTAGTTCCCTCCCCTTCAAGGGGAGGGCTAGGGTGGGGATGGTGTTCCTCGGTAAACGAACCGGCCAGTACACGTCGCCTGTGCGCGCCTAGCCCAGCATCCCGCTCGCTACGGCGCCGGCAAGTTTCGACTAAATGATAGTTTTGTGTCGCGGTGTTTTAGTTGCGTTTTGCCCCGTTCGTGGTGAGCTTGTCGAACCATGAACGCTAGCCAGCATTCGAACAGTAAACGAAGATAAGTAGCTCGCGACGCAACCGTAGAAGGAGTCAGAGTATGAAATTCAGTTACACCATCGTCTACGTCCCCGACGTCGCGGCGTCGCTAGCGTTCTTCGAAAAAGCATTCGGATTATCTCGTCGCTTTCTGCATGAATCAGGCGACTATGGCGAGCTCGAAACCGGTGAAACGACGCTCGCTTTTGCGTCGCTCGATATGGGCAAATCGCATTTCAAAGATGGATTCGTCGCTGCGCACTCTTCAAAGAAACCGCTCGGTGTCGAAATCGCGTTAGTCACCGACGACGTCCGCGCAGCGCATCTTGAAGCGATTGCCGCAGGTGCGATCGAAATCAATCCACCTGAAGCAAAGCCATGGGGACAAACTGTGTCGTACCTGCGTTGTCCCGACGGCGCGTTGGTCGAGCTATGTACCCCGATCGGTGCATAGCGGCGAAAGAGCCGACAGCGATGAACCTACAGCCGGTAAGCACGCGCCGTTGCATTTGCCGGTAGCAATAGGAGACGAAAATGTTGCTTGGTTTACGTACCGCAATCTACCCCGTCACTGACATCGCAGCAGCAAAAGAATGGTACGCGCGCGTCGTCGGCTACGCGCCGTATTTCGATGAACCGTTCTACGTCGGATTCAATGTCGGTGGCTTCGAGCTTGGTTTGGTTCCCGATGGCGAAACTGGCATTGCGGGCGCGCAGCCGCTTTGGGGTGTCACAAACGTCGATGAAGTGTTCGCGAAGCTCATCGCGCTCGGTGCAAAGCAAATCGAAACGCCGAACGAGGTTGGCGGCGGTATCAAAGTCGCCGCCGTCGAAGACCCATTCGGCAATCGTCTCGGCTTGATCGAGAACCCGCATTTCGATCCGAAGACTGTGCGTTAGCCCTTAGGAATAAGGCCATGATCACACTTTATGGTTTCAAAGGCTCGGGATCAGCTGCGATCGAGGTGGCGCTAGAACATTGTGGCGCAGCGTACAACGTCGTTCGCGCAGCATCATGGGAAAAAGATTCAGCAGTCGCCGAGCTTGAACGCGTCAACCCGCTCAAGCAAATCCCAACGATCGTATTCGACGATGGGACGGTGATGAGCGAAAGCGCGGCGATTTTGATCGAGCTTGCGCTTCGCTATCCGGCGTCGAAACTCTTGCCCAGTGAACCCGCGTTGCGTGCTCGCGCACTGCGCGGTCTCGTCTACATTCCGGCCAATTGCTACGCTGCCGTGAGTGTGTCCGACTTCCCCGAGCGTTGGACGACGCCGTTTGATGAGGCGACCAGCGAGCGCGTTCGCGCAGGCGCACGCAAGGAATTGCATCGCTTGTGGGATGTTTTCAGCGATCTTTTCTGCGCAACGTCGAAGGCGAATTTCCTCGTGGCCGACGAGCCCTGCGCGCTCGATCTCCTCGCAGCAGTCGTATCGAAATGGTCGGGCACCCGCAAGCATTTGCAAAGCTCGCGTCCCGATTTCCTTGCGATGTTGCATCGTATCGAAGCGCATCCCAATGTCGCGCCCGTCTTCGCACGGCATTGGCCGTGATGAAGGAGTTTGACAATGCCTTCGCTTTTTTCACCACAGCTCGCGCTTCCGTTTCCCGCAATGCCATTCCCGATCAATAATCGCGGCATGAACGGCGACGACGATTCGAACGATGTTGCGAACGACAGCGCGAAGGACAGCATCTTCACGCGCACGAGCGAGCGCAAGCGCGGCACATTCGAATCAAAGCGCGCGTCGTCGTCACGTCGATCTTCGTCGCAAAGTACTGCACGTGCACCGAAAGAGCAAACGCCCGCCGAAGCCGCACAAAAGCTTCGCAACAAAGCGCTGCGCCTGCTCACCACGCGCGAACACTCGCGCGAAGAACTCCTGCGCAAACTCGCGCAAGCCAAAGCACGTCACGCGAAACGCACCGAACAAGAACACGATCGCAATGCCGCGAAAGACGACATCGAAAAGCTTGTCGACAATCTCACCGCGCAAGGTTGGCAGTCCGATGATCGTTTCGCGGAAGCGATGGTGCGCCGCTTAACGGGGCAAGCGAGCAAACGCTTCATCGTCGAAAAACTCGCGCAAGCGGGCATCAAAAAGGAAGCCGCGCAGCTTGCGGTCGAAGCCATCGAAGAAGACGATTTCGACACCGCGCAATCGCTCTGGAATCGCCGCTACGGCACTCCACCTGCTGACGACCGCGAACGGCAACGGCAGATCCGGTTTCTCCTCTCGCGCGGGTTTCATCTGGGTGATGCTTTCAAGATCGTTCCTCGTCTGAAACAATCGGTCAACTACGATGAGTAAAGCCCAATTTAATTGCGGCGATAGTCAATAAATGAGTGTTTTCGAGAAAAATATGAAAAACGTTGATGCCCCAATAGTAAATGGGCTTGGGGCGATGAGCTGGAACATGCTGCGATCGGTGGGTATCGACTCACCCGAAACGCTCCGCGCTCGCGATCCGTTCGCCGTTTACGCGGATCTCCATCGCATGAACGTCTCGCGAAATCTCAACATGCTCTACGCGTTGATTGGCGCCTTTGAAGGAAAACACTGGCAAGAGATCGCGCGAGAACGGCGTGCTGAGATTTTGTTGAGGCTGAATAGGATGGGTATTGCGCCGTGTTAATTCATTGCTACACGTGTGCGTACGAACGTTATTGCACCACAATTTTGTAATTGCGTCTAACACTTCCATCATGGATGTGTAGCGGCACTACGACGCCGGGTTTAAAAAAATAAACTGGGTAAGGATCGAGCGGAATGATGCCGGCGACGAATTCTGTCTTGCCAGTTCGTACGCCCACTTTATGGGCATTAGCGCGAATCGTGATACTTTTGTCGGGGGCGACAATCCATTGCGCAGCGATCGCATTTCGTGCGATCGGGTCTGTGAGCTGCTCGCGCCGCCCCAAGTCCCCGGTTGAAAATCCGAGCTCTCCTTTGAGCGCTTGAAAAAACGAGGTTTCGATCTTCACGGAGCGTTTGCGTTGTGGTGTTTGCCCCTGTAAGCCTTTTGCCGCCGCGTTATAAGTTTGTTCAACAATAGCGTCCCGCACATTTCCCCGAAGTTCTCTTGGATCGAATTGGCCAATGAAGTCCCGGAACGGTGACATAGGCCCAAGTACTGCGATTCGACTACTTGTATAAAAGCTTGCGACTACGGTGTCAGCTAAGCTATTGAACAATTCGGTAGAAAGATTGCCAATCTCTTTGGCAAATTTGGCGTGAAAATATTGCACGGCGAGCGGCGGAAGAATCATTGCAAAGACGTTGAAGTGACCAAATGTTGGCACCCACTCGCCGTTAAAAAGATCGAAACTGGTCATGCCCGGTAGTGCCGTACGTCCACCCCAAAGAAAAGTGGCGGCTGAAGAATTGCGAATCGTTATCATAAAAAATTTAGCTACAGCAAGACGAGCGCACGTGTTTTACCCGCGATGCCGCGCAGCATAGCCCACGAAATTGATGAAATTTGATGTTGTCACCCTCAAAGGTGACATGAATAGCGAGGAATTTCGAACTGCGTGACAACATAAACTTCGGCGTTCAAGCCATGGCGGTTGCAGATCGTCGGCACTACTGCAATTTCATCGCTCCACACGTAATTTGGTCGCATGCCGATTACAAATAAGAAATGGTTTCGTTGTAATCTTTCGCATCCGGAAAAAATACGAAATAAAGAGAATGTCCGCATCGCAATTCCCACCGCTCACGTCGAAACCGTCCGACAAACGCTGCACGAACTGCAGCTCGATCATGTCGCTCTACAGCTTGCCCGGTCACTACGGGCAGACGCTTGATATCGATGTCTGTCTCGATTGCAATGCGATCTGGTTCGATCAATGGGAGAGCACTCAGCTCTCGCCGGATGGCGTGGTGGCGCTGTTTCAGTTGATTCACGAGCGTGGCGGCGCGTCGAGCACGGCGGGTAAGAAGCTCAACGAAGGTCTGCGTTGCGTGACTTGCGGCGATGGTATGAAACTCGTCACTGATCGCGTGAAAAACACGCGTTTCGTCTATCAATCCTGCTTCCAGGGGCATGGTCGATTGACGACGTTCTATAACTTCCTCTCCGAAAAACAATTCGTGCGCGAGCTCACGCCTGCCGAGCGCACGAAGCTCTGCGCAACTGTTAAACAAGTGCAGTGTTCGAGCTGCGGCGCGCCGGTTGATCTTGCCAAACACGATGCGTGTTCATACTGTCGCGCACCGATTTCAGTGTTCGATCGCGACGCTGCGAAGAAAGCGATCGACCACTATTTGCGCGAACGACAAAAACACTTGCCGTCGCAGCCGCCGCAGAACTACGGCTATTCGCAGCGTCATGAGGGCCGCGATTGGGATGCGTGGGACGCGATTTACGCCGCCGATCTCGCGACCGATTTGCTCTGGGCGCTTGGTCGTGCGGCCGGGCGTGGTCTATCGCGCACAGCGGTGCCAGCTGCGGGCGGCGTTGCTGCCGGCGGCGCGCTCGCGGAGGCTGCCAGCGAATCGGCAGTCACGGGCGTGTCGGGCGGCCTGCTCGAAGCGATTCACAGCGACGGTGCGGGGCTTAGCACTGCAACTGACGCGTTGTTTGGCCCAGCGACGCAATCCGCGGGTGGCGCTATCGAGAGCCTCGGTAGCGTCGCAAGCGAGCGCCTTGGCGGCATCGCAAGCGACGCTCTGCCCTCGGCCACTGATGCGCTTTTCGGCGGCGGCGCGAGCGATCTGTTCGATGTGGCCAGCGGCGCCGCTGATTCATTAACGAGCGCTGCCTCGGACGTGGCGGGCAGTGCGATTGAATCGATGGGCGATGGTGTTGTCGATTCGATCGCGGATGTGGGTGGCGAAATGGCCTCTTCCGCGGGCGAGGGCGTCGTAGATCTCGTCGCCGACGGCATCGGCAGTTTGATCGGCTCGATTTTCAACTGACGGCTGACGCAATCGCGCAACACCGCTCATCGGAAAATCTGCGGCGCAACGCAGTTAGAGCGTTTGAACTCAGCTTGCTTACAGGGTTACGCGCTACAAATAGCGCAGCAATAACCAGAATTTTCTTCGGGGTCACATGAAAAAACTTATCGCAGCGCTGGTGGGCGCACTTGTTATCGGCTGGCCAGCAGCCACCTGGTTCTACGGCGGTCGCGCGCAGGCAAGCGCGGAACAACTCGCCACCGCAGTCACGCAGGCTATTCCGTACGTTACGGTGTCGTCCAACGATTACAAAAAAGGCTTTCTGAATTCGACACAAACGCTCACCTTGCGTCCGGTCTTCGCGGGCGTAGGCGACAAGGCGTTGCCAGAGCTCACGATCAAGAACACGATTGAGCACGGCCCGTTTCCCGGCTTCAAGAGCGTCGGCTCAGCGCGCATCAAACATGAGATCGTCTGGTCGCCGGAGATGAAGGCCGAACTCGCCAAACTTTGGGGTCAGCAAGAGCCTCTCACTGCCGTGACGCAAATGTCGCTCGGTGGCGGTGGCACGACGACGTTTAAATCGCCTGCTGCGAACGGCAAAGTCGATAAAGCGAACATCGCGTTTCAGGGCATCGACGGCGTGATGAATTTCACCTCCGGCTTCCAGAAAATCGATTACTCGATCTCGGCGCCTGGCGCGACCGTCGACGAGGGCGAGACTAAATTCGCGATTGGAAAAATTGCGGCCAACGGCGCGCACACAAAAGTTGCAGGCACCGAAAAAATCTATATCGGCAAACAAAGCGCAGGACTCGCGTCGTTGAGTCTCGCCGCAAAAGGCCAATCGCCGTTCACCATGGGCGCAATCGATTACGTTACCGAAACCTCTGCACCGGAAACTAATTTGCTGAGTGGCACAGGAAAATTTGCGGGCAAATCGCTTAAGTACGGCGACATGGATCTTGGCGCGATCGACTATAGCTACTCAATGAGCAAACTGCACGCGCCAACGCTCGAGCTCTTCGCCAAAGACATGCAAGCCGAAATCAACAAGATGACGGCAGCAGCAACGAAATCTACGCCGACGCAACCGAGCCGCTCCGATGCTGCGATGCTGAAGGTCATGCAAAAGCATTTGCCCGAGCTCAGCAGACATGTGCCGAAATTCAACTTCGACAATCTGCGCATCGGTAACGACAAAGACTACGCGCAGTTAAACGGCATGCTCGTGCTGAAACCGCTCACGCCGGTCGAAGCAGGCAGTGCACTCACGATCCTTCCGAAGGTCGATGCATCGTTCAATGTTGAACTGAGCGATTCGTTACTCGCGCTTCTCGCGAACACAGCAGGCTCGCGCATGGGCGATCAAGCAACGCTCGCACAAATGCCGCCCGAGCAGCGCGCGCAAATGCAAAAGCAGATGGAAGCGCAAGCGAAAATGATGGTTGATGAGCAGCTCTCGCAACTCATGCAACAGGGCTACATCATTCGCGGCGTTGGCAAAGTGAGCGCGCAGATTGCACTCAAAGAAGGCAATCTCACGGTGAATGGAAAAGCGGTTGGTCAAGGCTTGTTGCCTTCAAAATAGCGAAAAACGCCGCGATTTTTCTGTTCAAACAATAACCATGATCGCCCAATTTTTTTGGGCAATAAAACGATTTTTTATTGTTATCAATAAACTCGGTTATTGACTTTATCGCCCAATTAAATTGGGCGATAGCTGTGGTAGTTGGTGGTCTTGTTTATCACGTTATTTGAACAAGTTCCGGGGTGGGCGTCGAAACCCGTCGTACGTGTGTTCGAGTCTTTTAACGATCATCGAAATTCGTAACTGAGCGTCAGCCAAAATTTATCGACATCAATACCGCGCAACGGATTCGCGCGGCGATAGTGTGCCCATTGCGCGCGAACGTGGGCGTGTGGGTTGATCGTATACGTGAGGTTGAGATCGAGTTCGCGACCGAAGCGCGTAGCGCTGACATCGCTTCGAAACCAATGCAGCTCGTTTAGCATCGACCAGGCACCGCGCTCCCACTTCATGGTGAGCCAGCTGTCGCGCACGCCCTCGCGCGGCGTGTCGAAGAATTGCAGCGCATTGCCGTTGAACGCGTACTGATCGGTGAGCGGCATCTGAAAACCGTAACGACCCTCGTTGCTGCCACGCCGCTCATGATCGGCGCGCACAATCAAACCGCCGTAGCCGATGCCAAGCCCGCCGCGCCAATAGTTCGCACGCACTGCCTCCGACCCGCTCGCGGTTGCGCGTTGTCGCGCAACTTCCAGCGTGTAGTACGTCGTGAAATTTGTAAATGGAATGCTGCCGTCGGCGACGGCGCCGAACACCCAGTTGGAGCGATCCGCTGCACCGTATCTCGCAGCGTCGAAGGGTTGCGCTTGCGGGCGATGACGAATCGCATACGCCGTCACGCTCAGGTCTTCGAGCGGATTCGTCGCAAGCTCAGCGATTGTGAGCCGCGTCGGCTCCGAGGGGCCGAGCCGAGTGCGCAGACGATTAAATTGCCCCAGCTTAAGTTGCGTGCGATCAAGCGGTGTCCCGACAAGCAACACCCCATCGAGCAATTGCGGCAGATTGCGAAAATTGTCGTCGCTCACATGCCGTTCGTTGCCGAGCTTGACGCGCTGACGACCAAACTTCGCGGTCCAATCAGATGAGGGCGTCCACTTCGCGAAGAGTTCGTTGCTATCCGTATAACGTGGATCGGGCAATAGCGGAAACGGCGAACTACCAATAACGGCAGGGTTGTCGTTGAAGCGTTTGTTGCCGAAAAAATCGGTGTGAATCAATTCCATCGTGGCGCCAAATTGCGGCGTGAGTTTCACATCCGCAACGAGTACTGCGCGCAACGTCGGTGCATTGGTGAACGCGGATTTATCGCTTTCTTCGATATGTGCGTAGCGAAATCGGAGTTCGAACCGCATCTGCACGCCGCTTGAGGCAGTTTCGGAAACGGTTTCGTCAGTCGTTTGCGCAAGCGCGGGCATGCTTACGAGCGCGTAGATACCGCTCGCAACGACGCCGAATAGCCACGCACGCAACAATCGTCGGGCGGCGACTCGAACGGACTGCAGCGATTCAGAGAGATGACACATGGCTCCGGTATAGTAGTCCCATCAAAAAAATATATGACCGGTGATATGCACTATTCCAGCGTTTTCGGAATTTACCTGTGGTGCGCTGTGGCGAAAAGCGCAACGCGTTACACCGCCATGCTTGCGATGCTTGCCGCAGGCATTGTTACGACCAACGTCGCGCTCGCCTCGCCGTTTCAGATCCAGGTCGCCGATGACAAGGGCGCGCGCCTTCGCGACGCCGTCGTGAGTTTGCGCCCAACCAAAAACAACACAAATGCATCGCGGGCGCGCCCAACAGCAAGCGCGACACCGCTTGTCATTGAACAACAGGATCGTGAATTCGTGCCGCGTGTGACGGTGATTCCGGTGGGCAGCCGCGTGAGTTTCCCGAACAACGATGCGGTGCCGCACAGCGTGTACAGTTTCTCCGCCGCCAAGCAATTCGAATTCGAGGTCTACGTCGGTGCTTCGCCACAAGTGATCACGTTCGACAAAGTCGGCGTGATTACCTTGGGCTGCAATATTCACGATTGGATGGTCGCCTACATCGTCGTCGTCGACACGCCCTATGCGGCTGCGACGGATGCGAACGGCGTTGCCAAGCTCGCCGATCTGCCCGATGGCGAATACGAATTGCGGCTCTGGCACCCGCAGCAGAAAGGCGATTACGTCACGACGTTCGTGGCGAGCGCCGGCAATCGTGTGCAACCGATCAAGCTCGACGTGTCACCACCGAGAACGCGTTACAAACCACCGCTCACGGTGAAGTCCTACTAAGGCACTTCGATGCAGCTGCGTTTACCTAACTCGCTGCATGCCCGAATCGGGCTCTTCTGTCTTGCGCTGTTTCTCGCGGTGCAATTGCCGACCCTGTGGCTCGCGTATCGGGGCAATAATCAAGTAGCGACCACGCGACTCAAAGCCGATCTCGATCACGGCACGCGCACCTTCCGTCGCATTCTCGATGAACGCGGTCGTCAACTTGAACTCGCCACGCGCGTGCTCGCGGGTGACTTCGCGTTTCGCAAAGCACTCGCGACGACCGATCCGGCAACGACGCAAACCGCGCTTGAAAACCATTCCGCACGATTGCGCGCGGACTTCGGCTTAGTCCTTTCGCTCAATCGCACCCCTGTTGCATCGACAGGTACGGCGACCAACGCACCACCGGCGCTGCTCGCAACGATTGCCCCCGAGGCCGACAGCTCCGGCGGTCGCTCGATCATTCTGCCGCTTGCGGGACGGCTAGTGCAGGTGGCGGTGGTGCCCGTGCTCGCGCCGGATCCCATCGGCTGGGCCGCGTTCGGTTATGAAATCGATCAACGCGTCGCCAACGATTTAAAGCAACTGGTCGACATCGACATTTCTTTTTTGAGCGCATCGGAATCGACACCGATTGCGGTGTCCGCGTCCACATTGCCGCGCTCGCTCGTCAATGATTTGCAACGTTACGCGACAAGTAGCGATGTGGTTATCGGCGAGGTACGCACGATTGAGCTCAATGGCGAATCCTATGTCACCAATGCGATCGCGCTCGATGAGCGTGCGCCGCCACGCGCGATGGTGTTTACGCATCAATCGGTTGCGCTCGCCAATGCGCCATTTAAACGACTTACCGATTTGCTCACCCTATTGAGCGTGCTTGGCGTTGCCGCATGCGCGCTTGGCAGCTCGCTGCTCGCCGGGGCGATTGCGCGGCCGATTCGCAGCTTGACCGCAATGACCGAGGCGATGCGCGCCGGCGATTCCGGTGGACAGGTGGCGGGCAAACTCACGAGCGAGTTGCAAAGCCTTGCCGACAGTTTCAACAAATTGATCGACACGCTTCGAAAGCGTGACGCGGAAATTCAACACCTCGCGTATTTCGACACGCTGACCGCGCTTCGTAATCGACTTGGTTTCGTCGAAACCGCATCGGCGAGTTTGAGTGCGCCGCAATCGTCGAAGCACGGGATAGTGGCCTTGTTCGAGCTTGCCTCATCGACGCAAATCAGCAGCGTGCTCGGACACGAAGTCGGCGACGAAGTGATTCGCGCCGTTGCCGCAAGACTCACCGATGCATTGCCGAAATCGAGCATCGTTGCACGAATTGGCACCGATGAATTCGCGGCGATGTTCAGTGATACACACGACGTCGATGCCCGCGCCATCTTGCAGCACGTGATCGCTCAATTCGAGTTACCGATTCACGCGGTGAACCAATCGATTGATGTGCGTATCGATGTGGGCTGGGCGCAGCTTCCGGAAGACGGCTCCGCGCTCGCGACCGTCATGCGCCGCGCCGAGATCGCGCTTAACGTCGCGAAGGCACGGCAGCGCTCGCCGGTGCGATTCGATCACGCGATGGAAGCCGACACCCACACGCAATTCGCGCTGCTCTCGGAGCTCAAGCTCGCGGTCGCGCAGCGCGAACTCGAATTGCACTATCAACCGAAACTCTCACCCAGCGGTGTGCCCGTCGGCCTCGAAGCGCTCGTGCGCTGGAATCATCCGCGTCGCGGTCTCGTCATGCCTAGTGCATTTATGAATGTCGCCGAGCAAACCGGTGCCGTGCGCGCGCTCACGCGACTGATCGTCGAGCAAGCGGTTGCGCAACAAGCGAAATGGGTGAGTGCTGGACAATCGCTCTCGATCGCAGTCAACATCTCCGCACGCGATTTGCAAGACGATTCGTTTCCGCAGTTCGTCGTCGAAACACTCGCGCGTCATCGTGTCGATGCATCGTTGCTGCGCTTTGAAATCACCGAACGCGCGCTGATGGATAACCTCGAAGCGGCGGAGCGCGCGCTGGTCGCACTTGAGGCCGCCGGTGTGAAAGTTTCGCTCGACGATTACGGTACGGGCTATGCAACGCTCACTCATATCAGTCGCTTGGCCGTGAGCGAACTCAAAATCGACCGCAGCTTCGTCACCGACCTCACCGCAAATTCGCGCAACTATGCGATTGTGCTCTCCACCGTGCAAATGGGTCATCGCCTCAACATGAAAATCGTCGCCGAAGGCGTCGAAACTGCTGCGGAGCTAGACGCGGTGCGGCAATCCGGTTGCGATGAAGTGCAAGGTTTTTTCTTTGCACGCCCGATGGCAGCAAGCGAAATTCCCGCGTGGATACGCGAAACGCAGGCGAAAAATAAATCCTAGCGTCTGGCGTGATCGCCCTATTTAATTGGGCGATTAAGATAATTTTCTATTATTTCAATATAGTCATATTTTGTTTGCTTTGCCCAAGTAAATTTTCGGAAATTTCTTTGGTGCCAATGCCATACTTTGATGGTGAAAGCGCGTCATTTCGATAGCGAAAACCCCGTGTGTTGCTGCGTCGTCGCGATGACAGAATGCGCAGACAAGCTATTCAAAGGAGTGTTGTTTGTGAAGATCGCGCCTCGTCGCCCCTCGTTCGTATCGTCGCTTATTTCGTCGTGCGCCGCGCTAGCTATCGCGCTCGTCTCCGCGCACGCAAGCGCGCAATCCGCGTTTCCAACAAAGCCGATCAAGATCATCATCGGTTTTCCTGCGGGCGGGCCGCTCGATCAACACGGCCGTTTGTGGGCGGATAAATTGGGTACCGCGCTCGGACAACCGGTCGTCATCGAATACAAGGCAGGCGCGGGCGGCACGATTGGCGCGACCGAAGTCGCGAAGTCCGCTCCCGATGGTCACACACTCTTGCTCGCGAACACGGGCACGATGGTCATCAACCCCGCGCTTTACAAAAAGATTCAGTACGACACGATCAAAGATTTCGTCCCCGTTGCGCGCACCGCGATGCAACCACTCGCGATAGTCGTTAACCCAGCATTCGAACCAAAGACGATTGCGGAACTGATCGATTACGCAAAGAAAAATCCATCGAAGGTGAACTACGGTTCCGCAGGCGCGGGCGGTATCTCGCACCTCGTGCCCGAGATGTTCGAAAAAGCAGTCGGCATCACCTTGACGCACGTACCGTACAAAGGCTCCGCGCCTGCGTTCAACGATTTGATTGGTGGCCAAGTGCAAATGATGGCTGAGAGCGTGCCGCAAGCGGCGACGTACGCCAAGAGCGGCAAGCTACGCGCGCTCGCCGTCACAAGCCGTGCGCGCAATCCAGCACTACCTGATACGCCCACACTTATCGAATCCGGCGTCAAAGATTTCGAAGTCGTTGGCTTCTACGGCCTACTCGCGCCCGCGAACACACCGCCCGCCGTCGTCGACAAAATTTCGGGCGCACTCAAAACGATTCTCGAAGACCCCGCGATGAGCAAACGCATGATCGACAGCGGTGCCGATCCCGCATTCCAAGGGCGCGAAGCGTTTGGTGCGTTTTTGAGAGCGGAAATGCCGAAGTGGGCGAAGGCAGTGAAGGATTCCGGCGCGAGTGTTGACTAGACATCACGTTATCGAATGAACTCGTCTCGCGACAAAATCGTGAGTCGTTTTGCGATGCGTGGTCAAATTCGGGGATGAACATTGACACCCTTATGAAAATGCCGCGCGTTGTTGTTGGGCTTTGTGCGCTTTGTTGTTTTGTTTCGACAGCGTTCGCCAAAGTCGACAGCGCGGTGGCCGAACGGCTGCTCGCGAAATCCGGCACGCTTGCGCAAATCGATGCCTTGCCCGTTCAATTCAAAGCGAATTTTGAAGAAGGCTTACGCGAACAGAAGGAAGCGCCGCTCACGCGCGAGGAAATCAATCGTATGACCGCCGTTGCGGATCGCATGTTTGCGGTGGCGAAATTGCGCGCAGCGATTGCGAGTGGTGTCGGTGAGCGGCTCACGAACGAGCAGGCGAATGCGCTCGATGCGTGGTACGACGGCGCGACCGGGAAACGCATGCTCGCGCTCGAAGAAGCCGCGGCGAAATCCGATCAAGCGGTGGCAATGCGCGAAGGCGCCGCTCGCATGCGTGCGCTCGCGCCAGAGCGCGCTGCGCGCTTGCGTGAGCTCCTGGAGGCAACGCGCGCGAGCGATTTCGTCGCGGAGTTTTCGATTGATATGTCAGTGGGTGCGACGTATGCGGCGCTGATCGCGACATCGCGCAATGCCCCGCCGCCGCTTGAAACATTGCGCGAAAGCGCTGCGAAAGAAAAGCCGCAGATCGTGAAATCGGTAAACGATTCGCTACTCGTGGCCTACGCGATGACTTACGAGAAAGCGAGCGACGCGGATCTTAAAGCGTACGCAGAGTTCATGCAGTCGGCGGCAGGAAAAGCGTTTTCCAGCGCCGTAATTGCGGCGTTTAGCAAGACGATTGTGTCAAGCGCGAACGAGCTGGGCAAGGCACTTACGGAGTCCGCAAAACCGCAGAAGAAGTGAGCCGTTTTGCTCTGGCAGGAGCGACGCTCGTCGCGATCTGTTGTGCCGCGATGCTTTTCAAATGATTGCGGCCAGGACCGCTCCTACCGTTCTAGCCCACAAACGCTCGCATATCCTTCGCCATCGCATTGAGCGAGGGTTCATGGATGTACATCATGTGCCCTGCGTCGTAGTAGCGAGTGGTGATGTCTTTCATGCGCGCGTCGTCTAGGTTCAAATGATTGAACGTGTAATCGGTTGCGAAATGCGGCGTCGCTAAATCGTAGTAGCCATTTGCAACGAACACTTTCAAATGCGGATTCATGCGCATCGCTTTGCGTAGCGTTTCGGCGACGTTCGCATAGCGATTGGCGAACTCGTTCCAACCCCAAGTCATCCAAAGCATCGACGACACGGTGTATGGCAGATCGTGTTGAAACGCGAGATCACGCTGCACGTAGTCGTTCATCAAGCTGCTGTATGCGCCTTTCAGATTCGCTTGTGCGGGATCGAATTCGCCAAGCTCGCCAGCGCTATCGCGATCTTTGTTTTTGAAACGACTATCGAGGCGACCCACGACTTCGCCGCGCGAACGCAACAGCTCTTTACAGAAACGATGAATGTTGATGCGCAAGTTTGTCGCTTCGATGTACTCGCGCGAAAGCCCCGTGAATCGCGCTAATTGTTCGACGATTGAGGCGCGTTCTTTCGCAGGCAGCGACGCACCTTTGAATAAAGCCGCGCTGTATTCGTTCGACGCGAACGCTTCAACCTCTTTAAGCAAATCCGGCAACTTTCGTTTCTGCTCCGCAGGTGCGAGCGCCTTGTGATACCAGGCAGTCGCGGTGTAAGTCGGAAGAAACAACACCGGCGGCAAATCGTTGCCATGATCGAACCGCAGCGTCTGAAAATCCATTGCACATGAAATGAGTATCAAGCCATTCATGTACATGCCGTGCTTCTCTTGCAAAAGCCCCGCGAGCCCGCAGGCGCGCGTGGTTCCGTAGCTCTCGCCCGCGATGTATTTCGGGCTCGCCCAGCGTTGATTGCGCGAGGTGTAGAGCCGAATGAATTCACCGACGCTTTCCAAATCGCGTTTGTAATCGTGAAACTCTTTCAGCTTCTCGCCGGCGACCATGCGCGAGTAACCGGTACCAATCGGATCGATGAACACGAGATCGGTTTTATCGAAGATGCTTGCGTCGTTATCGATGAGTTCATACGGCGGCGCGCCCGCGTTGCCCTCGGCATCGAGCTTCACGCGCTTTGGCCCGAGCAATCCGAGATGCAACCACACCGAACTTGAACCCGGCCCGCCGTTGAACGAATACGTGATCGGTCGTTTCGCCGGATCTTTCACGCCATCGAGCGTGTAGGCCACGAAGAACATCGACGCGCGTGGCTTCGCATCAAGCGCTTCGCCTTCTTTGTCATGCTCTTCTTTCAATACGACCGTGCCGCAGGTGACGCTGTATTTGAGCGTCTTGCCGTTGAGCTTGATTTCGTGGCGCGTGACGGAGGTCACATCTTTCGGTTCCGTCTTGATTTCAGTCGTTGCCGATTTGTCGTTGGAAGCAGTTGAGCTGGTCATCGTAAGAAGCGTGCAAGTGGGTGATACCGCATTGTAGGAGCGGCTCTGCCGCGATTAACGATTCACTTTGCAGATGCTTATCGCGGCGTAGCCGCTCCTACAGCTTCCGCCCTATTTCACGCACCGCTTCGTAGCGGAAACAACTCGTCAAATGATCGTTGACCATGCCGCAGGCTTGCATGTGCGCATACACGATGGTCGAGCCTACGAATTTGAATCCGGCTTTGAGTAGCGCTTTCGAGAGTGCATCGGATTCGGGCGTCGTGGCCTTCACGTCGGCTTTGCTTTTGAGCGCGTTTTGCTTCGGGCGACCATTCACATAGCGCCAGAAAAAATCGGTGAGCGCCATCTCTGGGCGTTCTGCGGTTTCGCGCAGTTTCAACAAGGCTTGCGCATTGCTGACCGTCGCGCGAATCTTCAATTGATTGCGAATGATGCCTGCGTCGAGCAGAAGCTTTTGAATCTTCGCTTCTTTGTAGCGCGCGATTTTCTCGACATCGAAGTTGTCGAAGGCTTTTCGGTAGTTCTCGCGCTTCGCGAGCACCGTTTGCCATGAAAGCCCGGCCTGCGCGCCTTCGAGAATGAGCATCTCGAACATCTTGTGTTCATCGAAGCAGGGCACGCCCCATTCTTCGTCGTGATACTTCTCGTAAAAATCAGGAACGCCCGTAGCCCAGAAGCAGCGATTCATAGATGAAAAATGGAAGCGATTGACGCTTCCATTTTGCTACATACGGACAAAGCGATCGTGCGTACGCGCTACGAACTCACTTACGGAACATCTCGCGATCGAAACCCTTGGTTTCACCTTCGTGATACGTCAAGCGAATCGGATCTTTGACGCCGGGGGGGTACAACACCCAATCATTACCGTAGTTTTGACGACGTGTCACGGTCACCCAACGACCACCTTCGAGCATTGCAACGTAGTTCGCGCCGGTGCCCGCTGCGATCTCGCGGTGAACAATGTTTTTTTCGTTCACGTTGCTACGCACACCCCAAATGCGAATCGCGAACGCGTCTTGAACGCCTTCGATGTTCGCGATTGCGATTCGCTCGCCCTCTGGTCCCGCATAGATTTTTGCCAAGCCGAATTTGGCGCTCTTAAGATCGACGGTTGGAATCGGTGGTGGCGGTTCATTGCTCGTCGATGTCGCCGCTACAGCGGGCAGCGCGCCTTTCGCATACTGCGCGCATTCGTTCAGCGTCGCGTTCTTTGCGAGCAGTATTGCACAGGCGTTTCGCGAGATATAGCCAACGCCTTTGTTGCTGACGATTTCTTTCTCGACCGCAGGTCGCAATGCATTGAAACAAGCGGCACCGAAAATTGATCTCGCGGTAGCGAGTTCCTTATAGCTCTCAGGCAGTGCAAGCCCCGAGATCACAGCGAGCGACAAATCTTCGTCGGCACACTGCGCCGCGGTCGGCGATTTTCCAAGCGCTGGTTCGAAGAATTGCAACGCCACCCAATGCTTGAATTGCAAACGTGCACGTTTTGCGATCGCGAAGTTTTCTTTCGCGTGACGCTTGGCGTATTGCTGCAGCGGCTCCAGACACATCCCTGTGTCCCAACTGTAGCGCTGCGCGCAGCGATCAAGATCGTCGAGCGATTCGAATGCGTTGGGTTTCTGCGCAACGGAGACAGTCGATGCGAGGAGCAGCGTTGCGCATGCGAACGAAGCGAGCAGTGGGCGGCAAAGCGTGTGAAGTTGAGTCATGGTGAGGTTTAGAGGAGCGGCCAGAGGAATTGTTTATGGGACGAGCTACCAAGCAGCACGGGTTTACCGCTTTACAGCTTAATTATTTACGACCCAATTAATTTGGGGCGTAATGTAGAAAATTACATATATCAAAATAGTAAAAAATCAGATTGATTACCCATTTTATTAGGGTTACAAGAGAGCAAGCTTTTAAGTGTTTTCCGTTGCGGTGCGCGTCTGTAAGCATGCCGAGCGAGACGGCCACCGCACCGATTCTGCGCTACAACTAGAAAAATACAACGCCAACCCGCTTAATTTTTCTGAATTCATTCGTGGACGTCGAAACCCGGTCTTACCTCGTCGAAATTGATCGCGCTCGTCGTGTCGCTCGCGTCAACGGCGACACGTTGAAGCTGAGCTCCCGTGCATTCGATTTGCTTGTCGCGCTCTACGATCGTCGTGATCGTGTGGTGAGTAAGGATGAATTGATAGACATCGTTTGGCCCGATGTCGTCGTCGAAGAAAACAATCTGCATGTACACATTTCTTCGTTGCGTCGTGCATTTGGTCGCGATGCGCTCGCAACGATTCCGGGGCGCGGCTATCAGTGGACGCTTGTGTCGAAGGACGCGACAGGCGCGGAGACAGCAACTGTTCGCGTTACACCACTCGGTGTGGCGGATGATCGCGATCTCGAAGCGCATCGCAAAGCATTCGCGCTACGAGAGCAGCTTGTGGGACGCGACGACGACGTTTCGCGCGTGAGCGAAATGCTTGCTTCGTCGCGTTGGGTGACGATTGTTGGCGCGGGCGGCATCGGCAAAACGAGTCTGGCGCGTGCTGTGATTGCAAACCTTGCGGATGCGAATGAAGCGATACAAGAAGCCTGTTGGGTCGATCTTGCAGCGATCGAACTGCCGCAACAAATCGTGGCGACGATTGCAAAAGCCGCGAGCATTGCAATCCCCGATGATCGCGGTTCCGAGGAGGAACTGCTCAAAAATCTTTCTACGCGGCGCGGAGTCGTCGTGCTCGATAACTGCGAACATTTGGAGCAGGACATTGAGCGCTGGATCGTCGCGCTTCTCGATCGCGCGCCTGCGCTGCGCGTGCTTGCGACTTCGCAAGAAGCGTTTCACCACAAAGAAGCGGTGACCTATCGACTTGAAGCGCTTGCGATACCTGACCGCGATGCATCGGCAGAACAGATTCGAGCGAGTGCTGCGATTTCACTACTAGAGCGTCGCGCACAGACGGAAAATCATCGCTATCGAATCGACGACGCAGAGCTTGCGAATGCTGCCGCGCTCTGCCGCGAACTCGACGGTATACCGCTCGCAATCGAAATGGCGGCCGTGCGTTTGCCGACACTGGGTATCGCGGGGCTCAACGAACGCCTCAGTGATCGTATTCGACTCTTTCGAAACAAGTATCCCGATGCGCCGACGCGACAGCAGTCGCTCCGAAGCGCGCTCGACTGGAGCGTATCGCTCTTATCCGAAGATGAACGAACGCTGTTTTTCTTTCTCACCGAATTCGTCGGAGGCTTCGGTCTACCAACAGTGCAATTGCTGGCGCCGCATATCGCGCATGACGAAATCGAAGTGCTTGACACACTCGATTCGCTTGTTGGTAAGTCGCTCGTGCACGTTGCAAGTGCCGATCCGCTTCGTTATCGCATCTCGGAGACAGCGCGGATTTACGCAGGAGAGCAATTGCGGCGCAGTGAGCTTCGCGATCGGTCGCGAAATGCGCACGCGCGAGTGATGACCGACATTGCAATGCAAGCGCGACGCGAGTTAACCGAGATCAACGATGATCCCTGGCTTGCAGCCTACTTTCCCGATTACGAAAACGCGGAACTCGCTCTTGCGTACGGCGCAACGCATCGTGATGCCGCCGTGGTCGCGGCAACGGTGCAATTCCTGATTTCGCTCGATGATGTGCGTTCAATCATTTCGCCGAACATGCGCGAACGTATTCGCCTCGCTTACGAAGCATCGGAGAACGCGAAGGGGATCGTTCGCGCAATGCTCATGAGTGCCGTGGCGACAACCCCTCACATTGCCGATCCAATCTTGCCTCGCAAAGAAGCAGCGCGATTGGCGGTCGAAGCGTGGAAAGATCAAGGCGACAACGAAAGCCTCGCCTACGCGTGGGCGCGCTACGCCTACAACTGCGCGAGTACAAACGATCTCGATGCAGCGCGTGAAGCGGTGCGCGCGTATGAAGCGGTCGACAGTGGCCAAATTTCGTCGCGCACGAGGCTTCGCATCGAACGCTTACTCGCGGCGACCTCGTCTTATTGCGGTGATGCGCTTGCCATGATTTCGCACTTGCAGCGCGCGCTCGAACTCACTGAAGTCGTTGGCGCTAAGCGGCGCGCCGCGATTTTGCTTGTTGAGATAGGCGACGCATACTCAATCGCGGAACAATACGACCAAGCGGTGCACTACGGCGAACGCAGTATTCGCGTGCTCAAAGAGCTTGGGTTGGCGAGAGGTTTGCGCTACGCGTATTCCAACACGATCGCTGCGTTGTGCTTTACCGGCTCGCTGGATCGTGCGATCGAGTATGCCCGCGCTTCGCTCGCGCCGGAAATTGCGGCGCAGAAATTCGATATTCAGGGTGATCCGTTTGGCATGCTTTGCGCGCTCCGAAACGATCACGAAGTCGCAGCGAAGTTTATTGGTGCGAGCGATGCGTGGTACGAGGTCGCGGGCTACGCGCGCGAGCCCATGGAGAAACGAACGCGCGAGCGTTGCGTCGAGATTTGCGAGCGTGTGATCGGAAAGGATCGTTTTGAAAAAGCTCGAAGCGAAGGCGTCGCCATGACAGCAGAGAACGTCTTCGCGCTCGCGCGTGAAACGTTTGACAAGTAATGCTTAGTCGGCGCCGGGTAATCGTTTCTTGGCAAACCAACTTCCGGACACGAGTCCACTGCCCACGAGCAAGAAGAGCGGCAACAAACCTGTCTTCGCCGAGAGAATGCCGAACACAAGAGGCATCGTCCATTGACTGGTTGAAATCATCGTCATGCGCAGACCGTTGACTTCGCCGATACGATTAGGCGGTGCGGCACTGTGAAGCAGCGAGAGTACGATCGGTTGGCTTGAACCTAGTCCGAGGCCCATGACAAATGAACACACGAGCATCGCGGTGTAGTTCTTTGCGAATGCAAAGGCGATGAAGGCGCTACCGGCCACGATCATCGCACTCACGATCACGCCACGACCGCCAAGCGCGCGTTGCAATCGCGGCATCGCGAAACGCACGAGGAACACAGCGACCGCAAAGAGCGACATCACCGATCCAATTTGCGTGGCGCTCAGTCCAATCTGACTGCCAAGCACGGGCACCATAAAGATGTAGAGATCCCAACCGATGGTAATCACCGCGCCGGTCATCAAGGTGTTGCGCACGACGGGAATGTTGAGCAGTTCACTCGCCTTGCCTGCGGGCGCGTCCGCGACCTTGTGCGCAATCGACGGCAATTTCAGAAAACGCTTTGTGTAGAAGAGAGCGGCCGCGATCAACGGGAAACACGCAAGCAAGGCAAACGCCCACTGAAAACTCGTGTGATCGATCATGAAGCCCGCGATCAACGGCCCCAAGAAACTCGAAATCGAAAAGCCCATCGACATGATCGAGAACGCGCGAATGCGTTTTTCTTGGCTGCCGTCGCCGTACATGCCGATCGCGTATTGCGATGCCGCAGCGATCACCATCCAGCCAACACCCAATCCGCAAGCGGCAATTGCAAGCACCCAAAGCATCGGCTCGAACGCTGCTAGCGCGCCGCCTGCAACCATCAGCAAACAACCGAATACGAGCGGCTTGCGCAGCGGCAGACGATCCACAGCGCGCCCCGCGCGAATCGCGAGGAATGCCGGAATCAGGTTGAACATCGCAGTGAGAATGCCTACCCACAATGCACCGCCGCCCGCTTTGATCGCTGCGAGCGAGGTCGCAACACGGATGCCGTTGAACGCGGTGTGCGCAATGATGAGTAACAGCACCATCACGAAAAGGTCGCGCGGAAGCCGCATCGGGTCTTCGTTCGAAGGCGACGGTGTTTGATTTGAAGAAGGATCGGTGGAGGAATCCACCACTCAATTATTACGCAGTTTGGCGTAAGGAAACACTGAATAAGTCCGAACTGCGGGAGCGTGCTTGCGCGCGAATGACTAAATCACGGGGCATTCTCTAAAAGCCCACTGGCTTACCGCGCAATCATTCGCTCGTGATCCCCGCGTTCGCGGGGACGCTCCCACAGCCACTTGCGCGCTGGCGCGAGGACTTATCCAGTGTTGCCTTAGCCTTTGACGCTCAGGATCAAGCCGTACCACGTGCGTGGCTTGCTTATGGTGTTCGTGATGCTTTGAGTGCTGAACGCGACCGTGTTTTCGCTCGCAACAGGCGCGAGGTTATTTGCGATCAGGCGAACCGACATCGTGGGGCTGATCGGCACGTTCGCGTAAAGATCAATCGTGCGCGAACGAGCGAATTCGATGTTCTGCTCGGTTGTTTGCTGCGTTCGGTACGAAGGCGTGAATGAAACGCTGCCGCCCAAGCGAATCGGCGCGGCGATGACGCCGCTCAATACATAGTCGAGCCCGATAGTTGCCGACCAAGGTTGCTGGCGATCGAGGCGATTGTCGGGACGTGGCACACCTTTCACTCGCGACTCATAGAAGTTGAGCGACGCGCGTAAATCCAACGGCGTTTTCGCGTTGAATGCGAACGGCAACAACGTTCCCGCTCGTCCGCGAGCTTCAAGCTCCAAACCGAACGTGTCCGCCGAATCGAAATTTACAGGGCGCGATACATAGCGCGGCACCGTTGCCCATGATGTGTTCTCGAGCGTCGTGCGATTTCGGATCAAGTCTTTGACGTGACGATAGAACACGGTCGCACTTGCCACGCCGCCGCCTGGGAAGTAGCGCTCGTAGGCGATGTCGAAACCGGTCGCAAGTTCGGGTTTCAGCGTTGGATTGCCGATGCGGTCGGTGGAGAGCGCATCGTTTGGCTTGGTGAGATCGGTGTAGAGGAACGCAACCTGCGGGCGCGCGAGCAATTGAGTTGGCTCCGGTGCTTTGAACGTGCTCGTTAAGCTGCTGCGAAATAGATGTTCGCCTTTTTCGTCTAACTTGTACTTCAGATGAAACATCGGTGTTAACACGGTGGCGGGCTCAGCATCAACCGCTTCGCCGACGGTTTTGCTTTTGGTTTCGATGCGCTCGCCGCGAAGACCTGCATAAGCGGAAATGCGCTTACTCACTTCCCATTCGTCTTGCACGAAGAGCGCGTAACGCGCCACACGCGCTTCCACATCTTGACCTTCGAACAGAGGTAGAAGTGGCACGCCCAGTTCCGTGTTGCGCGATCGACCGATCCAATCGCGCCATTCGAAATTCCAACCTGCAGTGATCGTGTGCGAATCGGCGATGAGGCGCGAATACTGGCCGCTTTGCGTGAATGATGGATTCCTGTTTTCGCCCTCGGTCAAGCGACGCTCGCTGCCGTCACGGAAAGCGCGCGCAGTGAAATCGTTCTCGTTGTACTGAACGTTTGCTTTGAGCTCAAGGCGTTGCTCGCCGTCGAAGTTGTTGGTGTACGTCGTACCAACGCGCGCGTTCGTCCAGTTGCCAAAGTTGCGCGAATCGTCTGCGAATACGGGTTGACCGGAAACCACGCTGCGCTCTGTGGCGATGTCGCTCCAGTGCCATCGACCTTGGGTGATGAATGCCTGCGTGTTGAGCGAACTCGCTTCGTTGATTTTCCAGTTGAAGCTCGGGGAGAGGTTGTAGCCGCGACCGTATGGATGCTGTTCGCTGAACCGTGTGCCAGCGGAAACCGGAGCGTTTGGATTGGCGACGGTCGTCGTGATTCGTTGCGCGTTGAAGTTATTCCATTCGAAATACGAAAACGGCAAGTTAAACGCAGTGCTTCCCTGAATGCGCTCACCCCAGGTGAGATTCAAACCCGCCGCAGGGTTATCGTATTGATAGCTCACGCGCGCTTGCGCTTCGAGCGTGCGCGAGCGCGGCGGCTCTTTCAAAATGATGTTAATGGTGCCGCCGATCGCCTCTGCGGTTTGATCGGCGGTGGCTGCGCGTGCGACCTCGATGCGCTTTACCTGCGAAGGATTCAGATTGTTCAGATCAAAGTTCGGTGGTGCGGGGTCGCCATTGAGCAGTATGCGCGTGTAGCTGCCGAGGCCACGAAGCGCCGGCCCGCCGCCGCTCAAACTTACACCCGGCAAACGCTTGATGGCGTCGCCGATGCTCACGTCGCCGAATTTCTGAATCTCTTCCTCGTCGTAGATCTGCTTCGCCGCAGTGGATTGACGGCGCAGTTCAGTCGTCGTTTGCGGGCGAGCACTCAACTCAACACGTTCAAGGCGCTGCGCGTTCGGCGTTTCGGTGGGCGATTCGTTGTTCGTCTGAGCAGTTGCCTGAATGCAGGCAATGACGGATGAAACGGCGATAGCGCTAGCGCGCTGGGTGCCGCAACGCGAGGGTGGTGAGATAAGGGGCATAAATGAAGCGCTGCAGGCGCTGAGTTGAAGGGTGAGCTTTCCAAGATTCCACGTACGTTAGCGAATAGTTCCTGCTTGCTGAAGACAAATGCGACGAATCGAAGAAAATGCTCCGCGTGCTGCAAACTTTCGGGGCGAAACGACAACAACACGATGATCGACTTATATTAAAAAATGCATCTAGCCCCAAATAAAACGGGCGTATATTGAATTAGATTGAATCGCGTTGTTGCGTTCGGCAATCGATGCAAAGTTCGCCTGAGCCTAGTTACACCGAGGCCGGTGCCCGCCCCGTAAAATCAAAGCGTTCACGCGACCGCTCGGTCGCGTTTCTATCTTCACTATTTGCACCATGAAACTCGCTGAAATCCGGGAAAAGTTTTTGTCGTTCTTCGAATCGAAAGGCCACACGCGCGTCGATTCTTCGTCTTTGCTCGTCTCGGCGGACGACCCGACGCTCTATTTCACGAACTCCGGCATGGTGCAGTTCAAAGATGTGTTCGTTGGCAAAGACAAGCGGCCTTACGTGCGCGCGACCTCTGCACAGCGCTGCCTGCGCGCGGGCGGGAAACACAACGATCTGGAAAACGTCGGCTTCACTGCGCGGCATCACACGTTCTTCGAAATGCTGGGCAATTTTTCGTTCGGCGATTACTTCAAGGAAGACGCGCTGAAATACGCGTGGGAGCTTTTGACCGAGGTTTATAAACTCCCGAAAGACAAACTCTGGGCAACGGTGTACTTCGAGGATGACGAGGCTTACGACATCTGGACGAAAGTGATCGGCTTGCCGCCCGAGCGCGTCGTGCGCATTGGCGACAACAAAGGCGCGCGCTATGCGTCCGACAACTTCTGGCAGATGGCCGACATCGGCCCCTGCGGTCCGTGCTCTGAAATTTTCTATGACCACGGCCCCGAGGTCGCTGGCGGCCCGCCCGGTTCGCCCGAGCAAGACGGCGATCGCTACATCGAAATCTGGAACAACGTGTTCATGCAATTCGATCGGCAACCGAATGGCGATATGCCGCGTTTGCCGAAGCCTTGCGTCGATACCGGCATGGGCTTGGAGCGTCTCGCCGCCGTTTTGCAACACGTGCACTCGAACTATGAAATCGATCTCTTCGACAATCTCATCAAAGCCGCTGCGCGTGAGACGAAGACGACCGATCTCTCGCACAACTCACTCAAAGTCATCGCCGATCACATTCGCGCATGTTCGTTCTTGATCGCTGACGGCACGATTCCTGGTGGCGCTGGGCCTGCGTATGTGTTGCGTCGAATTATTCGCCGCGCGATTCGTCATGGCTACAAGCTCGGTCAAAAAACGCCGTTCTTCTACAAACTCGTGCCCGATCTCGTCAAAGAAATGGGCAAGGCGTATCCGATCATCGCCGAGAAAGCGACGCAAGTGGCGAACGTGCTCGAAGCCGAAGAAACGCGCTTCTACGAGACGCTTGAAAACGGCATGGAGATTTTGGACAACGCGCTCGCTGGCGGTGCCAACGTGCTCGACGGCGATCTCGCCTTCAAGCTGCACGACACCTTCGGCTTCCCGCTCGATTTGACCGCCGACGTTTGTCGCGAAAGAAACGTCACTGTTGACGAGGCAGGCTTCAACGCCGCGATGGAAAAGCAGCGCGAAACCGCGCGTGCCGCATCGAAATTCAAGATGGAAGCGGGCTTGACCTACGATGGCGCGAAGACCGATTTCAAAGGCTACGACTTATTGCACGTAGATGACGCGAAGATTCTCGCGCTCTACAAAGAGGGCGTATCGGTGAAGAAACTTGCAGCGGGCGAAACCGGTGTGGTGGTGCTCGATCGCACACCGTTCTACGCTGAGAGCGGCGGTCAAGTCGGCGACAAGGGCACGATCTACGAAGGCGACGAATGCGAGTTGCTCGTGCATGTCGATGACGTGACGAAGATTCAAGCGGATGTGTTCGGTCATCACGTGCGCGTGATCTCGGGCGATCTCACGCTCGGCGAAACGGTCGCCGCGAAGGTCGACGCGCTCACGCGTGCCCGTACCGCGCGCAATCACTCGGTCACGCACATCATGCATAAAGCGCTGCGTACCGTGCTCGGCGATCATGTGCAACAAAAAGGCTCGCTCGTCGACGCCGAAAAAACGCGTTTCGATTTCATTCAACCCACGCCCATGACGGATGAACAAATTCGCGCGGTCGAGCGTTACGTGAACGAAGAAATTCTCTCGAACACATCAACGAAAGCCGAAGTGATGGCCATCGCCGACGCACAAAACAGCGGCGCGATGATGCTCTTCGGCGAGAAATACGGCGACGAAGTGCGCGTGCTCTCGATCGGCTCCTCGAAAGAACTCTGCGGCGGCACACACGTCGGCCACACGGGTGACATCGGCTTCTTCAAGATCACGTCCGAGAGCGGCGTCGCTGCGGGTATCCGTCGCGTAGAGGCGATCACTGGTGACAACGCATACGAGTTCGTCAACAAGATGAACGACACGCTCGCCGAAGTCGCCGCGAGCGTTAAATCGCAATGGCAAGACGTGCCGAAACGCATCGCGCAAATGCAAGATAACGTCAAAGCGCTAGAGAAAGAACTTGCCGCGCTCAAGAGCAAACTCGCGGCCGCGGCGGGTGGCGACCTCATGAGCAAAGTCGTTGAAAAAGACGGCGTGAAATTCTTGAGCGCAGAAATCGAAGGCGCAGGTGCGAAAGCACTGCGTGAAATGGTCGATCAACTCAAAAACAAAATGGGCAGCGGCGTGATCCTGCTCGGCGCGAAGACGCCGGATGGGAAGGTTGCCTTGTGTGCGGGCGTGACCAACGATCTCGTCAGCAAGTTCAAAGCGGGCGATATCGTCGGTAAAGCTGCGACGATCGTTGGTGGCAAAGGTGGTGGGCGGCCTGACATGGCGATGGCGGGCGGAGTGGAAGGATCGAAGCTGGCAGAGGCTTTGAAGACGCTCTAAAAAAACAGTAGCGGGCGACGATTTTTTCGGAAACACTGAACTTCTTCTTAGAAACTGACATTCATATTGGGCAAGATAGTTTCTTCTGTGCCTCGAAGGAAAACTTGAGTGCACCGAGGGGCACGTGTGCAGGCTCTTGCGTCATTGCGCCGATGGCGAGTCTGGGACGTGTTTTGATTGTCATGTCACAGCGCTTTAAAACGCCCGTTTTTTGATATTGCAATACGCATATCACGAAATAGACATGGAAATTTCGCGATTACACGCCTAAACTTATGTTGCCGGGGAAGGCAAGAAGACTTGGCAGTGCCCTCGAGAGGCGCCGCTGGCAAGTTTGCTCGTTTTCTCTCGCGCAGTGACTCAACGATCCAACCGAGATCGACTACGTATTAACCTCCGAGAGAAATAATGATGAAAAGTACAGTGATTACAAGTGCCGTGTTGGCGGGAATGCTCTTGCTAGCTGGCTGTGTTTCGAATCCTACGACGGATAGCAAG
Source organism: Casimicrobium sp. (assembly GCA_051645545.1). GTDB lineage: Bacteria > Pseudomonadota > Gammaproteobacteria > Burkholderiales > Casimicrobiaceae > Casimicrobium. The sequence continues at coordinate 152 of JBOFBL010000092.1, read as the reverse complement.
AGTGCCGCAAAACCCGCCGCGGCGAAGGCCGAAGACAAGAAGGCCGAGAGTGGTAGCGCGAGCGGCGCGTTAAGTGGTCTCGGCAGTTTGGCGGGCGCGATTGGTTCGTCGCCTTCTGGCAGCGGCGCGGGTTCGAGCGAAAACAAAGTGGG
>JBOFBL010000091.1:0-4536 GCA_051645545.1 Casimicrobium sp. | reverse complement strand
GTGGTAACGGCAACCGAAGAAGCGCTCATTCGCAAACCGCTGCGCGAATTGCTTGATGAAGTGGATGCCAATCAGTTCTGGCAAATTCATCGCGGCACGATCGTGAACGTCGCTGCGATTGCTGGCGTCACTCGCGATTTTCGTGGCGACGCAACGGTGAAAGTGAAAGGCCACAACGAACAACTAAAAGTCTCGCGACCGTTTTCGCATTTGTTCAAGCAGATGTAGCGATGCATACAGGATGAGCGACAGCTATCGCTGTCGATTGCACCAAGCTACTTTGAAGTACATACGAGCCCTATCCATATGTGCCCGAATAAATCAGGTCTACCGCTCGAAAATCGTTTTTCTCGATAAAAACTAAAAAACTATTGACCGCCCTACATAATTGGGCGATGACGATCGGTGTTGGATGAAAATTTATCGATAATGTTTGCTTCGAGCGCGGCTGATCAAGGCTCGATTGCTTTCACACAATCGAGCGCATGCCGTCGCTTAAAAACTATGCTTTACGCCGAAGGAAAAACCGGTCGCGCTTGATTTGTTGCCTGTGCCTTGATAGCCGTTGCGCCAACGCGTGTAGTCCGCTTCGACATAGGCCGCAGTGCGTTTTGAAAAATCGTACTCGTAGAAGGCTATCGCGCGCGTGAAGCCATCGTCGGGACTGCCAGTGCGTTCACGTTCAACGCGATATACGCCCAGCGCGACGTTGCTTGCACCGCCCAGATTCATCAAACCGCCGATGCCGAGCGTTTGATTTTTTGTCTCGGCGGTGGCCGACGTGTCGGCGGTCGATTGCGCGTAAGAAACAGAGAGTTGGCTCTTCCCGAATTCCGTGCTCAAGCCACCCATGTACGCTTGAAGTTTCAGGTTGGCGGCCGTCTTGAAACGCTGAAATCCGAGTGCCGCGGTGACTGAGCCACCGCGGTACGATGCGGATACACCGCTTGATGACAACGACGACGAGTTCGACGATTGCTCCCCAAGCGCGTGCATCGCGCGCAGCGTGAGCCCTGCAAATGTCCCGGTGTACTTCACGGAATTGTCGAGACGAAATGCGCCCGCCGTCGAGGCCGAAGGACCGTACTCAAGATTCAATCGATGCGCACTCAATGCGGCAATGCTGATGTTCGGATTGAACCCGGCAAAGCGCGAGCGAATCGGATCGACGAGACCATTGGTATCGGCGAGCAGTGTTGTTTGTCTGCCTATTGTGACGCCGCCCCAACCGCCTTGCAGTCCAACGGTTGCTGCGCGGTCGAAGAGCTTCGTGGCATTGGCTTGCGCACCCGCGTCGACCAGAATGCCCGATTCGAGATTGAAGGTGGCTCGCAAACCGCCGCCCAAGTCTTCGCTGCCGCGCAAACCGAAGCGACTAGTGGCGTTGATGCCACTGCCAACGCTCCATGTTGAATTCGGAGCCCCTGCATTTGCTGCGGTGAGTCCAGAGCCGTAACGTACGCCTGCGTCAAGTATTCCGTAAATCGTGACTTGCGAATGCGCAAGTGCGCAGGTGGAGAGAGTGATTGAAAGTGCGAGCGCGCGATATGGCACGCAGTGTGTCGAATGTTTCATGAGTGTCCCCTGGTGATTGAGTGTTTACGATGTTGTTTGATCTATTCGGGTTTGATGCCGGCTGCTTTCACGATGTCGCCAAATCGCTTGCCATCGGCATCAAGCAGGCTCTTGAACGCGCTCGCACTGCCGCCAACCGGCGTCGCCCCGTCAGCGTTCACACTGGCGCGCACATCGGGGAGCTTGAGCACCTCGTTGAATGCGGCATTGATCTTCGTGAGCGTGGCAGCGGCGACTTTCGACGAAGCAAATACGCCTTGCCAGTTGTCCATTTCCAGACTGGGCGTTTGATTGCCGAGCAAAACGGCGTTGCCGACATCGGGCAGCGCTGTTTTTCCAGCAATAGCGATCGCACGCAGTTGTTGGCTCTTAACGAACTGAGTGACGGCAACGGCGGCCATCAAAGCGAAATCGATTTCGTTGGCGAGCAAGGCGTTTACGGCGGGACCTGCACCGCGATAGGCGATGTGCGTCGCTTTCGTTTTCAGTTGCTCTGCAAGCAGGAATCCACCCAAGTGACTCGTGGTGCCGATGCCTGGCGACGCATAACTCAAGCCCTGCGATTTCTTATCGGCAAGCGCCTTCAGATCGGCAACGCTTTTTACTGGCGAATCCGATTTCACGACTAGCACGAGGGGCGACGACGACACTTGCACTACTGGCACCAAGTCTCTCGCTAGCGCATAGCCTGGGTTTTGAAACAGATACGGACTTACCGCGATCGCTGCCGTGGTAAAGAGGAGCTCGCTGGCGTTCAGGCTCTTCGCAACTTGCGCCGCACCGATGTTGCCGCCCGCACCGGGTTTGTTCTCAATGACGAAGGTTTTTCCTGTCTTTTCGCCGAGGCGTTGCGCAACCAATCGCGCGAGTCGATCGGTGCCACCGCCGGCGGCGAAAGGCACGATTAACTTTGTTGTATCGCTTGGCCATTGTTGTGCGAACGCCATTTGCGGAAGCAATACGTACCCACTCGCAGCGGTTGATGCGATCAGAAAGTCGCGTCGTTTCATAAAACTCCTTTAGTCATTTTTTTCATTTCTTTATCCACTGACGGCGCAACTGATGCGGCAATCGCCACACGCGTCTTCGCAGATAGCGTCGTCGCTGCGCGCTTCGTTGTCGGGGTTTTCGCGTAAGGCGCGGGCGGCGTTAGCGCACGCGGCGGCAACATGCCGCGTTCGAGGGCAAAGAGCATCGGGTCGGCTTGCGCGCCCGGGTGAGCGAGCGATTCGGCGAGCGTGCGCACGGACGAGGCCGCGACACCGGCTCGATTCAATTTCGCTTCCCACGCAAGCGCGGCACGCTCACGCAGAGCCTCTTGCACAATCGCCTGCAGCGCTTCGGCGTGTAAACGACGCTGATCGCGCGTTGCGAAACGCACATCGAGCGGTAAGTTTTCGCGATCAATCACAGCGGCAAACTTCGCGAATTGATGTTCTTCATTGATCGCAAGCGCAAGGTGGCCCTTGGCCGTCTCGAACACCATCGAAAGGGGCTCACCGCTATTGGCGCGATTGCCCTTGTGTACCGGCTCCTTACCTGTGCGTTGCATATCGACGCGTTGCGCCATCATCATTTGATGTGCGACGGCAAGCATGTTGACTTGAACGGTTTGGCCGCGTCCCGAACGCTCGCGTTCGAGGAGTGCAGCAAGAACGGCAGAGACTGTAGCCATGCCCGCTGCATAGTCGATGATCGGCGCGCCGACGCGCGCGCCAGAGGGCTCGCTTCCAGTTAGCCGCATCAGTCCGCTCGCCGCTTGAATAGTGTTGTCATAGGCTGGCCACGCGGCACATTCGTCGCCCGCGTAACCCGATAGGCGACAGACGATCAAGCGTGGAAACTGGTGCACGAGATTGTCGTAATCGAGCCCAGCGTTGGGAAGCACGTGGGCGCGAAGGTTGCAAAGAAACACATCGGCGTCGCGAAGTTCAGCCGTGAGTGCCGCGATGCCTTCCGAAGACGTCCAATCGAGATAACGAAGGCGACGGCCTGCAGCGTGCGCTTGATAATGCGTTGAGAGTCCATTTTGAGCGAGCGCGGCGTCACTACCACCGCGCCAGCGCATCGGATCGCCGCTCGGTGCCTCAATCTTCAACACATCAGCGCCAAGGATTGCGAGCTGCATCGCGGCGTACGGCCCCGCGATCACTTGCGTGAGGTCGACGACTTTGATGCCGGAGAGACAAAGCGGCGCAGCTTGCATGCGAGAAATGAATTTATTCTGGAAACTACACCAATGTAGACTTTGATAAGCATCAAGTAAACTTAATTATTGTTGTTAGTAATTAAGTAAATCGAAACTATGCTGCATCTCGAACAGCTTCGAATTCGGCAACTGCAATTACTCGTGTGGTTAAGCGAAGGAATGACGCTCAATGCCGTTGCGGCGCGCATGCATGTGTCGGCGGCTGCGATCTCTTTGATGCTTAAGGAACTTGAGACGCGTATCGACTATCCGCTTTTCGAACGCGATCGACGCGGCGCTCGTGCAACCAAAGCCGGAATGCAGCTCGCGCAGCGTGCGCGCGTCGTGTTGCGCGAATTCGACGATTTCGAAAACGAAGTGGACGCATTGAATAGTCAACCAACTGCGTTTCGCGTTGGCGTGATTCCGCAGGTGATGATGCAGCATGTGCCGAAAATTCTCGCGCGCTACGACACGGATCGTTTCGGTCCGCTCAACGTGAGCGAAGGCACCACGCGCGTGCTCGTGCGCGATGTGCTTGCGGGAGAACTGGGTGCTGCGATCGTTCGCGTCGGTTTGGGATCGCTTGATGAACGTGCGAGAAACGAACTGAGTGTAGAAATGCTCGATAGTGAGGAGGCGGCGATTGCTGTGCCTCGCACGCACGAGTTCGCACGACGCAGAAAAATCACTGCAAAAGAGATTGCCCAACTCGAATGGGTACTCTCGTCGCCCGATTCTTACCTTCGCAATATGTTCGAGCTTTTTTTGCA
>JBOFBL010000090.1:0-2831 GCA_051645545.1 Casimicrobium sp. | reverse complement strand
TGGCGCTTCATTATTGGCGGCGCATTGCTTGGCCTGATCGGGGTTGCGCTCATCGCAGCGGGTCAAGCGGGGTGGCTGTCGTGACGCGCTCTGACCGCGCTTATGCTGATCGTAGCCCCTTCGTTGCGCCAGAAGACTATGGCGTCAGCCTAGATCCTGTCGCGGGCTTCTATCGCGGCAAGATGCGCAGCGGCGGTGCTTTGTGCGGCTTCTATGTCTGGTTCGGCCCTCCTCTTGATCCGGTAACGGGCAAGGAAATGGATCGCGGGCATAGGTGGCAAGCGCACTGCAACGGCGAATATGTCGAGATTGATGACGTTTGGCCTCAAGTCGCCGGTGAGCCGATCACGCGGGCCGTATATGTCAAACATTGTGAATTGGCAAAGTGGGCGAAGCAAAATGCACCCCAAAGCGCGCTGGCAAACCCGAAACGCAAAGCCGATCCAATTCATTCTCCATTGTATTTCTAGGAGCATCCAAAATGGCAATTACTGAACTGAAAAGACCGTCCAATCTGGGACAAGCGCCTGCACCGATGGGTCATAATAGGCCTCCCGTGGCAGTAGAAGCCAAGGCTGAATTTGACGAGCGCATCGATGCGCATGAAGGACTGCGCAAGCGCATTACTGACCTTGTGGGCGCTTCGGAACGCGCAACTGCGACGAGCGAGGACACAATGGGGCGTTGCGGCCAAACCGTTGTGCAAATTCGCAATGCGAAGAAGCTTGTCGAGGCTGCGCATGTTGAGGCGAAAGCTCCCTACCTCGAAGGTGGGCGCGTCATTGATGCTGCCAAGAATGAACTGGTTGCACTGCTAGGCGACGCACAGAAGCGGATCGAGACCAAACAAAGCGCATATCTTGCGGCACAGAAAAAAGCCGATGATGAGCGCAAGGCAAAGGCTGCGGCGGAGCAGCGTCGCGTCGATGAGGAAAACGCCCGCATCAAGCGCGAGCACGACGAAGCCGTGCGCAAGGCTGAGGAAGAAGCATGGAAGCTTCGCGGCACGGATGAGGCACCAGCGGTCGCGGTCGATATTCCGCCAGAGCCTGTTTTTATCGCGCCGCCCAAGCCCGCACCAGAGATTGAACGCGGCATCATTCGCGGGGCAGAAGGTGCAGCGGTTTCGGCCAAGATGGTCTGGAAAAGCCAAGTGCAGGATTACGCCGCTGCGGTCGGCCAAGTGATCTCAAACCCCAAAGTCAAAGAGGCAATTGATGCTGCAATCGCCGCGCTTGTGCGGGCCGGTATCCGTGAGGTTCCCGGAGTTCGGATTTGGGAAGAAGTAGGCGTCAGCAACCGATAGCAGGGAAGGAATTGAAAGATGAATGTCTTGATCTTTGACACAGAAACTACGGGGCTGCCGCTATGGAAGGAGCCTAGCGACGATCCGGCGCAACCCTATGTCGTCGATATTGCTGCCGATCTTTGCGATGACGATGGAAACCTATTGGAAAGTATGGATGCCATCATCAACAACGGGATCACTATCCCCGACGATATGGCAGCGATCCACGGCATCACGACTGAGATTGCGGAGCGCGATGGGATTGCGCCAGATGAGGCGGTCAATCGCTTCCTAGAAATGGTTGGCAAGGCTGACCTTATTGTCGGACACAATGTCAGCTTCGACATTCGCATGATGCGGATCATGGTTGCCAAGGTAAGGGGTGAAAAGTGGGACAACCCGCTTCCCATTTTTTGCACCATGCGCAAATCAACAAACCTGTGCAAGATTTTGACTGATAGCCCCCGCCATCCTGAGCATTGGAAATGGCCAAAGCTCACTGAGGCGATGAAGCACTTTTTTGATGAGGATCACACTGACGCGCACCGCGCCCGCCCTGACTGCGACGCCTCGCGCCGCGTTTACTTTCACATTCGGAGTATGGACCAATGAACCAAAGAACACAAATCGCAACCCGCGAGGATCAAATGATCCAGAACAATGTCTCAACCATCGAAGCGGCGAAGGCCAAGCCAACGGCAATTCAGGCTATGGCATCCCGGCTAAACATTTCGCCCGGTAAGTTGCAGCAAACGCTTATCTCGACCGTTTTTAAAGGCGCAACGGAAGAAGAATTTGCCGCGCTTGTCGTTGTCGCAAACGAGCTTGAGCTTAACCCTCTCAAGAAAGAGATATACGCATTCCCCTCACGCGGCGGCGTCACTCCGATGATCGCCTATGATGGCTGGATCAGCATCACAAACCGGCATCCTATGTTTGATGGATGCGAGCAAAATGAGGTCTTTCTTGATGGTAAGTTTGTTGCTGTCGAGACGGTCATTCATCGCAAAGATCGCAGCTTTCCGATCAAAAAAACGATCTATCACGACGAATTTAAGATGAACACGGACCCTTGGAAGCAAAAACCAATGCACATGACGGCGATGCGTTCATTTTGCCACGCAGCGCGACTCGCGCTTGGTGTGTCTGGCGTATTGGTCGAGGATGAATATGTCGTTGTCGAAAACGATAATCAGCCCGAAGTTGTCCCCACGTCGCGCCAATTGAAGGCCGACGCGAAACAGGCGGAAGTCGCAACCGAAGCCCATGATCCAGAGACCGGCGAGCTATTCGGCAAGGAAGAACCCGGCCCATGGAATCATCTGGTCAAATCATGGCGCGAAGGCATTGCGGAAGGCCATGCGAACTTGGTGCAGAAGGAATTTGACCACCATCGCGACGCTTTGCCGGATGCGATCATTGCTGAGATTGAGCAACTGATCGCGGATGCAAGCGCCGCATGAACCAACCAGTTTCCGCGCCGTCCGACCGTGGTGCGGAGGGGGCTGTCTCGCCTTCGTCAGTGATGGCAGCCCCCGAATTT
>JBOFBL010000089.1:0-11819 GCA_051645545.1 Casimicrobium sp. | reverse complement strand
CGTTCGTTGGCAGCCATGCGTGCGGAGTCCAGAGTGTTTTCATTCGTGACTTTTTACGTGATTTCTCGGACGCAAATTACTTCCATTTTCACGCTCCCCTGTGGGAGCGAGCTTGCTCGCGAATATTGGCGCAAAAGTGAACTTTGGATATTGAGCAAACATTCGCGAGCAAGCTCGCTCCCACAAAATATTCGCTCACTATGCGATTGGCGTCCAACTGTGTGCGACATCAAGCATTGAGCGCAGCACAGATTGCGCGCGCGCAGCACGCGCCTCGTCGTACATAAACGGCGGCGTTTCATTCATGTACATCGATTGACACATCTCCATCTGAACGGTGTGCACGCCCTCGGCCGGTCGCCCATAGTGGCGCGTTGTGTAGCCGCCTTTGAATCGCCCATCCGCGACCTGTGTGAATTCGGTTTGCGATTGCATTGCTTCGATCAATGCGTGTCGCAACGCAGGTGCGCAACTTGTGCCGTTCGCGGTGCCCAAGTTCAAATCTGGCAACGCACCTTCAAAGAGCCACGGAATGCGCGAGCGAATGCTGTGACCGTCCCAATGAACGACGTAACCATGCGTTGCGCGCAGGCGATCAAGCTCGGTTCTAAGCGTCAGATGATACGGCTGCCAATACGCGATACGGCGACGTTCGATCTCTTCGCCCGAGGGTGCGCGGCCCTCGAGATAAAGCGCATCGCCCGTGAAAAACTTTGTCGGACACAGCTCAGTATTCGACGCACCGGGATACATCGGCTGATCGTTGGGTGGACGATTGAGATCGATCACATAGCGCGAATGCGTGGCCGCGAGAATCGTCGCGCCCATATCCTTCGCGAAGGCGTAGAGCGTTTCCAGATGCCAATCGGTGTCTTCGGTATCGAATGCGCGGGCAACGAAATGCGATTTCAATGCTTCGGGAATGTAAGTGCCAACGTGCGGTAAGCTCACAAGCAGCGGCGCGGCACCACGATGAAGGCGATAAATCGGAGGCTCATTCACTTGAGAACACCCTGCGCGCTCGCTTTCACTTCACCACAAATCACGAGTGATGAAAGCGGTGAAGCGCCCCCCATCGAATAACAAAGATCGCGCGGATGATCCATCGCCCAGATGGCGAACGTGGCCCTCGCATTCTGATCGAAGGAAGCAGCATCGCTCGGCATACCCAACGCGCGCGCCGCGTTCACTGTAAACCCGCGCCATGCTTCGAGCGGTGTCATGCGAAACAAGGTACAAGCCATGTTCATCACGAGAGCGGGCGATAGCGTTGGCGAAGAACCCGGATTGTGATCGGTCGCGAGCGCGAGCGGTACACCCGCCTCGCGCAATTTCTGAATCGGTGGCAGTTGTTTCTCGCGCAAAAAGTAGAACGCGGTCGGCAACATCACGGCCACTGTGCCCGCCTTCGCCATTGCAGCGATGCCCTCGTCGCTCAAGTATTCGAGGTGATCGCAGGAGAGTGCGCCGAATTCGCTTGCGAGCTGTGCGCCGCCTTGATTAGAGAGCTGCTCTGCGTGTAACTTCACTGGAAGACCGAGGCGTTTTGCCGTTTCGAACACTCGGCGCGTTTGCGCGCCCGTGAATCCGATGTTCTCGCAAAAAGCATCAACCGCATCGACGAGGCCACGCGCTTGAAGTCTCGGTAACCAATCACACACAGCATCGACGTACTCGTCTTGGCGATTCGTGTACTCAGCGGGCAGCGCATGCGCGCCGAGAAACGTTGTGCGTACTTCGATGCCGAGCGTCTCACCAACGCGCCTGGCCACTTCGAGCGAGCGCGCTTCGTCGTGCTCCGTTAAACCGTAGCCCGATTTGATCTCAATCGTCGCCACGCCTTCGCGCATGAGCGTTTGCGCGCGATCGAGCGCGAGCGCGAAGAGTTCGTCATCGCTGGCTGCGCGCGTTGCGGCGACGGTTGAGCGAATACCGCCACCGGCGCGAGCGATGTCCTCGTACGTTGCGCCGTTGAGTCTCATTTCGAATTCACGCGCGCGATCGCCTGCGTACACAAGATGCGTGTGGCAGTCGATCAGTGCTGGCGTGACAAGCGCGCCACCCAAGTCCTGCGTCTCTCGAATCGCTCGATAGGTTTTGGGCAGCGCATCGATTGCACCAACCCACGCGACGCGATTGCCTTCGGTCACGACAGCCGCGTCGTCGACCATCCCCCACGGATCGCCGTTCCGATCGAGCAACGTTGCGACTCGTGCGTTTAGCCAAATCATGGATTTGCCACTGCCCATTGCAAAGCCTCGTGCGACCAAAACGCCAAGTGAAACACGATCCTATCGTTCATTTGCGCCGTATGCTCGGGTAGCGCAAGCGTACTGCGCGACCATTGGAGCACACCGTCGATCGGATCGAATAGTCCATGAATCGTCGCGCCGTGCGCCATAACTAGATCGTCGCTACGCTCATGAAGCCGCAGCATACCGCTGCCGAAATCACGTCGAATCATTACGTTCAGATCGCGCGTGGGGCCATCAAGCAAGCGACATTCTCGCGATTTATCGCCCTCGAACACTACCGGCGCATCGCCCGCACGCAGCTCGCCGATATCTTCGAGCGCCACACCGTTGCCGCTTAACACCGCAAAGTGTCGCGTCACACTAGCAAACCAAGAAAACGGCCCGTCCTGCTCGATATCGGCAACGCTCACTCGAATCGCCCAATCGCGAGCGTCCGGCCATGCAAGCAATTCGCGCGTCACGCCACCGCCGTTTTTCCACGGTTGCGGCGAAACGTCGCCTAGCCGAACGACATTTATCTGCGAATCGGTCACGGCGCAAACGCTCCTTCGAGACGATAGCGATCCGCTGGATGCACAAGGCGCGCGCAGGTAATCGTATGCGAGCGGTTCATCGTGCGGCGCGATACAACGAGGCAGGGTTCGGACTTCGCGATGCCGAGCAGTTTCGCTTCCCTCGCGCTCGGCAACGCGGCTTCGACGGCGTAGTCGGCTTTCCAAAGCGACGTCACTTCGAACAAATACTTCGTCGGAGTCATCGCGTTGAAATCAACGTTCAAGTATTTCGGCGCGACTTTTGGATTCACGTAGCGATCTTCGCACTGAATTGCGACGCCGTTTTCATAGTGAACGATGATCGTATGAAACACGCGCGCGCCAGAGGCCAGCGACAACGATCCCGCAACCTCGTCGCTCGATTTTTCTTCACGCGCGAGGTGCACCTGCACGCGATGCGCATGCCCCCGCGCGAGGATTTCTTCATGAATATCGCGAATCGTGAGCGACGATGAAACGCAGTGCAATTGCGCTGCGAACGTGCCAACGCCTTGCCGTCGTTCGATCAAGCCTTCTGCCTGTAGTTCTTTGAGCGCACGATTAACCGTCATCCGCGCCATCCCGAATCGCCCAATTAATTCGGGCTCCGATGGCATTTTTTCTCCTGGTCGCCAAGTTCCTTTTTCGAGCCCCTGTTTCAAGAAAAACTTGACCTCCTCGAACGGAGCTCGACCACTACGAGAAGCCTTTGCCGAGGAAGCGTTTGATTTCGCAATCATCCAAAAATGCTACTTGCAAAAACTTGTCTAGACAAGTAAAACTCGCGTATCGATTACCGAGGAGCGCGCCATGACGCATCCGAATCATCCTCCCGTTTCTGCTTTACCTCGCACCGTTCGAGCCCCACGCGGCAGTGCGATCACTTGCAAAAACTGGCTTACCGAAGCCGCGTATCGCATGATTCAAAACAACCTCGATCCCGAGGTGGCCGAGAATCCAGATGCGCTTGTTGTGTACGGTGGCATCGGCAAAGCGGCGCGCAATTGGGATTGCTTCGAGGCGATTTTGAAATCTTTGCGCGAATTGAACGATGACGAATCGCTTTTGATTCAATCGGGCAAACCGGTCGGCGTTTTCAAAACCCACCCCGATGCGCCGCGGGTGTTGCTCGCAAACTCGAACTTAGTGCCCAAGTGGGCGACGTGGGAACACTTCAGCGAACTCGATCGCAAGGGCCTCATGATGTACGGCCAGATGACGGCGGGTTCGTGGATTTACATCGGTTCGCAAGGTATCGTGCAAGGCACGTATGAGACCTTCGTTGAAGCCGGGCGGCAACATTACAACGGCGATCTAACGGGTCGCTGGATTCTGACGGCGGGCCTCGGCGGCATGGGCGGCGCGCAGCCGCTCGCCGCGAGCTTCGCAGGCGCCTGCTCGCTCAATATTGAGTGTCAGCAATCGAGTATCGATTTCCGATTGAAAACGCGTTACGTCGATGAGCAAGCGAACGATCTCGATGATGCACTCGCGCGAATCAAGCGCTATACGAGCGAAGGCAAAGCGAAATCGATTGCTTTGCTCGGCAACGCGGCGGAGGTATTGCCCGAGCTCGTGCGTCATGCGAAAGCGGGCGGCTTGAAGCCCGATCTCGTGACAGATCAAACTTCGGCGCATGACTTGGTGAACGGCTACTTGCCAGCGGGTTGGACGTTGCAGCAATGGCAAGCGGCGCGCGCTGACGAATCGCGACATGCGCGACTGCGCGAAGCCGCAGCGAAATCTTGCGCGGTGCATGTGCAAGCGATGATCGATTTCGCCGATCTCGGGATTCCCGTCGTTGACTACGGCAATAACATTCGACAAGTGGCGCACGATCAAGGCGTTGCGCGCGCGTTCGATTTTCCAGGCTTTGTGCCGGCGTACATTCGACCGCTCTTTTGTCGCGGTGTTGGTCCGTTTCGCTGGGTCGCGCTCTCGGGTGATCCTGAGGATATTCGTAAGACAGATGCGAAGATCAAAGAACTCTTTCCGGAGAACAAGCATTTGCATCGCTGGCTAGACATGGCGGAAGAGCGCATTGCGTTTCAAGGTTTGCCGGCGCGCATTTGCTGGATCGGCTTGGGTGAGCGCCATCGCGCGGGGCTCGCGTTCAACGAGATGGTGAAGTCCGGTGAATTGAAAGCGCCGATTGTGATCGGTCGCGATCATTTGGATTCGGGCTCGGTCGCCTCACCCAATCGCGAGACGGAATCGATGATGGATGGATCTGATGCGGTCTCCGATTGGCCGCTGCTCAATGCACTGCTCAATACGGCCGGTGGCGCAACGTGGGTGTCACTGCATCATGGCGGCGGTGTGGGTATGGGTTATTCGCAGCATTCGGGTGTGGTGATCGTTTGCGATGGCACGGATGCAGCCGCGAAGCGCATCGAGCGCGTACTGTGGAACGATCCGGCGACCGGTGTGATGCGACATGCCGATGCTGGTTATGAGATTGCAAGGCGTTGTGCGCGCGAGCATGAGCTTCGGTTGCCGATGCTTGCGAAGTGAGAACGATTTGTAGGAGCGGCTTGCCGCGACCACGATGCAAAAAAGAACAATGGACGTAAATCAAACGCTTGTCGCGGCTTGCCGCTCCTACAAGGGAAACGCTGCGTGACTACATCGATGGAACTCAACGTCGGCGCACTCACGCTCGACGATCTGCTGGCACTTCACACAGGCGATCACGCGCTCACACTGCCTGCACGCGCACGTAACGCGATAGCCACGAGTCACGCGATCGTCGCCAAAGCGGCCGCTGGTGATGCGCCGGTCTACGGCGTCAACACAGGCTTCGGCAAACTCGCATCGAAACGCATCTCGCGTGAAGACCTCGCGACGCTGCAACTCAATTTGATTCGATCGCATTCGGTGGGTGTTGGCGAGCCGATGTCACCGGCGGTCGTGCGATTGATTCTTGCATTGAAGGCCGCGAGCCTCGCGCGCGGGCACTCCGGCGTGCGGCCGGTTGTTGTCGACACTTTAATTGCTGCGTACAACGCGGGGCTCGTGCCCTACATTCCGTCGCAAGGCTCAGTCGGTGCATCGGGCGATCTTGCGCCGCTTTCGCACATGACGCTCGCGTTGATTGGTGAAGGCGAAATGCTTGAGAACGGTGTGCGCGTCCCAGCGCGCGACGCGCTAGCGAAAGCAGGCATCGTACCCCTAGCGCTCGAAGCGAAGGAAGGGCTCGCGCTCATCAACGGCACACAAGTTTCAACTGCGCTCGCGCTGCATGCGCTGCTGACTTTTGAACCGATCCTCGAGGCCGCACTCGTGATCGGCGCGATGACGGTAGATGCCGCGCGCGGCAGCGACGGCCCGTTCGATCCGCGTATTCACGAAGTGCGCGGTCAGCCGGGGCAGATCGATGTCGCGAAGTATTACCGTGCGCTCCTCGCGGGAAGCGCGATTCGTAAATCGCATGAAGAGAATGATGACCGCGTGCAAGATCCGTATTGCTTGCGTTGTCAGCCGCAAGTGATTGGTGCATGTCTCGACCAATTGCGACATGCAGCGCTTGTTTTGGTGCGCGAAGCGAACGCGGTCACTGACAATCCACTCGTGTTCGCAGACACGGGCGAGATGATTTCCGGTGGCAATTTTCATGCGGAACCCGTTGCGCTCGCCGCCGATGCAATGGCTGTTGCCATTGCAGAAGTCGGTGCGATTGCCGAGCGGCGCATCGCGATGTTGATCGATACGGTTGTCTCTCGTTTACCTGCATTCCTCACGCGCGACGCGGGGCTCAATTCCGGTTTCATGATCGCGCATGTGACGGCCGCCTCGCTCGCGAGTGAGAACAAGTCGCTCGCACATCCAGCAAGCGTCGATAGTTTGCCAACGTCCGCCAATCAAGAAGATCATGTGTCGATGGCCACCTTCGCCGCACGTCGTTTGCAGGCGATGATCGAAAACACGGCACACATCCTGGGCATCGAATTGCTCGCTGCGGCGCAAGGCATCGATTTCTTGCGACCACTCACCAGCTCGAAAGCGCTCGAATCGGCACACGGATTGCTTAGAGAACAATGTCCGTTCGTCGAGCAAGATCGCTATCTCGCACCCGACATCGAACGCTCGACGGCACTGGTGAAACATGGCGCGCTTTCGAGGGTATTCCGCGCACTGCCCGATGCTTCGAAACTGCCGCCACTTTGGATTCCTGTTTAGCCGTACCATTCCATCGTTACTTCACTCAACGGAGGTCACTGATATGAAAAGAGCACTCATCGCCACAGTCGTTACGTCCGCAGCACTCAGCTTGGCTGCAACATCGTTCGCGCAAGACGTCAAAGTCGGCATCGGCATTTCGGGCTGGACGGGTTTCGCGCCGCTCACGCTCGCAAAAGAAGCTGGCATTTTCAAGAAAAACGGTCTCGATGTTTCGATCAAGAAAATTCCGCAAAAAGATCGTCATCTCGCAATCGCTTCGGGTGACATTCAGTGCGCCGCGACCACGGTTGAAACATGGATCGTGTGGAACGCAAACGGCGTTGCGACGACACAGATTTTTCAGCTCGACAAGAGCTTCGGCGCGGACGGTATGGTCGTGAAACCCGCAATCACGAAGATCAGCGATCTCAAAGGCAAGACGGTCGCAGCAAGTGCGCCGGGCACAGCACCTTATTTCACGCTCGCTTGGATGCTCAAGAAAAATGGCCTCTCAACAAAAGACGTGAAGATCGTAAACCTCGAACCGCAAGCCGCAGCGAATGCGATGATTGCAGGCACGGCGGATCTCGATGCGGCGATGACGTATGAGCCGTTTCTGTCTGCTGTTCGCGCGAAACCGGAAGCTGGAAAAATTCTCGCGACCACGCTCGACTATCCGATGGTGATGGATACGTTTGGCTGCACGCCGAAGTTCCTCGCTGACAATCCGAAGGCGGCGCAAGCACTCGCGGACTCGTATTTCGAAGCGCTCGAAATGATTAAGAAAGAACCGCAGAAGAGCTTCGGGATCATGGGCGCGGATGTGAAGCAAACCGCGGAGCAGTTTGAGAACAGTCAAAAGTTTTTGCGCTGGCAAGACAAAGCCGCGAATCAAAAATTCTTCGCGGGCGAGCATGCAGCGTTTAGCAAAGAAGCTGCGGACTTGCTGCTTGAGCTTGGCATCATCCGGCAGTTGCCAGATATGACGAAGCTTGCGGATACGCGGTTCATCAAGTAAACGTTTTTTTCGCCGTGCTTGCGCTCGTGCGGGACGTAGCCTCGATGCTCGCATCGAGGCTCCCGTTCGGTTGATTGCGAAGCGATCCAAAATGACTTCGTCGGAGCAGCGGAGCCCGGATGCGAGCATCCGGGCTACGAATCCCTTTTTTGACGCAGATTTCGCTGATTTTTATTGTTGATTTACGCTGATTTTTTGACGTGCGCTTTAGCGTTTCAACACCGCGAAAAATCAGCGTTCATCTGCGTTAAATCTGCGCAATCTGCGTCAAAAAGAACGGCTCGAATCACCGCAACTACCGGCGTTAGAAACTAAATCAGCATCCAACTGATTTGTTCTCTTTATCGGGAGCATGACGAAATTTATGGTATTTTTCGAGAAAATATAAAAACCTCCTCATCGCCCTATTAAGTAGGGCGATCCGTCTTTGACCTATAGTCTTCAGTGAAACCTCTCACCCCAATCTCAACATCACAACGCATCACGCTCGGCGTCGCGTTTTTCGTGTTGTTCTTCGTCGTGTGGTCTATCGCGACGTTCGGTGGATTCGTTTCGAAGTTTTTCCTTGCTGACCCAGTGCAGATGTTCAAGAGCGGTTACGTCTTGATCACTGAGATGGGCTTCATGAAAGACATCGGCATGACCGTGTGGCGTGTCGTCGGTGGATTTGTGATTGCGGCAGCGATTGCCTTGCCGCTTGGGGTCGCAATGGGCACGTACAAGCCGATCGATGCGTTCTTCGAGCCCTTCGTTTCGTTTGCGCGATATTTGCCAGCGTCGGCATTCATCCCGCTTCTGATGCTTTGGATTGGCATCGGCGAAACGCAAAAACTAGCCGTGATTTTTCTCGGCTCCTTCTTTCAACTCGTTTTGATGATCTCGGTTGTCGTCGGCAATACGCGCCGCGATTTGGTGGAGGCGGCTTACACGCTTGGCGCGAGCGATAAGAGCCTTGTCAAGCGAGTACTGATTCCAAACGCAGCACCCGAGATTGCGGAGATTTTTCGCACCGTGCTTGGTTGGGCGTGGACCTACGTCATCGTCGCCGAATTGATTGGCGCATCAAGCGGCATTGGTTACATGATCACCAATTCGCAAGCGCTAATGGCGACCGACCAAATCATTTTCGGCATCATTGTGATCGGCGTGATCGGGCTCATCAGCGATCTATTGTTCAAGTGGGCGAATCGCAAACTGTTTCCTTGGGCGGCACTCGGTCGATGAATTCGATTCTCTCTGTTCGTGGCGTATCGCGCCAATTCGAAACCGAAGGCCGCGCGCCCACCGTTGCGCTGCAAGCAACCGACCTCAACGTCGCTGAGAACGACTTCATCACCATCCTCGGCCCTTCGGGCTGCGGTAAGAGCACGCTGCTGCGGATCGTCGCAGGCCTCGACCAACAAACCACGGGCGAAGTCTTGCTCGACGGCAAAGCGATTCACGGCCCAGGAGCCGATCGCGGTATGGTGTTTCAGAGTTACACGCTGTTTCCGTGGCTCACCGTGCGCGACAACGTCTGTTTCGGTTTACGCGAACGCGGACTCGCGCGCGACGAACAACTCGACATCGCGAATTCGTTTCTGAAAAAAGTCGGTCTCACCGGCTTCGAGAACCACTTCCCGAAGCAACTCTCCGGCGGCATGCAACAACGCACCGCGCTCGCGCGCGCGCTCGCAAACAATCCTCGCATGCTCTTGATGGACGAACCCTTCGGCGCGCTTGATCATCAAACGCGTGAGCTTATGCAAGAGTTGCTACTCGGCATCTGGGAAACAGAACGCAAAACCGTGCTCTTCGTCACGCACGATATCGATGAAGCCGTATTCATGGGTTCGCGCGTGGTCGTGATGAGCGCCCGGCCGGGTCGCATTAAACTCGATCGTGAGATTCCATTTGCGCACCCGCGACACTATTCAATCAAAACAACGCCAGACTTCGCCGCGCTCAAGGGTGAACTCACCGAGCAAGTACGCGCCGAAGTGATCGCATCGCAAGCCTCAACGACTTAGTCATCGCTTCGCCAATCTTCTTCACCGAGGCGGTGAAATTGTTGGTTCTGCCGTTAAAGCAAAACGCCGTGTAACGAAATGTGACAAACATTTGAGGCGTAATCTACGATTGCATCGCCTCTCTCAAGCGAGAGTCGCGTAGATCAAAGTAACTACCTGTCACATTCCGTCATGTTCTCGCGCGCACGAGCGGTTTCGTTCTCCTTAGCATCTGTTCGGTCTAAACAGTGTTGGAGAGATAAGCATGGCTTACCGAATCAGCGGCGCGCTCTTTGCAAGCTTAGTATGTGCGTCATGGGTCGCGGCGCAAACACCGCAAGCGGGTAGTTGGGACATTGCGACCTCGATGCAAGGTGCGCCGGGCGGCGAGAAGAAATCTTCGACGAAGGCTTGCCTAAGCACCGCGCAAGTCGCGAGCGGTTTCGAGCAAGCCATTGTCGACAACGCAGGCGGGGACGGTGGATCCGCGAAAAATGGACTCAAGTGCTCGCTCAGAGACATTAGGCGCGAGGCGGCATCGTCTTCGTGGCAAGCAAGCTGCGAAGGGCCTCGCGGACCGATGTCCGGCACCGGATCGGCCGCCTTCGACGCGAAGCGCGCAAACCTAACGCAAACGTTTGAACTGAAAACACCATTCGGTGCAGTGACGCTCAAACAAGTGATCGCGGCGCAACGCACTGGAGATTGCTGATGCGAACTCACACCTCAATTGCGCTCGCGTATGCGACGTTCGGGCTCTGCGCACCTGTGTTCGTTAGCGCGCAAGACGCGGGCGGCGCGCCACCGGACGCGCCAATGACTAAAGATTTCGAATTCATGCTAGGAGTCGGCGCAAGTTACCGTCCCGCGTATCTAGGTTCGGATGAATACAAAACGTCAGCCTTGCCGCTTCTCTCGGCACGTTGGCGTAACGGATTCTTCGCCGGTGTCGGCGGCATTGGCTATCGGTTAGCGCTCTCAGAGGCGTTGTCGGCTGGTTTGATGGTGGGTTTGAGTCCAGGCCGCGACGAGGACGATGCAGACGCTTTGCGTGGCATGGGCGAGATTAAAAATCGTGCCGAGTATGGTGCGTTTGCGAGCTATCGTTTCGCGCCGGGCTTGTCGCTCGCAAGCTCGGTTCGTTACGGCAGTGGCAACGATCGCGATGGACTGCTCGCCGACGTTTCGTTGCGCGCAATGGTGCCACTCGGCAGTCGCAATCATCGGTTGATGGCCGGGCTCACCGCCACTTACGCAAATCGCGAATCGATGCAAAGTCTCTTCGGCGTCAATGCGACGCAATCGATAGCGAGTGGCTATCGCTCGTATTCGCCAAGCGCGGGGCTACGCGATATTGCGCTCAACGTCGGCTACGGCTATTCGATCACGAACAATGCAACGATCAGTGTGGGCGTGACTGGTCGAGCGTTGCAAGGTGACGCGAAAGACAGCCCCCTCACAAAGAAAGCAAATAGCGCTTCGGCAAATCTCATGTTCGCTTACCGTTTTTGAATGA
This sequence comes from Casimicrobium sp., assembly GCA_051645545.1. Taxonomy (GTDB): domain Bacteria; phylum Pseudomonadota; class Gammaproteobacteria; order Burkholderiales; family Casimicrobiaceae; genus Casimicrobium. Next base: position 348 of record JBOFBL010000089.1, on the reverse strand, counting down.
AATGAACGATTGCAATCTTTCGAGCGCAGACGCGACTCCGTTCTCACAAAGGACTCTGCTTTGGGTAGTCGCGTGCTGCATCGGACTCAGCGCATGCGGCGGCGGCGATGACGGTGACGACGCCGCACCCGTCACCGACACTACGAATGCTCGCGGCACCCTCATCGAAAACCCACCGCGTCGTACGCAGTCTCTCGCGTCAGCAGTCGTACTCGAACGACTGCTGTCGATTGCCAACGGACAAAACATTCGCGAGGCTGCTGGCAATCTTGCTTGCGGTGTCGATGTTCACAAAATCGAATACTGGACTGTTGATGCGCTCGACAAACCGATCGCCGTGTCAGGCGT
>JBOFBL010000088.1:0-4048 GCA_051645545.1 Casimicrobium sp. | reverse complement strand
GTCGCCGCGCAGGATTGGGCGCAGCTTTCGCAACTCGATGCGGGCGCTTGGCATTCGAGTGCATACGCGGGCGAGCCGATTCCGACGTTTGCGAATGTGATTGCATATTGCAATGCGAACGATGTCGCGATGAATGTGGAAATCAAACCGAGCCCAGGGCGCGAGCGCGAAACCGGCGCGGCAGTTGCGCGTGCATGTGCGAGGCTTTGCGTGAATGCGAAGACGAAACCCTTGCTGTCTTCGTTCTCCACCGAGGCGTTACTCGCTGCACGCGATGCGGTACCGGAATCGTTGCTCGCGCATCTGTTTCAACATCCTCTGCCGAGCGATTGGCTTGTGAAGTGCAAAGCGGTTGGCGCGATCGCACTCGATGCAAATTGGAAATCGCTGACCGAAGCGATTGTGAAAGAGGCGCATGCGAACGGTTTGCGCGTTGCGTGCTACACCTGTAACGAGATAGCCGATGCTGAACGACTGTGGTCGTGGGGCGTTGATAGTGTGATTACGGATACCGTAGATCGCATCGCATTTCGTCGCTAGCGTCGATGAAAGACATTCCAACTTGATTGTATTTCGCCCGTTTCACATGTGCGACAATGGTATTTACTAAAAAAATCAATAAACAATAAAATAAGCGCCATCGCCCAATAATATTGGGCTGTAGCGGGTTTAGCTGGTGTTGTTCACAATTACATTGCATGTGCGCCCACCGCTCTCAAAAAATCCGACAGACGCTTCCCCGTTTCATCGCGGAATCGATCACTCGTGATCTGCAATCGAACGACGCGATCGATACGAAAATTGCGAAAATCTTCGCGCATTTCGCACCACGCGCCAAGTGTCCAACGCTCGCCCCAGAAGTAAAGTGACAGCGGGCGAACGCGTCGTTGCGTCAATTTCTTTTCTTCGTCAGCGTAAACAAATTCGACGACATTTTTCTCTCGAATTGCCGCGCGCAGTTTTTCGAAGCGTTCGCCAAGTTGTTTTGGAATGTGCATTTGCGGCACGTACGCGCGCGAGGCTTCGACCCAGTCGCGTCGCTCTTTCGGTAGCGCCGTTGCAATCTTCGCAAGCGCCGAAACCGCCGCCGCGCCCAGTTGCGGCCCGCTCCAAGCTTCGACCATGCGCGCACCGAGCGTAATCGCTTCGATCTCTTCGAGCTCAAATTGCAAGGGCGGCAAATCCATGCCGCCGCGCAATCGATAACCGACGCCTGCTTCGCCTTCGATCGGTGTGCCGCTCGTCGACAGATCGCTGATGTCGCGATAAATCGTGCGCTCGCTGACTTGCAACCACTGCGCGAGCTGCGCGGCGGTCGTGAGCCGCCGACCGCGCAGATACTGCACGATTTTGAATAGGCGATCGGCGCGACGCATCGTGTGCTCGCAACCGGTTTAATTCATCGAATGTAAACCGACGCGATTGCCTTCGGTGTCTTGCATGTGCGCGAAGAAGCCCATACCAGGTGGAAGCGCAGTTTTTTCTACGAGCACTTTGCCGCCCGCCTTCGTCGCGCGATCGAGTACACGCTGCAAATCATCGCCAGCGTCTAAGTAGATTGCAGGGCCGGTCGCCGAGGGTTCGTATCCGGGTTGCGGTTCGACGAGCGCACCGCTGGTGACGGAGTCATCACCCGGAAAAATCGCGAGCTGACCGCCGATGTCTTCGCGCTTGAGCGTCACTTGAAACGCCGCTTCGTAGAACTTGATCGCGCGTTCGAAATTAGCGGTGGGAATTTCAAACCATGTTGCGTTGCCAGCCATTTTCTTGTCTCCGTTTAAGTTGAGGAGTTGCTATTGTTGTCAGGGGCTACTGACAGCATTGTGTCAGTAGTCTGCGTTGGTTGCAAAAGCCGCAACTACTTTGTCGCCTTCGCCTTACCATGCTGTTCATACCGTCTTCGTCGTCGCGCCTCGTCTCACGCCAATTTAGAAATGGAATTTGCGACCTTTGTAGGAGCAGCTTACCGCGACCAAAGATCGATAAGCAGGAGTGTTGGGTCGCGGCAAGTCGCTCCTACAGGCACCTATGGCAACTTAATGCCGAACATTCGTTCGCCATTGCGAAACGCAATTTGCTCGGCTTTGTCCTTCGGCAATTCGGCGAGCCACTTCCGGTAGTAACTCATCAACTCGTCGTACTGCCCCCAACGCTCCGTCACCCATGCGTCCGAGCCAAGCAGAAAGCGATCGGCGTGAGCAGTGAACAGCGCGCGCCACTGCCTCGAGAGTTTGCCGCCGTCGGTAATGTCGTTGCGATACGAAAGCTCACCCATGAGCCCTGCGTGCTGCTTCATGAGCGCCGCCACTTTTTCGGTTGCAACACTGAATCCTGTATGCGCCCAAATGATTTTTGCGCTTGGATTCAATTTGAAGATCGTTTCGAGCGCGGCTCCGTCGCAATGCGCGTGTAGCCAGAGCGAATGTTTCTTCGCGAACTCAACGATCTGCGCAAACTCTTTCGAATTCGCTTCGTTGCCGTAAATGTGGAACTCGCCGATGCCGCGCACTTTGCCTTTGAAAAATCCGCTCGTAAATTCACGCTCGATCATCGCGACGATCTCGGGATTTTTGTGCCACGTGCCGTAGTCGGCGCGGTCGCGATAGACGCGGATGAAGGGCACCACTTCGGACGAACGATGCTTGAGTGCGATCTCAGCAGAAAGTAACTCCGAACCTTCGTTCGGGCGCGAATTCGCGAGAATGCCGCGAACGTTATTCCGTTGAAAAATTTCTATGACTTTTGAAGGAGGATACTCGCTTCTCGCTTCGATGTTGTAATGCATGTGCGCATCAAAAATCGGCATCGGTATTTGCGCGTACGACGGCAATGTCAGCGCAAAGCAAGCGTATGCAGATGCTAAAAACTTTGAATGCATACGAGAGCTCCTATCGCCAGCCGCGCACGTCGCTCACGCATATCGCGCGGTCGTGCAGCATGTGTTTACATTTTCCGTGAACATCATACGCTGGATCGCGCGACTCAGTGGCCCATGCAATAAACAGTGGTAAATCATTGCGCACTCCTGCAAGGCGCGCCGCATCTGCTTGCGGCAATTCCCGTAGTCGTTTCGGGTAGAAATAGCGCAAACGACTCTTCATCGCATCGGGCTGCGCCTGCGCGAGTCCACCGCCGTCCCAAATCCATGCGTTGCGACCGCCGAAGTAACTCGTGACACCAATTTCTGGATTGTGCAGATAGCCGCGCCCGAGCCCGGGTAATTCGATAGTGCCATCGGGGGCAAAGGTTCGCGCCATGGCGAGATAGCCCTGCACGCGACTTGGCTTATCGAAATGCCACATGATGTCGGGTTCGCGCAGTGTTCGCGAAGGCAACACAATAGCGATTGCAGAGAGCGAGAGCACGATACATGCGGCTCTCGCATTGTTCGCACTTTGCGTAGCGAGCAGGACGACCGCAACGGCAACGAATGCAACGAGCGCGTTTTGGTAGTACCACCAGAAATTCGCGGGCGTTCGCGACATCAGCAAAATGACGAATAGCAATAACGCAACGATGCGCCATTGCGCGAGCGCAGCGCTTCTTGCTGCGATCACCACAATCAGTGAGCACCAAAGCAACCCAAGTGCTGTCGCGAACGATCGGCTTTTCCATGGCGCAACACCTAGGGCCACATCGCCCATGCGCTCGACAAAGAAGGTCACCATAAACGAAGTGTCAAAGAGTTTTGGCAACGCGGTCTTTGTCCAATACGTGGTCGGAATCGGCCAGACGCCAAAGGCGAAGCAAATGAGCGACCAACCGAGCGCGAGAAATACGCCCGCTACGATCCACTTTCGGAAAAGAGGCCACAACTTGTCACCGCGCGATTGATGCGCAAGTACAAGTGTGAGCAAGCCGACGAGTGCAATGTCCGGTCGCACGAAGGGGCCAAGCGCGACCGCGAACGCTGCGCTACGCTCGCCTTTGCGATCGACGAAGTCGCGGATGACGGTTGCGATCCACCAATAAATTAATCCGGCTTCGAATTCGACGACCGCATCTAATGCCATCGCGAGCAAGGCATAAGGCAGCAGCAACTGGGCAA
>JBOFBL010000087.1:0-1087 GCA_051645545.1 Casimicrobium sp. | reverse complement strand
CGCTGCATGGCAGGGCTCGAGAGTACGCTAAGGAGTTGGGTCGCGCTGTAGCCCTTCGTCTCTTCAGCCAGTACATTGCGATACTCGCTGGCCACGCGCTTGCCAAACGCTGTATGACCGGCTTGCGGCAGCAGCGCATCGGTGACCAGCGCGCGCATCGCATTCGGACTCTCAAGCGCCTCGAAGAACACTTTCGAGGGCGCGCTCTTGTTCTTCGCTTCGAGCGCTGCCCAAAGCTTGTTGAACCCTGCGTTTTGGCGAGAGAAATCGGCACCGGACAAAGCATCCAGATTGAAGACCGAATCGCTCAGGAACTGCCGCACGAATTCGTTTTTGAGCCTCACGGACTCATCGGGTTTAGCGTATTGCTGAGTCAGATGGTCGTTAGCAGTGATCGCGCGGTCGCTGCCATCGTTTTTAAGCGCCTGATTGCCAAGCTCGCCCTTGCGCAACATATCTTTGAACGAGTCGTCCATAGAAGATGGCACGGGATTGCCGTCTTTGCCACCGCTCGCGATCAAATCGATGCGCTTCGCGATGCTCGCTTGGGTATCTTTTTTCCACTCGGTGTAGCGCTGTTCTCGTTCACGCTCAGTCCGCGCGATCGTTTGCTCGAGCTTGGTCTCGCTGCGCCGCTTCGGCTCTTCTGTCGTTGAGTCGTTGCTACCGTGGGGGTTGTCGAGCGGCACACCGTTGGTTCCGCCGCTGGTGCCGCTGATATTGAGTTGACTGAGCGTGCTCGCGTCGATGGCGACTTTGCCGGTGCTCGGATCAATGGCGTTGCCGTCCTTGTCGAGATTGAAGGTCTTCTTGATCTGGTCACCGGCCTTAAGAACTAGTTTCCTTGCGCTGTTCACGATGGGCTTGCCGGCTTTGTCAACGACCATATCGCCCACGATTTCGAAGGTGATGTTGGCCGGTATAGCCAGCAAGCTCTGCTCGAAGGCTTTCAGGGCTTGCTGCACCTCGGGATCGGCGAGCACGGCCTTCATGATTGCCTGCTTGGCCTCGTCGGAAATCACAGCGTCGAGGTTTTGTCTCTTTGCTTCGGCGGTGAAGTGTTCAACCTTGCGGTGGATCACCGTGT
>JBOFBL010000086.1:0-1910 GCA_051645545.1 Casimicrobium sp. | reverse complement strand
CAAATAAAATATAGGCTAAGCCCCATATTTATGGGGACGATATGAATGATGCTGATTTGCGTAATTTGCGAATGTGCGCCGTCTTGCGCTTCTCGCCATACATGCGCGAATCGGCAATCGCGATGAGCTCGTCGAGCGTCTCACCATCACTTGGATAAATCGCGGTGCCGATCGATGCGCCAATCGCAACATTGAGCTCACCCACCGTCATGCCGAGGCTCAATCGTTCGATCAATCGTTGCACGAGCGCATCAACGGCATCGACCGCCGCATTACCGCGAACCATGATGACGAATTCGTCGCCGCCGTAGCGCGCAAACAAATCTTGTTCGCGCAAACGGCGGCGAACGCGCTCCGCAGACTTCGCGAGCACCGCATCGCCCACTGTATGCCCGTAGCGATCATTGACTTTCTTGAAACGATCGAGATCGATGTAGATGATGGCCAATCGTTCTTGCGGCCGCAATGCCTCGATAGCAACACCAAATTGTTTGACGAACGCGGCGCGATTAAGCGCGCCTGTCAGCTTGTCATAGAGCAGCGCATCTTGAATGGCCGCCATTGATGAAGCAAGTACGCCAATCTCGTCGTCGCGTTCCGGGATCGCAGTGATGGGGCCTTCGCCGCTCACGAGTTTGTTCGCTGCGCGCGACACACGACTGACGTCTTCGGCCACACGATGAAACATCCAGGTGCCCAGCGCGAGCGCAAGCAACACTGCGGCCGCGCTAATCGCAAGATTCTCCGCCATCGCGCGATACACGGGCCCCATGTGATCGGCGCGTGGCACGGCGACCACGAATCGCCAGTCGAGCCCCGCGTTATCGCGATGCGAAATCACCGAGACGTGCGCGGCGCCGAAATCGGTGCTATCGAATTCGCTGTGGCGAACCGACGAGCGTGTCGTCGGCGTTGGCGAGATAGACGCTGCCGCTGTCTTGTTGGCGATCGCCGCGTAGGCCTCGCGAATCAGGCGGCTGCCACTATTGCTTGCGAGCGGTCGCGCGTCGGTGTTGGGCTGCGCACTCGAGCCTTCCTCTGCCGACGAAACCACAAGACTGCCGTTCGGTTCGACCACGAAAGCGACGCTGTTGCTGCTCAGGTTCAGCGTGCGTACGAATTGTGTGAGTCTTGCAAGCGACATGTCGGTTGCCGCAACGCCGACTAGCGTGCCGTTCGGTTTGAACACCGGTTTAGCAAGTGTGACGGTGGGCGCGCCGGTACTGAAATCCCGATACACCGGCGTCCACGTGAGTGCGCGTCGAGCAAGCGCTTCTTTGTACCAAGGTCGATCGTGCGGGTCATATTTTTCCTCGCGAATCAATCCGCCGCGTTGTCCGGGTCCATTCGCGCGAAAGACGCGACGTGGCTCGTTGGTCTGCGCGCGCATACGAACTTCCGCGCCACCCGGCGCATCGCGTTGCACGCCAAGGAAGCGACCGCTTTCGGAAGCGAAGTACACGTACGAGTTTTGTTGCGGAAACAAGCCCGAGGCGAGCCAAAGACGTTTTTCGAAATCAGACACGAGGTTCGGCGTGAGCGACTCCAAATCGTTTGCAACATCCAGGTTCGGCAAACCGTCGGGCACCACCGCGTTCAACACCACCGAAGAAATCGCAAGGTGCTGCGCCGCCGTCTGCGCAATGCGATCGGCAGCGTCTTCGAGCATCCGGCGCGACACATCGTCGACCGCACGCAGGCCCGCCGTATACGACAGCCACGACACCGCCGCCACCGCCATCACAACGAGCAGGACGAAGGGCACGAGCAAGGTCGCTCGCAATGAACGAAACGGTGAGACCATCGATTCCGGTACTGAAATAACTTTCTTGTTTTTTGAGCGTCGTCGCGCATGCAAACTGCGCGAACACAGCGCGACGCAAACCACGTCACCGATTATCAATCGAACT
>JBOFBL010000085.1:0-8412 GCA_051645545.1 Casimicrobium sp. | reverse complement strand
ATTAACGATGCCACTCCGTCTCGGCGAGCAACGCAAACGAAATCAACCAATGCGTGCTCACATAATCGCCACCGGTGATCGCATTCTTCGCCGCGAGTTCCGACGCGCCCGCGATTTCTCCGAGGCGTTGCCAGCGTGGATCATGCGTGTCGAGCGATTGCATGATGCCGTGTAAACACCAGGTTCGCGAAAGATTGAGTCCGTGGTTATGTACGAGCTTCGCGTCGCTCTCATCAGCAACCTTCGCCACACCAAAGCCTTCATAATGACCCGCCTTGAGATCGGGCAAAAAATCGTCGAACCAATGGCGAAATTCGATTTTCGGAAGCACGATCGACATCAAGAGCGCTTCGGTCAACGCAGGCGATAAAAAATCCTCTGCCGAAAAATCGTAGGCCATGCGGTAATCGACGTCGTTTTCAAACCACTCGTGCGCTTTCTTCTTCACGAGTACAGCGAAATCATGATCGCCGACGGTTGTCGCGTAACGAAGCGAATGGATCATCGCAAATGCGCTGTTGGAATGAACGCCGTGACGCACAGGCGCCGGCGAGGTCTCCCAGTGATGACACATCGCATCGGCGAGGAAATCGACGAGCGGCGTGAGTCCGTCGCGCCACACCTTCGCATGCGGATGCGTACACACCGCGAGTTCAGCGTATAGCTTTAGCGCCCATGCCCAACCGTAGGGGCGCTCCCAGAACGGTTTATCATATTTTTCGAAATATGCTAATTCCTGCGCTGCTTGCCCAGTATCGAAACGGCGATCAAACCAAGAGCCAATAGCCTTTGCCTCGGTCGAGCTTGGATACAAATTCAGCAATCGCGCGAGCGACCAATGCATGTGAACACTCGAATGCCAATCGAAGCTGCCGTAGAAGATTGGGTGTAGCGTTGACGGCCGCAAATCGGCGCAATGCGCCTCATCAAGCGCCAGATGCATCACGAAATTCGGAAACTCGCGTCGCACGTTTTCGAGCGCCGCGTGCGCGTAAGCGGCATGGGTTGCATTGATTTGGTACATAAGCGAAAGTGTATGGGCAAATTGCGCGTCTGCGCTAACATTTCATGCAACCAACGAGGTTGCCACAGTGTTTTGCGGCGCCTCGTTTTTTTACGTCTATTGAAGTCGTAGGTTTAAGCCGCTTGTGGGCGCTTTCCTGGGTCGAAAGGCCAAGGCGGCGAGCCGCAGACAGTGCGTTAGCACCGATTTTGGGTGCTACGGGCGAAGCCAACGCAGAGATTTCGAGCCAGGAAAACGCCCATGCGAATCGAAGAAGAGTTAAAACTAGACTTCAAAGACGTCCTATTCCGCCCAAAACGCTCCACACTCGGCTCGCGCGCAAAGGTAGATCTCGTTCGCGAGTACACCTATCGGCATTCTGGTGCAACGAGCAAATCGGTACCGATCATCGCAGCAAACATGGACACGGTCGGCACGTTTGAGATGGCCGCCGCGCTCGGCAAGCACGGTCTCCACGTCGCGCTACATAAGCACTATGCGATTGACGATTACGTGAAGTTCTTCACTGCGGCGAACGCCGCACAGCATGCACAAGCGTTCTATTCGCTTGGCATCACCGATCCCGATCTCGAAAAATTCAAACAAGTTCGCGCGAAGAGTGGCGACGAAATCAAATTCGTCTGCATCGATGTCGCGAATGGTTACACCGAAGCCTTTATCGATTTCGTGAAGAAATTCCGTGATCTCTTCCCGACTATCACGATCATGGCAGGCAACGTTGTCACCGCCGACATCACTGAGGCGCTCATCCTCGCGGGCGCGGACATTGTCAAAGTCGGCATCGGCCCCGGCAGCGTCTGCACCACGCGCAAGATGACCGGCGTCGGCTACCCACAACTCTCCGCAATCATCGAATGCGCGGATGCAGCGCACGGCTTAGGCGGCCATATCTGCGGCGACGGTGGTTGCACCGTGCCGGGCGACGTGGCAAAAGCGTTCGGCGGCGGCGCGGACTTCGTGATGCTCGGCGGCATGCTCGCCGCGCACGACGAAGCGGGTGGCGAAGTCGTGCAACGCGACGGCAGAACCTATCGCAAGTTCTACGGCATGAGCAGCGATGTGGCAATGGAAAAATACGCAGGTGGCGTCGCGAAATACCGCGCGTCTGAGGGTAAAGAAGTGCTCCTGCCCGCGCGTGGGCCAGTTGAAAACACCGTGCAAGAAATCTTGGGCGGCGTGCGCTCTACGTGCACCTACGTCGGCGCGAGAAAACTCAAGGATTTATCGAAGTGCACGACCTTTGTTCGCGTGTCGCAGCAGATTAATGAGGTGTATGGGAAATCTGCGTGAGGCGGACGGTAAGCGGCGTTCAAGCCGCTACCAACCGCGCCGCTCGTTTGGCAATCACTTGCTGACCCGCTTTTCGAATCTCGTATTCGTTTAAGCAACGAACCAATGACACGCCAAGATCGTGCGCAAGGTTCACCGGAACGGCGTTGCCGATTTGCTTGTATTGCGACGACTGAGAGCCCGCGAATTGCCACTCGTCTGGAAACGTTTGGATGCGTGCGTACTCTCGAATCGTAAATGGTCGCGTTTGCTCTGGGTGACAACGCTCCGTCTGCTTTTGTGCGGGCGCGCAAGTAAGTGTAAGACTGGGTTCGTCCCAACTTATGCGTCGTGCGATACCGGTCTTTCCGCCGCTCAAGTGAAAACTCTCCTTCATGTATTCCTTCTGCACTTCGAGCGGCAAGTCGCGCCAGTATCCGCCCGGTGGAACCATCTCCATGATTTCGCGTTTGCGTTTCGGGTATTTTTGCCCATCGGACACCGGCACGTCCGTCGAGTACAACTCACCGGCTTTGAGTGCGTCGCGTAAGTTGTACTGCACACTGTGTGGTTGCGGAAACTCGAACGCCAGTTTGGAATCTCGACGCAGCCCAACAATGAGTAAGCGTTCGCGTTTTTGTGGAACCCGATGAAACAAGGCCTTCATCAAACGGGGAGGCATTACGTCGTAGCCGAGTTCATTGAGCACGGAAATCATCCCAGCCAGCGTACGTCCGCCCTCGTGCGTAAGTAAGCCGCGCACGTTTTCTCCAACGCAGATGAGGGGCTGAATTTCTTTTACGGCTCTCGCGAACTCAAAAAACAACGTACCGCGCGTATCTTCGAAACCGAGTTTCTTACCCGCGTAGCTGAAAGCCTGACAAGGAAATCCACCCGTCACAACATCTATTTTTCCGTGAAACTCGTTGAAATCAATTTCTGCAATATCGCCTTCGCGTACATCCCACGCAGGTCGATTCATACGAAGCGTTGCGCAAGCGTCACGATCGATTTCGTTAAGCATGCGGCATTTGAGTCCTGCGCTCTCAAGGCCAACCGCCATGCCACCAGCACCTGCGAAAAGTTCAATCACGGAAAAAGCGCGGATTGGTTTCACGACGTTCGACGCTGCGTTTGGCTCGTCAAAAAGAAAACTCAAGGTTTCAAACTTACGCAACGAGTCAGCCGTGTACGCGCGATAATTTCCGCCAGGTTGCCTCACCGAAGGGAGCTTCTTCGACGCGTCCCATCGTCTTAGCGTTTCCTTAGAGACCGAAAGTAAGTCGGCTACCTCTGATAACTTATAGAGTTTTTTCACGGCGGTCGGCTACAGAATTAGCGGTGGGAATCTCGAACATGAGTATAACCACAGTATCCAACATTACACATGGTTTTTCGATTTTTATATGCCAATGCTCACGTACTTATCGGATCAAGTATTCATCGAAATCGTGCGAGCTATGGTCGCGAAAGTTACGAAGAAACAAGCGTCTGTTCAAAGGGATATTTCGGCAAATGTACTTGACCCGTTTTCCGCTGCGTTTCAAGGCGCATTGATTGGACAACCCTTTGAGAGTTGGCAGGTGCAGGAAGAAGCGCGGCAGCTCCAGAAAACGTTCGAACATCAGATGGGCTACTTGCATCAACGAGTACTAGGTTCAATCGATGCGTGGGAGGATCTGGAGACAGGCAACGTAACGGATCTGGTTTGCAAGTCGCGAAAAATTTGTGCCGAGGTTAAGAATAAGCACAACACCGTCAAAAAATCCGACGAAGCTGCGGTGTACGACAAGCTCCAAGGGCTGGTAGGTAGTTCCGGCGCCTATCGCGGTTTCACCGCATACTTCGTTGCGATTGTGCCCGAGCGAACTGCGGCAATCGATGAGCCTTTCGCGCCGTCAAACAATGCGTCGGGTGTGCGAAAGACGGCGAACCCAAAGATACGTCGCATGGACGGCTACTCTTTTTACGCGCTCGCGACGGGACGACCCCATGCGCTTGAAGAACTATTTGCCGCGCTACCACACGCAGTTGCCGCAGTGACTGGAAAGCATGCTGCGCTCGATCCAAAATTTAGCGATCTTTTTGAAGCTGCGTACGGACGACGTCGATAGAAAAATTAATAGGTACTACTTCGCTGCCACCTGCGGCACCACCGGCACCAGCGGATAAATCGCCCTGCCTAACTCTCGCTCTACGATCCGCGTGATATCGAAGTAAACTTGCCAGTAGTGATTGTTGTTGGCGAAGGCGCGCACTGTGATCTGCGGGCCTTCGACGGTGAAGCGTGAGATTTCGACTTCAGCGCGCGGCTCGGCGAGTACGTTGCGCACGCTTGCAAGTGCGACTTCGATGCGTTTGATCGCTTCGCTAACGTCGAGCCCCATTGCGACACGCGCTTCACAATCGACACGACGATACGGTAGCACCGAATAATTTTTGATTGTCTCGCTGAACACTTTGTTGTTGCCGATGATGTGCACCACATTGTCAATCGAGATAAGTGTGGTGCCAAGTAATCCGAGTTCGATCACTGTGCCTTCGACGCCCGCTGCTGAGACAAAATCGCCGACTTTGAATGGCCGCAGTATTTGCATGTAGACGCCGGCGGCGAAGTGCGCGAGCAGTCCACCCCATGCAGTGCCAACCGCGAGCCCGGCACCCGCGAGCAACGCGGCGAAGCTCGTCGTTTGCACGCCAAACATGTCCAAAATGCCGATGATGAGCGCCACGGTGAGCGCAGCGTTGATGATCGAGAGCAGATAGCGCGCGAGCGTCGGATCGATCTTGCCGCTTTTAACCATACGGCGATCGATGAAATTGACGATGGCTTTAATGATGCGACGACCGATAAACCAGACAATGATGGCGAGAATCGTTTTGAGCCCGAATTCCGAGCCACGCGAGGTTAGCCATTGCCAGAGTGGATCGGTGTGGGTGCCGTTTTGGAGTCCGTTTTTCAAGACGCTGCCCTTGTTCAATGCGGCGGCGCGGGCGGTGCGCGCTGCTGCCTTTCGATCCCCATCGGCAGCTATTTGATTGTCGCGTCGCGCACTGGTTCCGTGCCGGGCGCGTTCGCGCGTTTCCCCGCTTGCTACGGGTGGCTACCATGCCTATAGTGAGCTTCGGCTTAAGCAGAGCCAATAAGAAGCAAATAAGGAGAGACCATGAAACGGAAACTATTGGCAGCGGCAGTGACCGCTTCCGCGCTTACTGCGCAGGGCGCGTTCGCGCAAGACAAAGGCAATTTGAATATCTATTGTTCGATGCAACTCGAGTGGTGCTCGCTCGCGGGCAACGAGTTCCAGAAGGCCACGGGCGTGAAAGTCAACGTGTCGCACAAAGGCTCAGGCGAAACCTTCGCGCAGATCAAGGCGGAAGGCACCAATCCGAAGGGCGACGTGTGGTTCGGCGGCACGGGCGACCCGCATCTGCAAGCAGCGGAAGAAAATCTGCTTGAGGTGTATCAGTCGCCGATGATGAAAGACTTGCATCCGTGGGCAACGTATCAGGCGCAAATTGCGGGTTACAAAACGGTTGGTATCTACGCAGGCGCGCTTGGCTTCGGTTTCAATACGGAAGTGCTTGCAAAGAAAAAAGTCGAAGCACCGAAGTGCTGGGCGGATTTGATCAAGCCTGATCTTAAAGGCGACGTGCAAATGGCGAACCCTGCGGCCTCCGGCACCGCTTACACCGCGCTCGCAACGCTTGTGCAGGTGATGGGCGAAGACAAAGCGTTCGAATATTTAAAGGCGCTGCATAAGAACATCTCACAATATCCTCGCTCGGGCACCGGCCCTGTGAAAGCGGCGGCACGTGGCGAAACGGCGGTGAGCGTTTCGTTCATGCACGACGTGCCTGGCGAACAGAAGAACGGCTTCCCCGTCGGCATGGCAGCGCCTTGCGAGGGCACCGGCTACGAAGTAGGATCGATGTCGATCATGAAGGGCGCGCGCAACATGGAGAACGCGAAGAAGTTCTACGATTGGGCGCTCACACCCGACGCACAGAAGCTCGCAGCGCAGGCCAAGCAATATCAATTGCCGTCAAACAAAAACGCGCCGCAGCCGCCGGAAGCACCGCGCTTCGCGCAAATGAAATTGATTCAGTACGATTTCAAGAAATACGGCTCATCCGCCGAGCGCAAACGCTTGCTCGATAAGTGGGAAAAAGAAGTGAATTCGATTCCGCGATAGTTGCGAAATCAAGGGGCTTGGGCGCAAAATATCGCTACCCAACCATAACGATGAATGCCCTATTTAATTGGGCATTCATTCAATTTTTTTCTTTTCTAGATAAAACAAATTTCGCGCTTCATCGCCCAATGAAATTGGGCTTTTACGTTTTTAGCTAATTAGGCACTTGCGAAGGCAAACGTGGCCGATTCGCTACGCATCCCTGGTGCCTGTGGCCGGCAGAATCTTTGCGCGAGTTTCTTTCTTCTCGCGATCGCGTTTCGATTTACCGCGTTTGATTTGAGTGACTTTCTCAATACTGCGGTCACCAAAATCGAACTCGATCGACGCGTTCTGACGCTCAAACATCGCTAGTTGCTCAGTGCCGGCAATGGTTGCCGCGACATCGTCATAATTGATCACGGTGATCACGTTGAACGTGTCGTACGCCGTTGCTTGCGGCGGCGTCTCTGCAACACTTTCGTCACTCGTTGCGGGTACGTTCGCTCCGACCGGCGTAGTTGCTTGAGTAACCGCAGCCGCTTGCGCTGCTTCCGCAGCCTCGGCAGCTGCAATCAGCGCTTTGCCGTAGAGCGCATTGGGATCGGTATCGACAGTAACGATCTTTGCTTTGGCGTCGTGATACGCAACCACACGGCGCGCACCTTGCCAGGACTGCACCGACTCAACGGAATTGTTGGTCATCGTCGCAAGCGCGTCTGTTTCCAAATTAGGAATGGCCGAAGTACGTTTACCTCTTCTATGAAACAGCCAATACTGAATAAGCGACCACACGACGAGCGAGCCGCCGCACACGCCGATCACAAGCAGATACGTCGGTAACAAACGAGCAAGTTCAGAGCCGCCCTTGCGATCGACGAATTGCTCAACAATCGTCTCGTAACCCATATACCAGCCAAGCACGGTCAGTATCGGCAGCCACAATGAAAACCAAAGAATCCAGCCGAGCGTTTTCACGAACGCCCACGACCACCGACGTTTCGGCAGTTGCAGATCGGGCGAATCGATGATGAGCTCTTTGTGATTCATCAACCATCACTCATGCAGCTTTGCGCAAACCGCGATCGGGACTCACCCACGTCGCGCGCGCACCCTTGCCGCGCTTGAGCACTTTCGGCAGCGCTGCAACGGTGGTCGTCAAACTCAACAACCAATAGGCAATCGGATACCAAATCATCCACATGTAGTAGCGAAGCAGATCGCGCTCGTAGCGTGAATCAATCATCATACTCACCAATAGCTGCGCAAGGCAAGTAAAACCGACAATCACGCCGTGCCAACCGGGCGAAATCGATCCCACGTGAAACGCATCGGGCATCGTCGGAAGAATCATCGTGAGCGCCCAAAGCAGCAGCACGAAGGCCATGCAGTTGGCCCACAATACGCTTGTCACATATTCGATGTAGATCGGCCACATGCGACGTTGCCGCCAATCGGTGAACATCGGCCAATACTTCATCATCACCTGAATGCCGCCCATCGCCCAGCGCACGCGCTGCTTCCAGAGACCGCTCAAAGTCTCGGGCATCAAAATCCACACCAGCGCGCGCGGCTCGTAGTGCACATCCCAATGCTGGGTTTGCAGCTTCCAGCTCACGTCGATGTCTTCGCACATCATATCCGGGCTCCAATAGCCGATCTGATGCAGCGCCGTGCGGCGAAACATCGCGCACACGCCAGACACGGTGAAGATGCGGCCGTAGGTACGTTGCGCGCGTTTGATGAGTCCGATGATTGAAGAGAATTCGCCGACTTGAATCTTTCCAAGCAGCGTGGAGCGCGTGCGAATGCGTGGATTGCCCGTCACCGCGCCGACGCGATTGGAAAACAAAAAATGGCGAAGCAGCCACGAGATGCAATGCGGATCGAGAATCGCATCGCCATCGATACACAACAGGTATTCGCTATTCGCGATGACCGCAG
>JBOFBL010000084.1:0-10446 GCA_051645545.1 Casimicrobium sp. | reverse complement strand
CGCGCTTGCGCGCGAAACCGCCTGCCCGAGCAAAACACTACTGATACGGCAGTATTCGCGCGCAAGCGCGCTCCCACAATCTGATCGCACTACTGTGCCCGCCACGCAAAACAAACGAAAATAGAACCAAGAAAAATCTGCGCAAATCTGCGTAAAAAAATGCCTCGTCTCCAACCCCTGACCAACCTCAGCGCCGCGCAACTGCGCGCCATCGATTTTCTCCTCTTCGATGTCGACGAAACTTTCACCTCGCGCGGCCTGCTCACGAGTGAAGCTTACGCATCGCTCTTCGATTTGCAGCGCGTGGGCATCACGCCCGTGCCCGTCACCGGTCGCCCGAGCGGCTGGGGCAATGTAATGCTCTCCACCTGGCCGATCGATGCCTGTGTCACGGAAAACGGCGGCGTGATTTCCTGGAAGGATGATGCAGGTGTCGCGCGGCAACGCATCATTCATTCCGAACATCGTGGCCCTGGCTATCTGCCCGCACTGCGCACGCTCGGTGAAAAAATTATTGCGCAATTTTCAAACGTGCGCGTGAGTGCCGATCAACCGTATCGCCTCACCGATCTCGCGATCGATTACAACGAACAATCGACGAACGTTTCACCGGAGACCGTCGCCGCGATCGTGCGCATGATGCAAGAGGCGGGCTATAAAACTGCGGTGAGCAGCATTCACATACACGCCTATTTTCCGTACAACGAAAAAGCCGATGGCGTGTATCCATTGATGGAGACGAAATTCAATTTGTCGCGCGACGCGTTGCATGCGCGCGCCGCGTTCATCGGCGATTCGCCGAATGACGCATCGCTGTTCGGCGCGATTCCGATTTCCGTGGGCGTAGCTAACGTGCGCGAATCGCTTGAGAAAATTGCGACACCGCCCGCGTACGTGTGTACGCACGAATGCGGCGCAGGTTTCGTCGAATTCGCGCAAAAACTCATCGCTGCGCGGCTCTGATTTTTCCCCTCTCCCTTGAGGGGAGAGGGCGCCCGACAGGGCGGGTGAGGGTGATTACATGCCGCGAGTGAACGCGCAGTAGTTGACTTGTTTGCCTGTGTAGGAGAATTAGCGAACGGCACTTTTTGGAGAAAACATGCTTGCACTGCTTCGAATCTTCGGTTTGGTGTTGCTTTGCATCATCATTCTCTTCGCAATCTGGGTCGCGTTCGTCAATCTCACACGCCGAGAAAAATCGATGTGGTACGGCGGTCGTCCGTCAACACTCGGCGTGCACGAAGGCAAACTAAGCGGCCCGAAAAAGCGAACACCGAACAGCGTCGTGAGCGAAGGCGTCGAGCCGACACATCCAGCGTACATCGCACCAATCGCATTCACCGGCGATCCTCGCGCAGCAATGGCGAAGTTCATCACCGTGCTCGAATCGATGAATAACGCAACGATCGTGAAGGCGGAAGAGACCTACGTGTACGCTGAATTTCGCACGCCGAAGATGCGCTACGTCGACGATTTCGAGGCGCGGTTAGACGTTGCAACCAGCGTGATTCACGTACGCAGCGCGTCGCGTGTGGGCAAAAAAGATTTCAATGTGAATCGCAATCGCGTGGAAGCGTTGCGCAAACGGTTTAACGAGCAGTAGTAATCTTATCCCGGCACTAACGTTTATCGACCGATTTAATTGGGCGATGACTCGATAAATTGTTACTCTCGAAACAAATCAAATTTTATTGCACGACCCAATAAAATCCGGCGATCATAGATAGCGTTGGGATTAGTTTCTCTCAGAATATCAGGGAAACAAACGCCGTAAAACACGATGTCCGAAAACGGCGAGCCGTGCGATTCCACGAGGACTACATTGCATTGAATCGAAACCCTTTTTGTCAATGCAATGAACTATCGAATCAGCGGACTACCGATTGAAAATTTCAGCGACGTGTTGAGCGCGAACGACGAAGCGCTTCGCGCAAGCGGCGTCGTGATTCAAACGGCGAACGAAGCGAATGCGTTTCCATGTCGCATCACGCTCGAAGACGCGGCCATCGGCGAAGAAATGCTTTTGCTCAATTACGATCACTTGATCGCAGCTTCGCCGTACGCGAGCAGCGGCCCGATCTACATTCGGCGCAATGCAAAGCAAACGAATGTCGTTATGAATCGTATCCCCGAGCAACAGCAACGTCGCTTGCTATCGATCCGCGCCTACGATCGTCGCGATTTCATTATCGATGCCGAAGTCGCACCGGGCATCGAACTCGAATCGCAGGTCAAGCGTTTCTTCGCAAACGACGAAGTGCAGTACTTACACGTTCATAACGCGCGGCGCGGCTGCTACGCGTGCCGCGTCGATCGCGCAAACAAGTGAGATTGCATGCGATCACTTCGCAGACGCATCCATGCCGTCTATCGAGAAAGCGCGAAGGCGAAAGCCTAAGCGCTTTTCAGTGCAAACTTCGTAGTGCCAATTCGATGATTTGAGTTAGCGGCAATTAGTTTTGATTCTCGCATCGAGATCCATGTATCGAAAAATATTTGGCGGTGCGTCAGCGAGCGAGTTGTTGGTGCGCCAGTAGGCGTACCACGCTGGCGCAAGCATCGCTCGGTTGAGCTTTAGCATCGTGCAACTCGTCGATTTTTCCGCCGCTTGCGCAGAACCGAATGCTGCGAACGAGAGCAAGATTGCAACACTCAATCGAAGCGCATGCGAAACAAACCATTTAGTGAACATGAGAAATCTCCTGTCTCGTTAATGAAAGCCAATCAACGGCAACCCAGTGCCGCGCGGCGATCCCGCAATTCAATGACTCTATTCCCCAACGCTTGGGCGTTCGGGGGAAGCGTACCGTTGAAATTTGGATTTGCGAGACGCCAGGCGGTCCACTTGAGCAGCGCGACCTGCAGCTGAGCTGAATTGACGGCGCACTGGAAAGCGTTGCCTGCGGACGCAGGAGCGGAACCGAGCAGTGCGGACGATATCGCCAAGGCGCCGAAAACGTGGCGCATATTTGCGCGCGATGTATTTTTGAACATGGAAGATCTCCTAAAAAAGGATGAATTGAGCTTCCGGTCTTGTGTGTTCCATTATGCCATTGGCATGAAGCGTTCGTTACATAAGCACTACTAGAGTGTTTCAGCTGAACGACACTGGCACTATTGACACCTACGGTTTAAGCCAAAATTTAAAAGGTATTAATAGCAAAATTGTTAATTATCGAAAAATATACGAAATCGTTTATTGCCCCAATAAGATCGGTCTTACCCGAAAATATCCAGCTTCACTTCGCGTGCCACATCCATTCCATTTCATCGACGACCGCTTTGTTGTCACCGAGCAAGTGCGCAACGATCGCGAGCGACATATCGGTGCCCGCTGAAACGCCGCCCGAGAACCAATAATTGTCGTCTTGTACGAAACGCTTATTGCGCTCAACGATACACGTCGGCTCCAACTCATTCACCCGATCGAACGCGCCATGATGCGTCGTGATCCTCTTGCCTTTCGCGAGCCCCGCCGCCGCGAGCACGAGCGCACCCGTGCACACGGAAGCCACGATCTCGCACGTCGGCGCCGTCTCGCGCAGCCACTGCAGCAATCGATCGTTCACCAGTAATCGCCGCGCGCCGTAACCGCCCGGCACGATCAAGATGTGCGGCGTCGGCGCATCGTCGAGCGAAAACGTCGGCTGAACGCGCAGCCCACCGCGCGCATTTACCGTCGCATGCGTGAGTCCCATCGTGTACGTGAAGAAGGGCTGATACGGCACTTGCTTCATGAGCGTTCCCGCCACGCTAAACACCTCGAACGGCCCTGCGAAATCGAGGACTTCAACGTCGTCGAAAACGAGGATTGCGACGTTGCGGATGTTGATTGAGCTAGTTTGTTCCATAAGTTGTTCTCGGGTTTGTGGATGTTTTTTGACGCAGATTACGCAGATGAATCTGTTGATTTACGCAGATTTCTCACGAATGATGTCCAAGAAAATCTGCGGCAATCTGCGTTAAATCAGCGAAATCTGCGTCAAAGAAAATACTCGCGAATCTGCGCCTCAGTCAAATTACTTCCGCAAAGCACAGTCGCCACGCGTTGCCCCGCAAACATCTCGCGATGCGCAACGATCCCCGCAAGCCCCGCCGCGCCCGCCGGTTCAACGAGCAAGCCCGCGTACGAATAGCTTAGTCGCATCGCTTCCACAATATGTGCATCGTCCACAAGCAACACATCGTCGACGATCCCTTGCATATCGCTCACGGCTTCAGGAACCGGCACGCGCACCGCAATGCCGTCCGCAATCGTATTCGCGGCTTGCGCCTCGAAAATCTTCTGCGCACGCCACGACTTCTCCATCGAATCCGCGCCTCGCGCGCACACGCCGTACACGCGCGTTGCGGGCGAGGCGGCCTTAAACCAGCGCGCGATTCCGTTCAACATCGCGCCATTGCCAAGCGCGATCACCACCGCGTCGAACGCATCGCCGCGCGCGAGCAATTCGATTGCCATCGTGCCATGCCCTTCGCTCACTTCCGCCGCGAGCCCGTCCTCGATCATCACGCCGCCGATTTCCGCCGCGTAAGTTTTCGCCGCATCCTTCGCCGCATCGAAATCCTCACCCGCAATGCGCACGTCCGCACCGAGCGCACGCATGCGCGCAACCTTCAACGCATTCGCATGCTTCGACGCAAACACCACGATTGGTCGCTCCACCGCGCGACACGCGTACGCCATCGCCTGCCCCCAATTGCCTGCGCTCGCGCACACGATCTGCCGCGTATCGTTACGCGCTTGCATCTCGTGCAACAAAAAGCTCGCGCCGCGCCCTTTGAAGCTACGTATCGGATTCACAAAATCGTGCTTGATCGTGAGCGCGCAACCGAGCGCATCCGACAAAGGCTCGCAGTTGTATTGCGGTGAATTCAGAAACACCGGATCGATCACGTGCGCCGAGCGTGCGATGTTGGCGAGCGAGAGGCGGTGTGTTGGAACGCTATCGTTTGGGGTTTGCATGGAAGCGCTTGTATTTTTTAACGCAGATTTCGCAGATTTCTCAAGTTGATTTACGCAGATTTTTCACAAATGTGATTCAAAAAAATCTGCGGTAATCTGCGTTAAATCAGCGTAATCTGCGTCAAAAGAGAAAACCAAAGCGTATTGCCCACGTCGATGCGCGCAGCCGCATTAGCAAAGCACCAAACGCCGTTTCCCCGCAAAATAACCGCATGCTCAAATCGAAAACCGCACCGCCCGTCGCCGCCGAAGCTGCCTTTGCGCTCGACGCCTTCGATCGCAAAATCCTCGCGCGCTATCAGCACGACGTGAAGCGCCCCGCCGCGACGATCGGCGAAGAGGTCGGCCTCTCCGCCGCCGCTGTGCAACGCCGCATCAAGCGCATGCGCGAAGCAGGCGTGATTCAAGCTGAGATCGCGCAAATCGACGCGAGCGCCGTCGGACTACCGGTCACCGTGATCGTGCATGTCGATATCGAAAAAGAAACGCTCGCCTACATCGACGCTTTCAAAGCGCAAATGCAAAAGCACCACGAGGTGCAGCAATGCTGGTACACGACGGGTCAAACCGATTTCATCCTCGTCGTGCGAGTGCCCACGATGGCCGCGTACGAACAGTTCACGCGCGATGCGCTCGTCGGACTCGACAACGTCGCGCGGTTTACGAGTTATGTGGTGTTGGGGGAGGTTAAGGCGGGGTTGGGGTTATCTATATGATGGACTCGTCACCACCACTCAGGCTTGCCCGCACTTTCTCGTACTGACGAAGAACTTCATCATGCCAAAGATAGTCTTGCGCATAGCGAAACATAATTGACTGTGTGGTGTTAGCTGCGAGAGTAGTGATTGCCCAGTACTTCTCTTGTCCATGTAGCGACCACGAGCTCGGCGACCGCAGACTATGATGGTGAAGACTCCCACGTGTACGTACGAGCAAATCCGTCGCCGAGCTTAAGCTAAGTCCGCTTACGAAGTCACAATATTTACTTTTTTCCTCGACGTTCCGAAGATACAGCGTAGGATAACGAATGGCCATACGCAACTTGATGCGAAACAGCCTCGACGCAAGCAATGCGCGAGTTACTTTTGCAGGACTGGAATATCCCCCGGCGAAAATCGATTCAATGACGAAAAAATAATACTGAAACGCCTCGATGTATCTCTTGGCTCGGTATCGCTCGTTCGCATACTGCAAAAACTCTAATGGCTGTCTGATCGAAGTAGAAATTTCGCTGGCGAGCGCAGTCTGTGTCAGATCATTGATTTTTAGAGGCAACTCGCGCGCATTTGCTCGCCTCTTCCTCGTAACGCGAAAATTGTTTAGCTTAAGCGCGTCAGCCTCCGCAGTTGTTTCTGGATCCCAGATTCGCGTCGGATCTTCCCAATCCCAACGCGCTGGAAAACCCCTCATCGAAAGCAGGGCGATAAAAGTGAATGCAACAGCGTCAGCTGCGTCTTTCTGGGGAGCTGGAAAGATCAAGTGTTTCTGTGCACCGGACGTAGACCTGACATCAAAGCGCGGCCAGTCGCTAGCGTTGCTGCATCTCACACCTATGATTATTGCGAGCAATAATCCATCAACAATTTCGAATTCGATCAAATAGTTTGATGTCCAAATAGGAATCGATTCGGGCACGTAAATTGGTTCAACCAACCCATACCGGTATTTGCACAGCATTTGGTGAGTCTACATTCAGAATCAAAAATTTGTCATTCCCGCGAAGGCGGGAACCCAGACCGAGATGGTCTTTCGGGTTCAATCAATGCTGAGCGGAGCGCGAACTACCCGGTCTGGGTCCCCGCCTTCGCGGGGATGACAGAAAAGAGAAAGCCCAATTGCCGAGCTTTAAATTCTGGCAGCGCTTCGGCGAGTTGACACAATAGTGGACTTAGTCCATTATCTGCGTGAAACAACTCACGTTCTCGCGCTATGAAAACCGCCACCGTTCCACAAGAAGACATCCTCTCCGTCCGCCACTTCAATCGCTTCTACACGCAAGCGATCGGCGTGTTGAAGCGCGGTTTGCTCGATAGCGAATACACCTTGACGGAGGTTCGCGTGCTTTACGAGTTGGCGCATGCGAGCACGGACGCGCCGCTCACGGCGTCGGTGCTTTGCGAGTTGCTTGATCTCGATGCGAGTTATTGCTCGCGATTGTTGCGCAATTTTGAGGCGAAGGGGTTGCTCGCGCGCGCGCCTTCGCGTACGGATGCGCGGGCGATGCAACTCAAGTTAACTGCAAAAGGGAAGCGGGCGTTCGCGCCGTTGGAGCGTGCGTCGAATGCGGAGATAGCGGCGATGCTCACGAAAGTGTTGGCGAATGATCGCGGGAATGTGTTGGCTTCGATGCGGTTGATTGAGGCGGCCTTGGTGGGGGTTCGTGGTTCGATTAGCTCACCACGAGCGGGGTTAGTTTTGCCGCCGACATCCACGGTTATAACTAGACGAAACAACCCCCTCTCCCGCCCTTCGGGCACCCTCCCCCACGAGGGGGGAGGGGATGCCAGTCGCGCGTATCGTCTTCGTGCTCACCGCCCAGGAGACATGGGCTGGGTGATTTCGCGACATGGCGCACTGTACGCTGCGGAGTACGGTTGGGATCAAACCTTCGAAGCGCTCGTCGCCGACATCTGCGCGAAGTTCATCAACGAGTTCGATCCGACTCGCGAGCGTTGTTGGATTGCAGAGGACGATGCGGGGCCGCTCGGTTGCGTGTTCGTGGTGAAGAAAAACGCAACAACGGCGAAGCTACGCATGCTGCTCGTCGAGCCGCGAGCGCGCGGCATGAAGCTCGGCGCGCGACTCGTCGATGAAGCGATCGACTTCGCGCGCGCGACCGGCTACAAGAAGATGACGCTATGGACGAACGGCATCCTGCATGCGGCGCGACACATCTATGTCGCGCGCGGCTTCAAGCTCGTGAAAGAAGAAACGCATCAAAGCTTCGGCAAAGATTTGGTCGGGCAGCATTGGGATCTAAAGCTGTAGCGTCGCTCGCACGAGCGTACGCGAGTGCACACGTGCGCGGTGCAGCACGGGGTGTGAATCGCAGCAAATAATGGTCTACAACTTAAATATTTAACGCCCAATTATTGTGGGCGTACCGTTAATTTATAGTACTTATCAATAAATATAATAAATTGTGTAATCGCCCAATTAAATTGGGCGATTGTTAATTATGCTGATAGCTACTTTGTCGTGCTAAAACACGGCTTGTTTTGGTCAATTGACGCTCGTATAGGAACCTATTGCTTTCACCGCGCACTAGTTGCGCGCGAACTTGAGCACGACGGCGTCGATAAATCCTTGCGTTGCTTTCACGAGTGAGCCGAAGCTTGCGCCGCCGACGTACACACTGCTCGCAGTGACTGCGAGTGCGACGCCACGATCGTCTTCCGCGCTGCCCACTTGCGTTGTTTGTTGCACGTTGCCGTCGAGGTCGAGCCGCACGAGCCACACGTCCGAGCGACCGGCGTTCGTGCCTGCGGCGTTGCCGAAGGTGTGACCTGTTGCGTAGATCGAGTCACCGATGATTCGAATCTTTCTAATCTCGTCGCTTTGTGTGGTGCCAAGTTGTTTCGTCCAAAGGCGACGCGATCCGGCGGCAGCGTTCGGATTGAATTTGGTGATGAAACCATCGGCGCGTCCGAGATTGGAATTCGTTCCGGCCATCGAACCCAGCGTGAGCCCTGCGACGTAAATATTTCCGAAGCGATCACGATCCATTGACCACGCCCAATCGCGAAACGACGAACCCCAGCCTTCGGCCCAGAGTTCGTTTAGGTCTTGATCGAAGGCAACAAGAAACACGTCACCTCCGCCCACCGCTGTCGTGCCCTCATAGGATTGCATCGTCCAGCCTGCGGAGAAGAGTGTGCCTTCGCCGGCGACGCCGCTCGCGCTCGGAATGAACGTCAAGCCGCCCCACGGTTCTTTGTTTGCAGCGCCACCTGCGCCCGGCACATTGCCGGCATCACCACCGAAAATTTTTCGTTTAACCAGCGAGAGGTCGGAGCGACGGCGTTTTTCAATGTACGGATCTTGCGAGCCATCGGGGTTCGGTTGCGCGACATCGAGCCCGATGCCGGAGAAGTACACATAGTCCGAATTGTCGAGCGCGACCGCACCGGGGAACTGCACGCCGCGACCTTGCCAAAGGGCTTCGTTAAGCACTACGCCCGTTGCGATGTCGATTTTGAAATACGCCGCGTCTTTTTGTCCGCCGATGGATGTGCTCGGTGCGATGTAGCGAGCCGCAACATACGCGACCGTGGTGTCGAGCGCCATGTCCCAGGCGAGATCGCCAATTTGATTTGCAGATCCGAAGCGCGTGAGCCACACGCGCTCGCCCGCCGCCGAATACTTGGCGAGAAACAGTTGACCACTGCCCGTTGTCGTCGGGAACACGCCAGTTAAATCGCTTTGTGAAAAACCGAGCGCGTACACATTGCCTGAAGCGTCCACTGAAAGCCCGGTGATCGTGTCCGCGTTTGCGCCACCGAACTGATCGAGTGCGAGCGACGGCACGGGCGTTACCGACGGCGCAGTGGTGACGTATTTGTAAATCGGATCGTTGGCATTGGTAATGACGTGGACGTCGATGAAACCAATCAAATCGAAGACGCCACCGTTGTTGAAAAAGATCGCGGTGCCGGGCTCTTGTCCGCCAGTCTCGATGAAACGATATTGACTCGGATTGCCGTGCAACACGATCTCGTTGCCGCCGCGCGAAACGTCCATTTCCATCACGCGCGCGAAGTCATTGTCGATCGGACTGGTGCGACCGAGAAAGAAGGCCTTCGATGCATTGCCCAAAAGATATTGATCGCCAGGAGCGTCGCGACCGCGACCGTACACACCGGAATAGAACGCCGTGGTGAAACGTAAACCCGGTTTTGCATCGCCGGGATTCACTGCGTTGAAAATGTCGAAACCACCTTCTTCACCCGTAATCGATGGCACTAAATAAAGCGCGGTCTGCTCGATATCGTCACCCGGAATGCCTTGGGTGAATGTGTTACCTGGCGAGACCGAAGGTGTAGTCGCTCCCGGATTGGGGTTGCCAGCTTCATCGGTGTGCGGGTGAGATTTGCGCAGGTTTGCCGCGAGGCTTGCTTCGGCAATCGTCTTCAATTGCGCGTCAGTCGGGACGGGCACCACGCAGCCGCCCGCAATGTACTGCGCGATCAGTACGTGATCGGCGCGTGTTGCTGCGTTGTCGAAGCTGAGCCCCTCGGTGAGCGCTGTGCCGCTAAAGCCCGCAAGATAGCGGGCTGCAATCTGCGCATCGGTCGTCGTGAAACTGTTATCGCCATCGAGGTCGAGTCGAAGAGCGGCGTCTATGATCGAGGATTCGGCAACGCCTACCGTTTTTGTTGTACCGGTCTTTTCAACAAGTGCGTCGTCGCGCATGCCAAGCGCGTAGCGCGTGAGCAAGAGCCCGTCGCGCATGAGCGTTGGCGTGGTCGCGCCCGACACCG
>JBOFBL010000083.1:0-2087 GCA_051645545.1 Casimicrobium sp. | reverse complement strand
CCATGCTAACGACCTTGTGATTGAAAGTGAATTTGGAGTGATTCACGCAACGATTTCAGCCTTTGTTGAGACGACGACGCGGATCATTCGGTCTCAGCTAGAAGAGGGTTTCGCTAATCTAGATGCTTCGGAGGCTGCTCTATCCCCACTAGATCATGTCACTGCGAATCGCTCACACAACAGTGAGCAGAAGATGCCGAATCTAGGTGCGCCAGTAGACGTCAACATGTTCGCCCGATTGGATTCAATCAATCATGACTGATGGCTTTGTACCACCTAAGTCTTTAGTGTCTGCGCTTAAGACAGCATCGATTTCCGAGGCGCGGTTTCCTCGACAAACTCCGAATGCGAAGGTGGTAGAGGTCATTGGAACCCTTGTACGTGCTCAAGGTTTGCACGCTCGCGTAGGTGAATTGTGCGAATTGACGGATGCCTCCGGTAGTAAGCCGTTAATGGCGGAAGTGGTCGGTTTTGATTCCAAAGGTCTTTTGCTTGCACCGATTGGCGATACGGCTGGGCTGTCACCTACAGCACAAGTGATCCCCACTGGAAAACGACACACCGTATTAGCGGGCAACCATCTGCTAGGCGCTGTTGTCGATGGGTTCGGCCACCCACTCCAGGGGGCGCGTGAGCCTGGAATCGATGCGATCGCACGCGAAGTCAACGAGCCTCCGCCCAATTCCCTGACGCGAACCTTAGTGACCGATCCATTGCCATTAGGCGTTCGCGCGCTTGATACGATGATTACCTGCGCCGTTGGTCAACGCTTGGGGCTTTTCGCACCAGCGGGTTGTGGCAAAAGTACCTTACTCGGGATGATCGCGCGTGGTGTGCAGGCCGATGTAGTTGTATTGGCCTTGATTGGCGAGCGTGGACGAGAGGTGGGCGATTTTCTGCATCGCCAGCTACCACCAGAGTCGCTTTCGCGCACTGTTATTGTTGTTTCTACCTCCGATCGACCGTCGGCCGAGAGGGCGCGTGCGGCAGAGGTGGCAACCACAATTGCTGAGCATTTCGCAGCGGAGGGAAAGCATGTCGTTCTCTTGCTGGATTCGGTTACGCGCTATGCACGAGCGCTGCGCGAACTTGCGCTTGCGGCCGGCGAACTACCCGCGCGCCGAGCCTATCCTCCCTCAGTGTTTGCAAATTTACCAAAGCTATTTGAACGAGCTGGACCCCT
This sequence comes from Casimicrobium sp., assembly GCA_051645545.1. Lineage (GTDB taxonomy): Bacteria > Pseudomonadota > Gammaproteobacteria > Burkholderiales > Casimicrobiaceae > Casimicrobium. Next base: position 904 of record JBOFBL010000083.1, on the reverse strand, counting down.
TGCAGTCGGTCAAATTACAGCGTTCTACACCGTGCTTGAGGAGGACGACCAAGGTGGTGACCCGATCTCGGAAGAGGTTCGATCATTGTTAGACGGGCATATCGTTTTGTCTAGAAAGTTGGCGGATGGAGGACATTATCCGGCGATCGATGTATTGGCAAGTCGAAGTCGCGTGATGGAAAGCGTCGTGACGCATGATCATTTGCTTCACGCGCAGCACGTTCGGCGTTTGATGGAGCAATACAAACAGATCGAACTTCTGGTGCAAGTCGGCGAGTACCAACCTGGTAACGATCCGCTCGTCGATGAGGCTGTGCAGAAAAAAAGCGCTATTCGTGAACTGTGTGTTCAAGAGACGTCGTCCCGGACGGATTGGGCGCAAAGCCTCGCCGCCCTCGCGAATTTAGGGCGTTGACATGCAAGAGCATTGGCAGACGCAGTCAATCCGGAGACTAGTGTGATGAACTCGTTGGATTTAACGGCTACTACAAATCATTCACCTATTCAGGTGCGTCGTGCGTCGAGGACTGATGCACCGAAAATCGCAGATTTGTGTTCGTCGCAACGCGTTTACGATAGTTTTTTGGGAATGCCGTTTCTTCACTCAGAGCTGTGGAGTGATCTTTGCGGCAACACATGGGACTTACCGTTAGTCTTGGTTGCGGAGAATTCTGCAGATACTGAGCTTCTTGGCGTAGCAACGTTGCTTTCGAACGGGAAGAACCGCAGGCAAACGCACATCGGTATTGTGAGCGTCGCTGTTAGTCCGCGTGCCCATCGCCAAGGTATAGGTAAGCTGCTGTTGGGTCGAATAGTGAGTTGCGCCGATGCGTACTATCAGATTACGCGGCTCGAGGCGGTGATTTGGACCGAGAACATTGCGTCCAAGCGGTTATTCGAAAAA
>JBOFBL010000082.1:0-3010 GCA_051645545.1 Casimicrobium sp. | reverse complement strand
AATCCGTTTCAGCTCGTGATTGCGGTGTTGCTCTCTGCGCAAACGACGGACAAGGCCGTGAATGTCGCGACGAGGAGATTTTTTCCGACCGTCAAAACACCGCAAGATTTGGTCGCACTCGGCGTTGAAAAACTCGAGGAGCACATCAAGACGATCGGGCTCTATCGCAACAAAGCGAAGAATGCAGTCGCAGCAGCGAAGCAATTGATCGAATTGCATGGTGGCGAAGTGCCGCATGATCGCGCGGCGCTCGAAGCGCTACCGGGCGTCGGTAGAAAGACGGCGAATGTGGTGTTGAATGAAGCGTTTGGCGAGCCGACGTTTGCTGTTGACACGCACGTGTTTCGCGTGGCGAATCGCATGAAGCTTGCGCCCGGTAAAAATGTGGAAGAGGTCGAGCGGAAACTTATGAAGTTCACGCCGACCGAGTTTTTGAAGAGTGCGCATCATTGGTTGATATTGCATGGACGTTATACGTGTGTAGCGCGGACGCCTAAGTGTGGCGAATGTGTCGTGTTTGAAGAATGCGAGTACAGCGGGCGTCTCAAGATTCGCGCATCCATCCCCTCCCCCCTCGCGGGGGAGGGTGCCGCGAAGCGGCGGGAGAGGGGGATCGCGTGAGCTCTCTCTGCGCATTACATAACATCACCCTCTCCCGCCCTTCGGGCACCCTCTCCCCTCGAGGGAGAGGGGATCGACGCTTACACGAATAACCATTCAACGATGTTCTCTCCTAATCGAGACCAAGCTCGCCAATTCTTCATCGATACCTGGCGCAAATTCAATGCGAAGGAACCGCTCACTCCGCTCGAAACCAAAGCGGCGGAGATCGTTGCGCTGCATCCGGAATATCACCGTGTGCTCGAACGCCCCGAGTCGTTCATCACGCAAGATTGGCGACCGGAGAGCGGCGACATCAATCCGTTTTTGCATTTCGGATTTCATCTCGCGATTCAGGAGCAACTCGATATCGATCAACCGCATGGCATCGTCGCGATTCATGCGCAGCTCGCCGCGAAACACGATGGCGATGCGCATGCGGCGAAGCATGAAATTCTCGAATGTCTTGGCGAGACGTTGTGGCAATCGCAACGCACGGGAACGCCGCTTGATGGGGCGCTTTATTTGCAATTGTTGCGACAGCGTTTGGGGACGTACGGTGCGATGGGATCGCGCTCTGTGAAATAACATTTTCCAGGCGATAAGCTTTGCGCGCTATCGCCCAATTTAGTTGAGCAAAGCGCTATGAAATGTTGTTTTTCAATAATTATTGAAAATTGCCAGATAACCCAATTAAATTGAGCAATAGCGATAGATGCTATTACCCTGTTTTCCCGAGCTCACGTCCACGATCACGCGCCGCGGCCACTGCATCAATCAATGCCTGTTGCACGTTGCGCTCACCAATGACGGCGAGCGCCGCAGCCGTCGTGCCGCCCTTCGAAGTGACCCGCTCGCGAAGCGTCGCGGGCGATTCGCTTGATGCGTCCGCGAGTGCGGTCGCGCCCTTGAGCGTGGCGAGCACGAGCGTCCGCGCGTCGCGTTCGTTGAAGCCGACGTTTTGCGCGGCAGCGATCATCGATTCGATCCAGTGAAACACGTAGGCGGGGCCACTGCCGGAGACGGCGGTGACGGCATCGATCATCGCTTCGTCATTCACGCGTAAGACCTCGCCACAGGAGCGCATGAGCGCTGTTGCGGTTTCGACATCATTCGCAGAGAGTGACGACGGTGCATAGATTCCAGTGATGCCTTGCCCAATGAGCGCAGGCGTATTGGGCATGGTGCGCACGATGCGTGTTGACTTACCGTCAAGCCATGCAGCGATCGATGCGATGGTGGTTCCTGCTGCGATGCTCACAACGAGTTCGTTGTTCAGATGCGGCGCGAGTTGTGCGCAGGCGTCTTTGAGTGTTTGCGGTTTGGTTGCGAGCACGATCGCGTCGGCATTCGTAACTGCTTCGCGTGTAGGCGACGCGTACACGTGCGCGCCAGTGCTCGCGATGCGATCGCGCGCGTCCGCGAAGGGCTCGATTACATGTCGTTCAATCGATGGATACGATTTAACGAGCCCTGCGAGCATAGCGCTCGCCATATTGCCGCCGCCGAGGAAACAGATTTTTTTCATCGAGATATTGTAGGAGCGACCCCGGCCGCGATGGGGTGTGATTCTGTAGGAGCGGCTTAGCCGCGATAAGCGTTCCCGTAGCTGTGTGATCGATTGAATGATTGCGTTTGCGTCCAAACAGCGTTTTTCGGATGCAACGGTTTATCGCGGCAGAGCCGCTCCTACAATCTGGTTGGTCTCGCGCCGAAGAGTGCTGTTCCCACGCGCACCATCGTCGACCCACATGCAATCGCAATTTCCAAATCGTCCGACATACCAATAGAAAACGTGTCGACACTCGAATACTTTTTCTTCGCACGCTCGAACACATCACGCAACGCAAGAAACTGCTTTCGAGTTTCATCGTCGCCAATGCCCGGCTCCGGCATGCCCATCACGCCACGCAGGGTCAAACTCGGCAATTGCGCGACTGCATCGATCAACGCATCAGCGTCCGAAAAACTCGCGCCACTTTTCGACGCTTCGCCGCTGATATTGAATTGCACGCACACATTGAGCGGCGGCATTGATGCAGGACGTTGTGCTGACAAGCGCTCTGCAATCTTCAATCGATCCACCGAATGCACCCAATGCATCGTCTGCGCAACCTCGCGCGTTTTATTCGATTGCAGTGGCCCGATTAAATGCCATTCGATCTCGGATAAGTCGGAAAGCGCGTGTGTTTTCTCGACGGCCTCTTGCACGTAGTTTTCGCCAAACGCGCGCTGTCCGGCTGCGTAAACGTGACGAATTTTGTCAGTTGTTTGCAGTTTGCTGACCGCCAAGAGCCGAACTTCGTCACTTTCGCGTTGCGCGAGCGCACACGCCTGCACGATCCGCGCGCGAACCTGCGCGATTGCTTGCGAAGCGTCGAAGCTTGCGGTCATAATGCGGAAAACCTAT
>JBOFBL010000081.1:0-2994 GCA_051645545.1 Casimicrobium sp. | reverse complement strand
CGCGCTCGCGCGCGAAACGGCGTCTCGTGGAATCCGTCACCGAATACAGGGAAATCTTTTGCTGTGAGTATTCGCGCGCGAGCGCGCTCCCACGAGTCGAATCGCTACGACGCTTGCGCGGCAACCACTCGCGCCGCCCACTTCATCACGTATTGCAAGTTCTCGCTCGATGCTTTGCCTTGCCATGCAATGTCATAAGCCGTGCCGTGATCGACGCTTGCGCGAAGGAACGGCAGACCCAGTGTGACGTTCACCGCGCGGTCGATGCCGTCGAGCTTCACGGGAATCAAACCTTGATCGTGCGTCATCGCGACGACGATGTCGAACTCGCCACGCTTCGCTCGCATGAAAATCGTGTCCGGCGGAAACGGGCCATTCGCGTCGATACCACGTGCGCGGCACGCCGCGATCGCAGGCGCGATGATCGTCGCTTCTTCGTTGCCGAACAACCCGTCTTCGCTCGCGTGCGGATTCAACCCGGCGACAGCGATGCGCGGCGTGCGATCATGTAAGCCCAATTCGTGTTTCGCACTATGCGCAAACTCAATCGTTCTCGAGACGCTTTCAACACTCAAGCTATTCATCGCATCGCGCAGCGATTGATGAATGGTGACCAGAATCACATTTAAACGTTCAGCTGCGAACATCATTGCGACGTGTGGAACACCCGCGAGCGAGGCGAGCATTTCGGTGTGTCCAGGAAACGGTGATCCCGCAAGTTTGAGTGCGGTTTTGTTGATGGGCGTCGTAATGAGTGCGCTGCAGTCGCCTTTCAAACAAGCGCGCGTTGCGACCTCGATCGCAGCGATTGATGCCGCTCCGCTCGCCGCGCTTGCGACGCCGGGTTCGAATTTCGTGTTGCTTGATGTTTCAATGAGTTCGATTTGCAAGGACTTCGCTTGCTTGTGCGCGCTTGCTGCGCGGGCGCGTTCAATGACCGCTTGTTCGCCAAACACAACGACACGATCTGCGAATTCAGGCAACGCGCACAATGCGTCGATAACAATTTCAGGCCCGATGCCCGCTGGATCGCCCATCGTGAGCGCAAAGCGTCTCATGATCGTAAGTCCGTGAGCGCGAAGCGTTTCATCGAATTTGTAGGAGCGGCTCTGCCGCGAACCACTGTTGAATAGCGAACACGTTGAACGGCATCTCACAAGTGACGCCAGGCGTGCCGATATAACTCGCGACTATGTCAAGGTTTTTTCGCGGCAGAGCCGCTCCTACAGAGAAGTACGTTTTCATTTCACTGCCGCCAGGTAACGCTGCACCGTCTCGCGCATCCCAAACATCAAAGAATCCGCAATCAACGCATGCCCAATCGATACTTCATCCGGCTGCACTGCGCGAACAAACGACGGCAAATTTTCGGTGTTCAAGTCGTGTCCCGCATTCACACCTAAACCCATTGATCGAGCGTGAGCTGCTGCATCGGCAAATTGCTTCAACGTTTTATCGAAAGTGCCGTTGTGCAACGATTCTGCATAAGGTTCGGTGTAGAGCTCAATGCGATCGGCACCCGCCGCTTTCGCTGCGTCAATCGATGCGAAATCAGCATCGACGAAAATCGAGACGCGTTTGGCGTACTTTTTCGCCTCTGCAATGAGCGGTGCAATGGCCTTGGCGTGATCGGGGCTGTAGCCGTGATCGGACGTTTTCTGTGTGGTGCTATCTGGGACGAAAGTGGCTTGTTGCGGGCGATTGGCGGCGATTAACGCCATCAGATTGTGTTCGGGATTGCCTTCAATATTGAACTCCGCATTGGGAAATTCGGCAACAAGTTTGGCGAGCGGCGCAACATCGCTCGTACGAATGTGGCGCTCGTCGGGGCGCGGATGAATGGTGATGCCGTGCGCGCCCGCTTCTAGAATGATGCGAGAGAGCGCGAATAAATCCGGCGTCCAGCCGTGATCGCGACTATTGCGCAAGAGCGCGATTCGATTAACGTTGACTGAGAGCAAAGTGGGCATGAACGAGGCGCCGGTTGGAGTCGAAACGAATGTGAAATCGCAGGTTGCCGCGCGCATTCGCACGGAGGTTGCCGCGCGCATTCACGCGCATGGCTTCGCGATTGTATCGGCGCAAGAAGTGCAGGCGATCGTTGCGAAGCATGAAGTTTCGGCATCGCAGCGTGCGGATTTTCTGGCGAGTTGGAACGACTTGCCGACCGACGAGTTTCTCGCCGACGGCGGCAAGTATCGTTTTCGTCGACACGCCTCACTTCGGCTTGCTTACGATAGCGAACCGCATTGGGTGGATGAGCCCTATCGTCCGCATTGGCAACCGAAGGCGTACAACAAATTGCACGGTGGCGTGTTTCGCACGTTCGCCGAAGTGAAACCCGCAACGACCGCGAATTCGCTTTATCGAAATATTGTTGACCAATTCGGCGAAGTGTTTCGCGCGGCAACGACTGAAGAGACGAATAAATGGTTTGTTGAGACACATCAGTTTCGTATCGACGCACGCAGCGGCGAAGGACGACCGACACCTGAAGGCGCGCATCGCGATGGCGTAGATTACGTGCTCTTGCTCATGCTCGGACGGCGCGACATCGACGGCGCGGTGACGACGATTTACGACAATGATGGCAAATTGCTTGCGGAATTCATGTTGCACGAACCGTTTACAGCGATGCTGCTCGATGACAATCGTGTGGTACATGCAACGACGCCGTTTAAGGCGTCCGGTCCGAATCCCGAGCGCGATACCTTGGTGGTGACCTTTCGGCGAAACGGCTTTTTGCAGCCATAGCAACGATTTGTAGGAGCGGCTCTGCCGCGATCCCGGCGCCTGTAGCATCGGCGTTTGCTTAGCTCTTTTCGCCGATCGAAGCGCATTCCTCGCGGTGAGGCTTATCGCGGCAGAGCCGCTCCTACAGACCGAACCGAAACTCGGCTAAAATTCAAAATTCCGCTCGGAGGGTTGGATGAGTGGTTTAAGTCGCACGCCTGGAAAGCGTGTTTAGGTTAATAGCCTAACCGGGGTTCGAAT
>JBOFBL010000080.1:0-5622 GCA_051645545.1 Casimicrobium sp. | reverse complement strand
TGCGGTCACTTCGCCGAAACTGTTCGCGATGTTTTCGTTGCGAAACGCAGTCGGCAAATGAGAGTACGCGTCGCCGTAGTGCGATAAGCAGACAAACATGGCTAGCTTGGGCATCGTGCGCGCGAAGCCGCTGAACGCGAGATCGGTGAGCGCAGTGGTCATCTCACGCGCGCGGTCGGCGCGGAAATTCATAAACACGCAAACGTCGCCATCCGTCATCGGTGCGCCGTTGCCGATGATCGTCGGCTTCACGAATTCGTCGCTTTCGACGCGGGCGTAGGCGACAGTGAGCGCTTCGCTCAAGCTCGCAGCGCGAAATTCAGACTTTGCTTCCGCCATGGCACGATACGCAGGCTCGACACGTTCCCACCTTTTATCGCGATCCATCGCGTAGAAACGGCCCGAAACCGATCCAACGACTATATTGAGATCGGAGCAAATTTGCTCGATCGTCCGAATAGATTGGGCAGCGTTCTTTGGAGGCATATCGCGTCCGTCGAGAAATGCGTGCAGTGCAACGTGCTTCACACCCTTCGAATGCGCGAGTTTGAGCATCGCATGAATGTGCCGTTCGTGCGAATGAACGCCACCGGGCGAGAGCAAGCCCATCACGTGCAAGGTTGAGTCATTCGCGATGGCTTTTTCGCAGGCACCGACCAATGCTGCGTTGGTATTGAACTCGCCAGTTTCGATCGCATGATCGACGCGCGTCAAATCCTGATACACCACGCGACCTGCACCCAAATTCAAATGCCCCACCTCGGAATTGCCGAATTGCCCCTTCGGCAGCCCCACGTACTGCTCGGAAGCATCGATCAAACCATGCGGACAGTCGCGCATCAGCGCATCCCAGGTCGGTTTCTTCGCAAGCGAAATTGCGTTATCGGGCGCAGGCGCGCGGTGGCCGAAGCCGTCAAGAATGATGAGAACGACGGGGCGAACGGCGGGCGTTGGGGTAGGCATGGGATGGCAAATGATGGCGAAGCCCTAAAATTCTAGACTTTGGAGATGCTCGTAGTGTCGGTGACATTGCGTCCTAGCGCGAAGCGCGTCGTCCTTTTGTCCTCTCGTCCTTATAAATAATGCAATTCTTAGCCAATAACTGGATGCTCGTCCTGATCATGTTCATGTCGGGTGCGCTGCTGCTGTTTCCGTTCATTCAACGCCGCTCCTCGGGCATGCAAGAGGTGGGCAACACGCGGCTCACTTACCTGCTCAATCGCGAAGACGCGACCGTGCTCGATATTCGCGAAGCGCGCGAGATGTCGGGCACCAAACTCATCGGCGCGGTTCACATTCCGTTTTCTCAGCTTAAAGACCGGGTCGGCGAATTGAAGGCCGACAAGGCGAAACCGCTTATCGTTTACTGCGCTCGCGGCCAGCGCGCGATGATGGCGGGCAGCGCCTTGAAAAACGCGGGGTTCACCCAATTATTCAATTTGAACGGCGGATTCAAAGCCTGGTCGGATGCTGGGCTCCCCGTCGAAAAACTCTAAGGGTCTTTCATTCATGGCCAAAGTCCTCATGTATTCCACCGGCGTCTGCCCGTACTGCGTGCAGGCCGAGCGCTTGCTTAAAAGCAAAGGCGTCGCCGAAATCGAGAAGATTCGTGTGGATTTGCAGCCCGAGCTGCGCGACGCCATGATTGCTAAAACCGGTCGCCGCACCGTGCCGCAGATCTACATTGGCGAGACGCATGTGGGTGGCTTCGACGATCTTTCCGCGCTTGATCGTGCGGGTGGTTTGGACAAGCTCCTCGCCGCCTAAGCCAGGCTTAAGCGCCACACTTTTCCCCGCCTAGAGCCGCGGCTCCATCCTTGGTTCGGAGCCGAACAGCCGCGCCTCATAAAATAGCGGGTTACGTCTTTATTTCACTGAAAGCATCATCATGGCCGACGCGCCCGCAGAGCAACAACAAGATCCAAACGCACCGGTTTTCTCGATCGAGAAAATTTATCTCAAAGATCTCTCGGTTGAGAACCCGAATGCACCGCAAGCGTATTTGTGGCGCGAAGGCCCGAGCGTCAATGTCGGTATTGACACCGAAACGAACGCAATCGAAGACGGCTTCTATAACGTCGTTACCAAGTTGACCGTGACGGCGACCATCGCCGATAAGACGATGTTCCTGGTGGAAGCCGCAATGGGTGGCATTTTCCAAATTCGCAATGTCGGTGAGCAAGATTTGCAGCCACTGCTCGGTGCGCATTGCCCGAACATCATTTTCCCGTACGCACGCGAAGTGATCTCCGATGCGGTCACACGCATGGGCTACCCACCCGTGTATTTGCAGCCGATCAATTTCGAAGCGCTCTATCAAGCACGCGTGCAAGCGCAACTTGAGCAGGCCGCTGGCGCGACCAAGCAATAAACATCTCGACGAAAGCGATGCGCGTGTTGTTGCTTCGTGGGTTGGTGCTTGCAATGGCGGCGATTTCGCTGCCAGCGCTCGCTGATGACTTCAAGCAAACCGTCGACGCCGCAACCGTTGGCTTCGAAGGCCCTTCGACGCGCGCCACCAAGCAATTCATCTATTCGCGCGGCACGCCGCTTGAAGTGTTGGTCACGATCGAAGGCTGGTACAAAGTGCGCGACGCGCAAGGTGGGCTGGTTTGGGTCGAACGCAGAACGCTAGGTGAGCGCAGCAATGTGCAAGTGAAATCTGCCGCAGCTGCCGACGCGTTTACCGCATCCGATGAGCTCTCGCCACTCGCCTTTCGCGTTGAGCCGGGCGTGTTGCTCACGCTTGTTGCACCGCCCACGAGCGGCTTCGCGCAGGTACGCACGCGCGATGGGCAAATCGGCTACATGCGGCTTGATACCCTATTCGGTCTGTAAGAAACGCTGACTAAGTGGCTGCGAGGGCGCATTGCCTCGTTGTCACCGAACTCGTGTACATGCCCTGACGCCTTGCACTGCATCGCTCTCGCCGACTTAGGCAGCGTTGCTCTGATCTGATGAGTAACATCGCGTTATGAAAATTGCCGTTCTTGGCGCTGGCGCTTGGGGCACTGCATTGGCCTCGCGCCTCGCGCACAATCTCGATCACCAGGTAAGGCTTTGGGGTCGCGACGCGAGCGTCGTCACCGCCATCAACGATGCGCGACGCAATCCGCGCTACCTTCCCGACATCGATCTTTCGCCTGCATTGGCGGCAACGGTCTCGCTCGCCGATGCAGCGCGCGACGTTGATCTCGTCATTTTGGGTGCGCCCGTTGCGACCACCGAAACGCTGCTGCGCGAGCTGCCTGCGCATTCGCGTGCGCCGGTGGTCTCGCTCTCAAAAGGCTTTATCGCCCACGAGGAACAAACGCGCTTGCTGCCAGATGTGCTCTCAACCTTTGGTGAGAAGCAATCGATCGCAACCGGCGTGTTGAGTGGGCCGAGTTTCGCAGGAGAAACGGCGCGCGGATTGCCGCTCGCACTCGTGTGCGCAATGAGCGACGGTGCGGTCGCAAGCACGCTCGCGCATGCGCTGCGCGACGCGGCCATGCGTGTATACGCGAGCGAGGACGTGGTCGGCGTGTCGCTCTGCGGCGCGGTGAAAAACGTGTTCGCCATCGCGGCGGGGGTGAGCGATGGGCTCAAGCTTGGCGCGAACTCTCGCGCGGCGCTTGTCACGCGTGGACTCGCGGAGCTGTCGCGGCTTGTTGAAGCCTGCGGTGGCAATCCGGAAACGGTCTCGGGGCTCGCTGGTGTCGGCGATGTACTGCTCACGACGACGGGTGACGCGTCGCGCAATCGTCAAGTGGGCTTGCAGCTCGCGTCGGGGAAATCGCTCGACGAAGTATTGCAATCGCTGGGGCATGTCGCTGAAGGCGTCTACGCCGCGCGGCATGCGCATGCACTTGCCAATGCGCGCGGCGTTGAGATGCCGATCACACGCGCCGTCACCGCACTGCTTCGCGGCGACACCACGCCGCAGGCGGCCATTCACGAATTGCTCACTCGAAAACCGCGCACCGAATTCTGAGCGCACCAAAGTGTGTGTGAAACGGTGTTTTTGCGGGTACTTTTTTACTAAAAGCAATTACCGTATTTTCCCAATTTTATTGGGTCGATGAGAGAATTATTTTATTTATCGAAAATAATACTAAATCTCTTTGCGGCCCAATTAAATTGGGAGATTTGAAGTGAAGTTGTAGACGTTTTTCAAGAGTATTCTTGGGCTAGACGCCGGGTTCGAATCGCGCTAGAACTCGCTCATGCGGGCGCTCGCTCGCAGCCAATGAAAAAAGGAGTCTGAAATGAGTGTCGCACGCATCACGGAAATCACTGCGGAATCGAAGAAGAGTTTCGACGACGCCATCAAAATTGGTATCGACCGCGCTTGCAAAACGTTGAAGAACGTCCAAGGCGCGTGGATTCAAGATCAGAAGATTGTCGTCAGCAAAGGAAAAATTACGGGCTATCGCGTATCGATGAAGGTGACGTTCATCCTCGCTGAGTGATCAACGCTTTACTCGCAAAAAAAGGCATCCTAGCGATGCCTTTTTTATTTTGTGAGCCGCGCTGTGGGAGTGCGCTCGCGCGCGAATGAGGTATCTACTGTTCAAGGCGCAGTTTCGCGCAAACCGCCCGCTCGCTAGCGGACTACCATCACCGGCACGTCGCTCTGCGTGAGCACTTTCTGTGCAACAGAACCGAGCAGCATCGAAGCGATCGAGCCTTGTCCGCGCGAACCCATCACGATCAAATCGACCTTGTCTTTTTTCGCGGCCTTCAAAATTTCTTCCGCAGCATTGCCAACCACGCTGCGCGTCTTGTAGTTTGCGCTGTGGCGATCCAGAAACTTGCACACCGGATTCATCACCGCTTCCGATTCGGCATGGTGATAACTGGCCACAATTTCTTTACCCACCGCCTTCGCCGCGCGCGGCGGAATGGGTAGCTGTACGTTGAGCACCACAAACTCGGGTGAAGACCCCAGCAAACCCTCATGCGTCGTCAGATACGCGAGCATCTTCTTCGTATGCGCGCTGCCATCAACGGGTAAAAGCACTTTCATCGCAAACCTCCCAAGGTGAATGTTGCACGGATTGTGCAGCAGAAATGTAAGGTCGTGTTGCGCAGGATCAAGTAGGGTGCGATCCTATCGCACCACAAATTGATACGAGCGCGGGTTGAATGGCGTAGTGCGCCTCGCGCGTATCTGCACAAGGTGCGCGATGGGATCGCCCCCTACGCAAACACGAAGTGCAGCACGCGTCTGCGAGAAACGCCCGAGCTTTTTGCTGAGGAGTGAACGACAAGCGGGCGCATCAACAACACGTCGCCCGAGCGCGCTTCATGAGTTTTCCAACCGATCGCTTTCGTCTTCTCTACAACTTGATCGTCTCGCAGGATGCCCAATCGATGTGTTCCGGGTTTCGTTCGTAACGCTCCATCACCTTCTAGACAATCGTCAACGTGGCAACGCACCGCGACAACGTTGGCAAGTTCACCACAAGAACCACGACGCACGCACAGACCATCAGCGGTTTGTCGCCCAACAAGTTGTTCGGTGGGCAACATAAGATCTTGGTGCGCGGTAACTGACCAATTGCGTTCGGCACTCTTCTCGAATAGCGTGCATTGAATCGGCTTCAGCATTCGAAGCGCAGAGATGCGCCTTTGAAGACG
>JBOFBL010000079.1:0-11217 GCA_051645545.1 Casimicrobium sp. | reverse complement strand
GTCTTCTTGATCTTCTTCGAAATCGCCATCACGGTGGCGAGCACGTCTTTCGCGGTTTTCTCACCGCGCACGACTTCGAGCAACTTCATCACGTTTGCGGGCGAGAAGAAGTGCATGCCGACGACGTCTTCGGGGCGCTTGGTAAAGCTCGCGATTTTGTTTACGTCAAGCGTTGACGTGTTGGTCGCGAGAATCGCGCCGGGTTTCGCCACGGCATCCATCGCGCCCATCACTTTTTCTTTGACGCCGATCTCTTCAAACACGGCTTCGATGATGAGATCGCAATCTTTCAAATCATCGTACGAGAGCGTTGAAGACAACAAGCCCATACGCTGATCGAGTTTGTCTTGCTTGAGTTTGCCTTTTTTGACTTGGCTTTCGTAATTGCCTTTGATGACGCCGAAGCCCTTGTCGATCGCCTCTTGCTTCATCTCAAGCACGATCACTGGCACGCCAGCGTTCAGGAAATTCATCGCGATGCCGCCGCCCATCGTGCCTGCGCCGATGATGCCGACTTTTTTGATGCCGCGCGTTATGGTGTCTTCCGGCACATCGGGAATCTTCGATGCGGCGCGCTCTGCGAAGAACAAATGACGAAGCGATTTCGATTCCGGCGTGAACATCAAATTCACGAAGATTTCGCGCTCGGCAGCAATCGCATCGTCGAACTTCATCTTCGTTGCGTTTTGCACAGCATCCACGCATTTCGCGGGCGCGGGGAAATTCTTCGCCATCGCCTTCGCAGTGTTGCGCGCGAATTGGAAGTAACCATCGGCTTCGGGATGACCGACTTTCAGATCGCGCACGAGCGGCAGCGGACGCACGTCGGCTTTCTCTTTCGCGAACGCAATTGCGCCTTCAAGCAAATCGCCTTGAACGAGGTTGTCGAAGAGTTTTTGACCCGGCGCCATCGCGAGCATGTCGCTCGGCACCGGCTCACCGGAAACGATCATCGAGGTCGCTGCTTCGACACCAAGTACACGCGGTAAACGTACCGTGCCACCGGCGCCGGGAATCAAACCGAGCTTTACTTCCGGCAATGCGATGTTCGCGCCCGGAGAAACGACACGGTAGTGGCAACCAAGTGCCAATTCCAAACCGCCGCCCATGCACGTCGTGTGAATCGCAGCGACGACCGGCTTGTTGCTCATCTCGGTCATCCGAATGATCGAACCCAAGTTCGGTTCGGCCATCGCTTTCGGTGAACCGAATTCCTTGATGTCCGCGCCGCCGGAGAAGGCTTTGCCTGCACCGGTAACGACGATGGCTTTCACCGAAGCGTCCGCGTTGGCCTTCTCGAGCCCTTCCGCGTACGCGACGCGCACGGCGTGGGAGAGGCCGTTTACCGGCGCGTTATCGAGAGTGAGAATCGCGACGCCGTCGCGTACTTCGTAGCGTGTGGTCATGAGGTCAGCCGCCTGTGAAGAATGTCAGTGAAAGACTGCGAGTGTAGTGACCCGTAGCCTCGTTTTGAGTCATCTAGATGAGTTTCGAGCGAATGTTCCAAACAGATCGCGCTGCGATCTGGTCGAGAACAAGTTATCCGAGGCCGCACCCGCCTACGCGTGATGGACGCAGTCGAGTTGTTCACACGCCAGTGCCTGTTGCACCCAAACGTCCGCGCGCGCAGCGCGGTGTTCAAACGGTGAGTGCGGATGCACGAGCCGTCTTACCGTCTTAGTGCGGCAATCGACAGCGCAAAAACACCAACCAACTTTTCTATCAAAAGCTAAGTAATATTGGGGCTTGTAAGAATTTAATGATTAATTCAATAAAAACCATTATTTTAATAGTGCCCCAATTAAATTGGGCATAAACGTTACTAGCTGTTTAACAAAAAAACATCGCTCAATCGCCCGGCCTTTTTACGATGAAATCATCGTTAGCAGCATCAATAACCAAGCCCTCGATCCACCGCCTTCGGAATCACACCGTTCGCACGATAAGCCGCGATGTTCTTGGCAACAATCGCCGCCGCGCTCGGTTTATGAGTCGGCGCAGAAATGTGCGGCAACACGGTCACGCTACGATGCGTCCACAGCGGGCTCTCTGAGGGCAGCGGTTCCACATCGAACACATCCAGCACCGCGTGCGAGAGCGCGTTGCGATTAAGCGCATCGAGTAAATCGTCGATGTTCACAACCGCGCCACGACCGAAATTGATGAGCGATGCCACTGGTTTCATTTGCGAAAAACGTTTCGCGTTTAAGAGCCCACGCGTTTGCTCAGTGAGCGGCAGCAAGCACACGGCAATGTCCGCGCGAGCCAGCACATTGGCAAGCGCATTGTCACCAGCAAATGTTTCCACGCCATCGATAGTCGTCGCAGACCGCGACCAACCGATCACGTTGAATCCGGCGCTCTTCAACGCGTGCGCGGCGCGGCGCCCGAGATTGCCGAGCCCGAGCAATGCAATGCAGCGTTCGTGCGGCAGACGAAGTGGACGTTGGCGCCATTCGCGTGCGCGCTGCTGTGCAGCGTAGGCAGGCATCTCGCGATGCAAGTAAAGCGTCCATGCGAGCACCGCTTCGGCCATCGTCGCCGCCAGTTGCGGATCTTCAAGCCGCACAATCGCTACCGATTGATTTCGATATTCACCGAGCAACCGCTCAACACCCGCCCACACACTGTGCACCCAGCGCAGCGCGGGCAGTTGTTCGAGCTGCTGCGGCTCGGGATTGGCGACGATGGCGACGGTTGCTGAATTTCGCTCGTCATTTGTGAGCTCATCGAAGGCAACAATTCGTTCGTTGGGCATCGCGGACTGGAGCGCATTCACCCACTGCGAGATGTCTTCGGCGCTGGATCGGGTTAGGAACGGTAGAACGGTGCTCATCAACAATTATTGCGCGAAGACACTATCGAAATCTGCGAAGCCTTTGATCTCAATCGGATTGCCACTTGGGTCTTTGAAAAACATCGTCCCTTGCTCGCCGGCTTCGCCTGCGAAACGAATGCTCGGTTTCAAAACGAAATCGATGCCCGCTGAAGTCACTCGCGCGGCGAGAGATTGCCAATCGTTCATTTGCAGAATCGCGCCGAAGTGCGGCATTGGGACCATGACGTTTTCGACGCGTCCCGTCGGGGCGGCTTCGAACGGTTTGCCAAGGTGTAGCGAAATTTGGTGGCCGAAGAAATCAAAATCGACCCAGGTGTCGGTCGAGCGACCTTCGGCACAACCGAGAACGTCGCCATAAAAATGTCGAGCGACGTCAAGATCGGTCACGTGAAAGGCGAGGTGAAAACGCGACTGCATGATTAGTCCACAAAACGAACGGTTGATTGCCGTGCGCGATTGACCGTCAACTCTGTCACGTCGGGTCGCGCGTAGTGCCCCGCGAGATCGAAGTTTTGGCGCTCTTCGCGAACGCGCTGGTGAAAAATTTCCGCAGTAAACAAACCTTCCATACCGACTTGTGGCTCGATCACCCAGTCGCCATTCGGTGCAGCAAGCGCACTGCCGCCATTGGCAAAAAACGGTTTTCCTGTAGCGATCAATTCGTCGCGAAATTGCATATCGGCGGGAATGTCTTCAGCGCGAAGTAATCCTGACACGGCGATCACGTACGAGCGACTTTCTTGCGCGATAAAACGCGTTAAATCTTTTGTGTTATGCAAACCGCCCGGCCATACGGACACGTGCAGGTCCTCGCCTTGCGCATAAAGCGCGGAGCGCAGCAGCGGCACCCAGTTTTCAAAACAATTCAGACCGCCGACTTTGAATGCACCCAGATCATGCACCACGAGACCGTGACCATCGCCGGCAGCCCAGGCGAGCCGCTCTTCGTATGTTGGCTGCACTTTGCGATGCACTGAGGCCACGTCGCCACGTTGATTCACATAAACCAAACTGCAATACAGGCTGTGGCCGCCGCGATCGGGCGCGCGCTCCATCACGCCCAGATACATCGCAATTTCATGCTGCTTGCAGAGTTTGCAGATCGCATCAAGATCGCCGCGCTCGACGACAACGCCTTGATCAAGGTAAGTTGCATACATCGCTTTTTGCGCGGCATTGTTGAATTTCGCACCATCGGTAAATTCAATCCAAAACGGATAACCGGGTGCAAGCGCCTCTCCGAACGTCACTAAATCGCAATGCTGTGCGGCGGCATCGGCGACATAGCCCGCTACTTTATCGAGCGTCTTCACGCGATCAAGCCAGACTGGTGCCATTTGTACGAGGCCGACTTTGAGACTATCGGGATTTGCCATCGTTGTGATCTTTCGTTGTTATGCCGTAATCGTAGCGCTTACTAAACCATAGATGATGTATCGTTTAGTTTATTCAAAAACAACTAAAACTATGGATTTGTCGTTTCTGGAAAGTTTGATTCACGTGGTTGAGCGCGGATCGATTGCCGAAGCGGCGCGCGTGCAGCGGCTCACGAGCGCGGCAGTGCGCCAGCGGGTGAACGCGCTTGAGCGCGAGCTTGGCCTGTCGTTACTCCGGCGTTCGGGTCAAACTTGCTTGCCAACGCCAGCGTGCGACGCGCTGCTGCCTCGGGCGAAACATCTGGTGCGCGAAGGCGAAATGCTGCGCGACGACGCAGACGCAACGGGGCTGTCGGGAACACTTCGTATTGGCGCGATTTCAACCGCGTTGACGGGCTTGATGCCTGAGGCGCTGCGCGCGCTTGCGATCAACGCGCCGAAGCTGGTGCCGTTTCTGAAACCAGGCACCTCGTCCGAGCTATACGACGCTGTGCTCGCGGGCGAAATCGATGCTGCGATCACCGTAGCGCCGCCGTTTGCGACGCCGAAAACCATTGCGATGAAAACGCTACGCCGTGAACCACTCGTATTTATCAATAAACGCGCATCGAACGAGTCGATCAAGCAGCAGCTCATGCGCCATGCCTACATTCGCTACGACGCGGCTGCGTGGGGCGGACGCTTTGCACAGCAATATGTGATCGATCAAAAATTGCAGCCGCAATTACTCTGTGATCTGGATGGCCTAGAAGCGATCACGATGATGGTGGCAGAGGGCTTGGGTGTCAGCTTGATTCCGCGCTGGCACGGACTTGCCGAATTTGCGTCTCGCGTGAAAATTTCGCCCATCAACGGCGTCAAGTATCAGCGTGAAATCGTGTTGATCACACGACAGCAGAACGCTCACGCACCGAAACTCAAACTGCTCGCATCGCTACTCGAATCGTCTCGTGCGGCGCGTGGAAGCAATCAAAGATCGAAGTGACGAAATTCGTAGATCAAGCTCAGTGGCTTCATCGAAGATCGCCCATT
This sequence comes from Casimicrobium sp., assembly GCA_051645545.1. Lineage (GTDB taxonomy): Bacteria > Pseudomonadota > Gammaproteobacteria > Burkholderiales > Casimicrobiaceae > Casimicrobium. The sequence continues at coordinate 5,970 of JBOFBL010000079.1, read as the reverse complement.
TAAATTGGGGCGTCAATGCAAATAATAATTTATTCGATACCTACCGTAATTACTACGCATCGACGTATTTCAAGGGAGTAAACGCGTGTAGTTTGCTGACAGAAATGCTTATACCTCTAGCCACTCTTTGCGAATATTCGCGTCGGCCTTAAGCTCCGCTGGCGTCCCTTCGAAAACGATCCTGCGGTCGCCCATCACGTACACGCGATCGGAAATTTGCATTGCGATCGCGAGCTTTTGTTCAATGAGCACGACGCTGATGCCGCGACGTTTGAGTTCGCGTAGATACTCGGCAACGAGTTGCACGATCGCAGGCGCGAGTCCTTCGGTCGGCTCATCAATCAAAATCAAATCTGGATCGCCCATGAGCGTGCGGCAGAGCGTGAGCATTTGTTGCTCGCCGCCAGAGAGCACGCCCGCTTCGGTGTGTTGCCGCTCTTTGAGGCGCGGAAACATTTTGTACATGTCGTCGAAACTCCAACGACTTTTCGCCTTTGTGCCCTTCTCGCCGAGCATCAGGTTTTGGTGCACCGTGAGCTTCGGAAAAATGTCGCGCGACTCGGGCACGTAGCCGACACCTTTGTGCGCGACCTCATACGCTTTGAGCACAGCAATGTTTTCGCCGCGCCAAAGAATTTCGCCTTTGGTGTCGACCATGCCCATAATCGCTTTTGCCGTCGTCGAGCGACCCGCGCCGTTGCGACCGAGCAGCGCCACAATCTCGCCCTCCTTCACGTTCAAGTTCACACCTTGCAAGATGTGGCTCTTGCCGTAGAAGGCTTGCAGGTCTTTGACTTCAAGTGCTAGCTTGCTCATGCGGCGGCTCCTTCAGCTTCGAGCACAGCACCCAGGTAAGCCTCTTTGACTTTTGGATCTGCTCGCACTTTGTCCGGCGTGTCAAAGGCGATTACCTCGCCATACACGAGCACCGCGATGCGGTCGGCCAGACCGAACACCACGCCCATGTCGTGTTCTACAGTGAGCAAGGTTTTGCCTTCGGTCACTTTGCGAATGAGTTCGACGAAACGATCCGTTTCGGAGTGACTCATACCTGCGGTCGGTTCATCGAGCAAAACGACATCCCCACCACCCGCAATCGTCAAACCAATTTCAAGTGCGCGTTGTTCGGAATAAGTGAGCGACGCGGCAGGCACATCACGACGACGTTTGAGTTCAATCGACGCCATCAACGCCTCTGTGCGATCGTTGAACTCTTCTAGTTTCGATAGCGGTTTCCAGAACGAATACTTTTGTCCGCTTGCGAACAGCCCTGCGCAGCGCAGATTCTCAAACACTGTCAGTTTCGGAAAAATGTTCGTAATCTGAAAGCTGCGTGCGAGTCCGCGACGATTGATTTCGTAGGGTCGCTTGCCAACGATTTCCTCGCCCTTCAGTTTGATCGAGCCGCTCGAAGGTTCGAAGCGTCCGCTGATGAGGTTAAAGAGCGTGCTCTTGCCCGCGCCATTCGGCCCGATCACAGCGATGCGTTCGCCCTTGTTCACGGCAAGATTAACGCCGCGAATGATCTCGGTTTTACCGAATGATTTTTTGACGTTGGTGAGTTCGAGAGCGAGCGTCATGCAAAACCTCGCTGTAACGAGCGCGCTCCCCTCTCCCTCGAGGGGAGAGGGTGCCCCGAAGGGGCGGGAGAGGGTGATGGTTGTTTGCAAGCAAAACGAGGTTGGTAGAGCCACGAGTCCCCTCTCCCGCCGCTGCGCCGCACCCTCCACCACGAGGGGGGAGGGAAAAATCTAGCGTGTTCGCGCGAAGCAGAAAATTCAAACAATTGCCGCCTCCGCTTTTTTGATCGCGTCTGCAATACGCTCTTCGCCATCGCTCCACACCTTCGCGAATTTTCGTCGCCAGTATTCGAAGGCAATACCGCCGAGAACGAACACCGCAATCGCGATCAACCACGACTGCTTCGATGCTGCATCGAGCGGAATCTTCGCAACGGTAAGCGCCGTGCCCGATCCTGCTGCCACTTGAATTTGATACGCCATTTCAACAATCGCTGCGAAGCCCCAGAGCGCAATCAAACCGAAGAAGAACATGCCCGCGTAAGGCCAGCGCATCTTGCGCCACTCACCGTATTTCACGCGACGAAGATTCAACATGATAAGCGCTGAGAATCCACCCGGTGCATAGACAACCATAATCAAGAACACAATACCGACGTAGAGCTGCCACGCCTTCGTTAATTCGGAAAGCACAACGAGCGAGAACACGAGCAAGATCGAACCAATGATTGGACCGAAGAAAAATCCAACACCACCAAGGAAAGTGAAGAGCAAATACGAGCCCGACTTCACACCGTGCAACAAATCCGCCGTTGCCGCTTCGACATTGATCGCAGTCAGCCCGCCCGCGATGCCTGCGAAGAAACTCGATGCCATCAGCACGAGATAGCGCACCCAGCGCGTGTCGTAGCCCACGAATTCCGCTCGCTCTGCGTTGTCACGCACCGCGTTTGCAATGCGCCCGAGCGGCGTCAACGTGAACGCGTACATCGCGGCGGTGCAGATGAATAAATAAATCGCAATCAAGTAGTACACCTGAATTTGCGGGCCGAACGAGAGGCCAAAGTTGACCCACATTTCTTTGCCTGCCGTGCGGTTCGAATTGATACCTGCTTCGCCGCCAAAGAATTCGGGGAACATCAACGCGCTTGCGAACACGAGTTCACCGACGCCGAGGGTAATCATCGAAAACGGCGTGCCCGCTTTGCGCGTTGTGATGTAGCCAAGCAGCGCACCAAACGCGAGTCCCGCGATACCGCCAATAAGCGGAATCAACCACATGGGGATCATTGCGCCGCCCACGATTTTGTTCATCGCATGAATCGCAACGAACGCGCCGAAGCCGGTGTACACCGCGTGGCCGAACGAGAGCATGCCCGCTTGTCCAAGCAACATGTTGTAGCTCATGCAGGCAATCGCTGCGATGCCAGTTAAACACAAGAGCGTTAGCGCGAAGCTCGCTTGAAAGAAGATCGGAAGCGCGAGCAGAATCGCTGCGAACGCGCTCCAGACGACGATACGAACGCCGTTCTTCGGCTTGAAGTGAATGGGTTTGAGAGCGTTACTCATCACGCGTCCCCATGATGCCTTTCGGTCTCACAATCAACATGACGACCAACAACAAAAACGGCAAGATCGGCGCGACCTGCGAGAGCTTCAGTTTCCAAACGGGATAGCCAAAGGTTTCAGGTGTGATCGACATCCCGAGCTTTTGCAAGCCGCCGACGAGCGACCAATCGAGACCGACGGCGAACGTCTGCATCACACCAATCAAGAGTGATGCAATCAATGCACCGCCGAGTGAGCCCATACCGCCAACGACGACCACGACGAAGATGATCGCGCCTACCGATTGCGCCATGCCGGGTTCCGTGACGAACGCGTTGCCGCCAACCACGCCTGCGAGCCCCGCGAGCGCGCAACCGCCCGCGAACACAAGCGCGAACACACGTGGCACGTTGTGACCGAGCGCTTCGGTTGTTTCTGGATGCGTGAGCGCCGCTTGAATCACGAGACCGATGCGCGTTTTCTTGAGCACGAGAAACAGGCTCAGCAACATGCCGATTGCTACGAGCATCATGAACGCGCGATAAGTCGGGAACGTCGAATCGAAAATTTTGAACAAGGGCTTCGCCATTTCGGTGGGCACCGTGTAGTCAACCGCGACGCGTCCCCAAATGAGCTGCACGAGTTCGAGAATCACGAACGACAAACCGAAGGTCACGAGCAACTCTGGCACGTGACCGAACTGATGAGTTCTGCGGAGCACGTAGCGCTCGAACAATCCGCCGAGGATCGCAACCAAAATTGGCGCAATGAAAAACGCGACCCAATAGTTCGACCAACTCGAAAGTTGATACGCGAAGTACGCGCCAAGCATGTAGAAACTGGTGTGCGCGAAATTGAGCACACCCATCATCGAAAAAATCAGCGTAAGCCCGGCGGAGAGCATGAACAGCAAGAGCCCGTAGCTCAAACCGTTTAGCAATGAGATGGTGAAAAATTCCATTGATCCCCTGTCGCCTCGTTACTGCTTGACGAATGTTTTACTACGCAGCGGCTATGGTAGCGCCGTTCGTCGTTGTCGCACCGCACAATAAACAAAGCGGGCCTAGACCCGCTTTGCTAATCGTAAAACGCCGTTTGTTACGGACGCTTCATCTGACACGTCGTTGGCATCGAGGCCATCGACGGCTCAAGATAGCGCACGGTCTTGAAGCCGTGACCGGTGCCCTCTTGCGCGTACTTCACACCGGGACCACCCGCACGCGTCCACTGCGCGATGTAGAGCGCTTGTTGCAATGCGCCGTCGGAGGCGCGCATTTCGATGTCCTCGCCGGACGCGCCTTTCATCTTCATGCCAGCCATCGCACGCGCGACAGGCACCGCATCCGTGCTCTTCGCTTTGTCGATTGACGCTACGAGATAGCGAATCGCGTTCACGGCCGCAACCGTGTAGAACTCTTCTTTGAAACGGTACTTGAATCCCGTGTACGTGGAATCGAGTGTGTTCTTCTCGGCGTTCGGATGCCAATAAGCGACGCTGAACACGCGATCCGTGCCCGCTTCACCGATGGCCGACGGTGCACCGATCACACCTGCGTAGAACGTGTAGAAATTGCCTTTGAAGCCAGCGTCTTTAGCGGCCTTGATGAGCAGCGACAGATCGGGGCCCCAGTTGCCGGTGACGACCGTGTCGGTACCCGCTGCCATCATCTTCGCAATGTACGGCGCGAAGTCTTTGACTTGCCCAAGCGGATGCAATTCATTGCCGACGATTTTGACGTCAGGACGCTTCTTCGCGAGCATGTCGGCCGTGAACTTCGACACTTGTTGGCCGAACGAATAGTTTTGACCAAGGACGTAGACATTCTTGATGTCTTTGTTGTCCTTCATGTAATTGGTCAAGGCTTCGAGCTTCATGTCAACGCCCGCGTCGAAGCGGAAGTGCCACGGCGAGCATTTGCTGTTGGTCAGATCGGGATCAATCGCGGCATAGTTAAGAAACAACACCTCTTTGCCGGGATTGCGTTCGTTGTGTTTATTGATCGCGTCGATCAACACACCCGCAACGCCCGAGCCATTGCCTTGCGACACGTAACGAATGCCGTCATCAGTCGCTTTCTTCAAAAGCGCGAGCGCTTCTTGCGGCGAGCCTTTGCTATCAAGCGGCACGATTTCAACCGTCACTTTGCTATTGGCTTCCTTACCGCTGAATTTTTCTGCGGCAAACTGGAAATGCTTCAATTGATTTTGACCGACGCCGCCAAACGGTCCGGAAAGCCCTTCAATAAATGCGATCTTCACGTTTTGCGCGCTCGCTGCGCCCGCAAATGCGAACGCCAAACTCATCGACGCTGCTAGCGCCGCATGCTTCAATACGATCTTCACTGGTGCCTCCTTATGGCCTGTTACTTGTATTGTCTCGATACCTTATCGAGTAATGCGGCGATTGTATGCAGGCTCAAATGATGCGAGCCTCAGGAAAACACTCACGAAATCGCCAAACGCTGCGCAACTTGCGAGAGTTGTTCGAATGTGGATTCAAGATCGCTAGCCTGCAACAGGTACGGATTGAAGCCCGTCATGGTACCGCTAGGCAAATCAAGTTGATGCGACGCCAAAAGCCGCGAAAACCCCATGCCCCATTCGCCAAACCAGCGCACATTGGTCGGCGCGGCAATGAGTATTTCGATATCGGTATGACGGGTGTCACCGCAAATCTTCGCAAACAAACGGCTGACTTGCGCGCGCTCGCCTTCGAGACACTGTAGAAAGAATTCGCCTGACCAGCACAGCATGCCGCTGATCCCTTGTTCTACGTTGTGCGGATCCGCGGCACGCATGATTGCGTACACATCGTCGAGCTTGAGCCCGGGTGCACAAGTGCTCACGTAAACGAGGCGAATCATGAACTCATGGGCACTACTTTTTGAAACAGACATACGCT